>CAZWDK010000374.1:0-2877 GCA_964633095.1 uncultured Polaromonas sp. | reverse complement strand
TGCTCGATCTCGGGCTACGACCGCACCGGCCCTGAGGCGGCGCGCCCGGGCTACGACCTGCTGGTGCAGGGCGAGGCCGGCTTGATGGCCCTCAATGGCGAGGCCGACCAGCCGCCGCTGAAGTTCGGCGTGGCGGTGGTGGACCTGTTCACCGGCATGTACTCGGCCCAGGCGGTGCTCGCGGCGCTGTTCGAGCGCCAGCGCACCGGCCAGGGCCGCCACATCGAGATGGCGCTGTACGACTGCGGCATCATGGTCACCGCCTACTACGGGATCGAAGCCCTGCTGCTCGAACAGGACCCACCGCGCTACGGCAATTCTCATCCCTCCATCGTGCCGTATGGCGTTTTCGATGCCGCCGACGGACCGCTCGTCATCACCGTGGGTAACAACAGCCAGTTCGAGCGCTTTTGCCGCGAGGTGATCGAGCGCCCCGACCTGGCCGACGATGAACGATTCAAGACCAACGTGCAGCGCACCGCAAACCGCGCGGAGTTGCTGCCGCAGATCCTTCAGGCCTTGCGCTGCCGACCGCGTGCCTTGCTGCTGCAGCGCCTGGCGAGCGCCGGCATCCCTTGCGGTGAGGTGCTGGGCCTGCACGAGGCGCTGACCTCCGAACGCACGGCCCGTGGCGGCCTGCTGACCCGGCAGCCCCAGCCCGAGACCGGCAGCATGCACGTGCTGGCGCCTCCCTACCGGCTCGACGGCGAGCGCCTGCCGGTTCGCCACCCACCTCCCATGCTGGGCGAGGGCACGCAGGAAGTGCTGTCCGGACTGCTGGGCCTGGACGGGGCTGACCTGCAGCGCCTGAAGGCCGCTGGCGCCATTTGAATCTCTGCTTTCTCAACCCTATCGATCTCACCACCATGGCCCTTGATTCCGAATCGTTTGACATCCTGTTGCCCACCTTGCAGCGCTTCATCCGCGAGCGCCTGGTGCCGGCCGAAAACCACCTCGAAGAGCACGACGAGGTGCCGGCCGATATCGTCGAAGACATGAAGACCATGGGCTTGTTCGGCCTGTCGATTCCGGAGGAGTTCGGTGGCATTGGTCTGTCGATGAGCCAGGAGGTCCAGGTGGCCCACGAGATCGGCAAGACCGCGCTGGCCTTCCGTTCCGTGTTCGGCACCAACGTGGGCATCGGCTCGCAAGGCATCCTGATGGACGGCACGCCGGAGCAAAAGCGCGACATCCTGCCGCGCGTGGCCAGTGGCGAGCTGATCATGTCGTTCGCCCTGACCGAGCCGGATGCCGGCTCCGACGCGGCGTCTCTCAAGACCCGGGCCGACCTCGACGGCGACCACTACGTTCTCAACGGCACCAAGCGTTTCATCACCAACGCGCCGCGCGCCGGCGCCTTCACCCTGATGGCGCGCACCGGCGGCCCGGGCGCGGGCGGTGTCTCGTCCTTCATCGTGCCGTCTGATCTGCCGGGCATCACGCTGGGCAAGACCGACAAGAAGATGGGCCAGCGTGGCACCAAGACCTGCGACGTGATCCTGGAAAACGTGCGCGTCCCGGCCGCCAACATCATTGGCGGCGTGCCCGGCCAGGGTTTCAAAACCGCGATGAAGGTGCTTGACCGCGGCCGCCTGCACATCTCGGCCGTGGCTTGCGGCATGGCCCATCGCATCATGGAGGAGTCCGTCGCCTACGCCCGTGACCGCCAGCAGTTCGGCAAGGCCATCGGCGAGTTCCAGCTGATCCAGGCCATGCTGGCCGACAGCCAGGCGGAACTGCTGGCCGCTTGGTCGCTGGTCCAGGAAGTCGCCAGGCGTTTCGACGGCAAGCCGGCCCACGTGTCGGATCCGGACGTCTCCATGCGCGTGTCATGCGCCAAGCTGTTCTGCACCGAGATGGTGGGGCGCGTGGCCGACCGCGGCGTTCAGATCCACGGCGGTGCCGGCTACATCAACGAATACCCGGTGGAGCGCTTTTACCGCGATGTGCGCCTGCTGCGCCTGTACGAAGGCACCACACAAATTCAGCAAATCATCATCGGCCGCGAACTGCTGCGCAACGACTAAGCCCGACCCTCAACAGAACCCTATTTTTGGAGCCCCCCATGTCTCATCCCGGCCGTGCCACCTTTTCCTGGTCCGACCCCTTGCTGCTTGACAGCCAGCTGACAGACGACGAGCGCCAGGTGCGCGATGCCGCCCAGGCCTACTGCCAGGAGCGTCTGCTGCCGCGCGTGCAGGACGCGTTCCGCAGCGAGAAGACCGACCGCGCCATCTTCAACGAGATGGGCGAGCTGGGCCTGCTCGGCGCCACCATCCCCGAAGCCTACGGCGGCTCCGGCCTGAACTACGTCTGCTATGGCCTGGTCGCCCGCGAGGTCGAGCGCGTTGATTCGGGCTACCGCTCCATGATGAGTGTGCAGTCCTCCCTGGTCATGGTGCCGATCAACGAGTTCGGCACCGAGGCGCAAAAGCAGAAGTACCTGCCCAGGCTCGCCCGCGGCGAGTGGGTCGGCTGCTTCGGCCTGACCGAACCCAACCACGGCTCCGACCCGGGCGGCATGATCACGCGCGCCAGGAAGGTCGACGGCGGCTACTCCATCAGCGGTGCCAAGATGTGGATCACCAACAGCCCGATCGCCGATGTCTTTGTGGTGTGGGCCAAGGACGACGGCGGGCAGATTCGCGGTTTCATCCTGGAGAAAGGCTGGAAAGGCCTTTCCGCCCCGGCCATTCACGGCAAGGTCGGCCTGCGCGCCAGCATCACGGGCGAGATCGTGATGGACGAGGTCTTCTGTCCGGAGGAAAACGCCTTCCCCGAGGTACGCGGCCTCAAGGGGCCGTTCACCTGTCTGAATTCAGCCCGCTACGGGATTGCCTGGGGTGCCCTGGGCGCCGCTGAAGATTGCCTTCATCG
>CAZWDK010000373.1:0-2880 GCA_964633095.1 uncultured Polaromonas sp. | reverse complement strand
GCGCGCGCCGACGTGGTCGACATCGTCGGCCGCCATGTGCAGCTCAAAAAGGGCGGCGCCAATTTCATGGGCCTGTGCCCGTTTCACGGCGAAAAATCCCCCTCTTTCAGCGTCAGCCCGGCCAAACAGTTCTACCACTGCTTTGGCTGCGGCAAGAACGGCAACGCCATCAGTTTTCTGATGGAGCACGCGGGCATGAGCTTTATCGAGGCCGTGAAAGACCTGGCCCAGCAGTACGGCCTGCAGGTGCCGGAAGACGATGTCTCGCCGCAGGACCGGGCCAGGGCCGCGCAAATGCGCGAGCAGCAGGCCACCTTGACCAGCGTGCTGGAAAAAGCCGCCATTGCCTACATCAAGGCCCTTCGCAACTCCGAGCGCGCCATTGCCTACTTCAAGGGCCGCGGCCTGTCGGGCGAGATCGCCAAGACCTTTGGCCTGGGCTATGCGCCCGAAGGCTGGCGCAGCCTGGCCAGCGTGTTTCCCGACTACAACGACCCGCTGCTGGTGGAAAGCGGCCTGGTCATCACCGGCGAGGCCGGTGAAGAAAATGCCCAGGGCGAGGCCAAACGCTACGACCGCTTCCGCGACCGGGTGATGTTCCCTATCCGCAACGTCAAGGGCGAATGCATAGGCTTTGGCGGCCGCGTGCTGGGCGACGAAAAGCCCAAGTATCTGAATTCCCCGGAAACCCCGGTCTTCAGCAAGGGCCGCGAACTCTACGGCCTGTTTGAAGCGCGAACCGCCCTGCGCGAGCACGGCTACGCGCTGGTCACCGAGGGCTATATGGACGTGGTGGCGCTGGCCCAGCTCGGCTTTGCCAATGCCGTCGCCACCCTGGGCACGGCCTGCACCGCCGAGCATGTGCAAAAGCTGTTCCGCTTCACCGATTCGGTGGTGTTCAGCTTTGACGGCGACAGCGCCGGCCGCCGCGCCGCGCGCAAGGCGCTGGACGCCGCCCTGCCCTTTGCCACCGACGTGCGCAGCGTCAAGTTTCTGTTTTTGCCGGCCGAGCACGACCCCGACAGCTACATCCGCGAACATGGCAAGGAAGGCTTTGCCGCCTATGTCAGCAAGGCGGTGCCGCTGAGCCGTTTTCTGCTGGAGGCGGCGGCCGAGGGCTGCGACCTGGACACCGCCGAAGGCCGCGCCCACATGGCCAGCAACGCCCGCCCGCTCTGGAGCCTGCTGCCCGACGGCGCCCTCAAGCGCCAGCTGCTGGCCGAAATCGCCGACCAGGTCATGATTGACAGCCGCGAGCTGCTGCAGCTGTGGCAACCGGCCAGCGCCGGGCACAATCGAAGCTACAAAAACAATAGCAGCTCACGACCACCCAGCAAGGACAGCAAGCCAAGTTCCTTCAAAAAGACAGCCCCCAGACAGGACCTCGCGGAATTCCCGGATTACCCCATGGATCTGCACGACGAGGTCGACTATTCGTCGTCCGAACCCTACTTTGCGCCACCGGCCGCCACGGGCGGCAAGGCTTCGGCGCGCCGCTTTACCCGCCCGGGCGGGGCTGCCAGCCGGGCGCCGCGCCGCGTGACCGGCCGCATCCTGCCGGCCAGCCGCGAAGACCGGGTGCTGCGCCTGCTGCTGACCGAGCCGCAAATCTGGGACCGGCTCAGCACCGAAGAGCATCATTTGCTGCTGGAGCTGCCGGCGCCGCACGGGCCGCTGTTTGTCTGGCTGGAAGGCCAGTTGCATGAGCATGGCCCCCTGCCCTGGGCCGCCTTGCGCGAGGGCCTGCGGGAACATGCCCACGAGCATTACGCCGTGACCCAGTTGGCCCAGATTCCCGAGGGCGTGGAGTCCGACTGGAGCGAAATGTGCGGCATTTTGACGCAGTTGCTGGATTTAAAGCTCGAAAGCGAAATGTCCGAACTGGCCGCCCGGGCCGCCAACGACCCGGCCGCTTTCCAGCGTTTGCGCGAGCTGACCGAGCAATCCAGAGCAAAAAAAGCAGCAACAAAATCAAACACTTAAGCACAAAATTGGTATAATCCAATTTTTCACGGCAAGCGCGACAGCAGCACCTCCGGCACCGGCCCCCTAGACCTCGGGGAACTCGCACATGAGACGGCCAACTTCCCGCAAGGACTGCACCCCAAATGTTCGCCCATACAGCTTGCCTTAAAAAATAGCACGCCATGTGCCCTGTCAAATCCGGCCCGACCACGGTCAAACCCGGATTTCACGCTGACACAGGCTGAATTATTTTTTACCCGCTCTCGTTTTTTGAATTTTCGTCACCCGTGCCCTGACCCCGGTCAGGTTCGATGCGCATTTTTCACTGGCCACTGATTGATCCTTAAACCTGTTTCCGAAACCTGGAGGTCTCATGCCCCCTGCCAAGCCCGGCAAGCCCAGCAAGTCCAAGAAGCCGCAAGCTCAAGCCACAGCCGAAACGCTGGCCCGGCCTGCGGTCAAGCCTCCAGTCAAAGCCCCCGCCCAACCGGCCGCCACGCTTGAAAAACCCGGAAAAAACGCCATCTCCGTCACAGCCAGTCCGAAATCTGCGAACTCCCAGCCATCTGACCAGCCCCTGAAGAAAGTTCCCGCCGTGCCTACCAAGTCCACCCAAGCCAAGCTCATCGAAGCAGCGAATGCATTGCTCGCCTCCGCCACCCCGGCGAAAAAGAAACCCGGCCGTCCACCCAAAAACCCGGCAGCCGATGGCGCGCCCGCAGTGGCCGGCGCCAAGCGCGGCCGCAAGCCCAAGAGCACGGTAAAGGCCGATAGCGACGAGGACATGTCCGACATCGAGGACGATCTGGTGGGCGAACCGGTGGCGGAGACGACCGAAAAGGTCAAGCCGCTGCGCATGAAGATCAGCAAGGCCAAGGAACGCGCCTTGATGAAGGAATTCGGCCTGGACGAGAC
>CAZWDK010000372.1:0-2882 GCA_964633095.1 uncultured Polaromonas sp. | reverse complement strand
TACCTTTAACCGTAACTTTTAAGGAACACCATGGGCTTGAGCACACATGTACTGGACACGATGCACGGCACGCCGGCAGGCGGCATGAAGGTGAGGCTGTACACCACGCAGGGTGACGAGGCCCTGCTGGTGAAAAGCTTTACGCTGAATGACGATGGCCGCAACCCCGACGGGCTGCTCTATGACAGCGCCAGCTTGCAGGCGGGCACTTACCGGCTGGTGTTTGACGTGGCGGGTTACTTCAAGGCCAAGGGCGTGGTGCTGCCCGAGCCGGCTTTCTTGAACCAGGTCGCACTGGATTTCGGCGTGGCCGACACCCGCCAGCACTACCATGTGCCCTTGCTGGTCAGCCCCTGGAGTTACTCGACCTACCGCGGCAGCTGAGGCTTGCGCCTAGGTCGTCAAAGCCCTGTCATGGCGGCGTCATGGGCTGGTGCAACAATTTGACTGTTACAACTTTTTGCACGCCCCCATGAATGCCAAGTCAACAGGCGCCTTGAGCCGGCGCCAAGCCATGCTGCTGTCTGCCGGCGTTGCTGCCAGTCTGGCGACACCAGCCGCCTTGGCGCAGGCCTCTGCGACACATTACCCCGAGCGCGCCGTCAAGATCGTGGTGCCTTTTGCACCCGGCGCCGGTACCGATGCCATGGCGCGGCTGATTGCGCAAAAGCTCGGTGAAGTCATGAACGCCACTTTCGTGGTGGACAACAAGGCTGGCGCTTCGGGGGCGATTGGCACGCAGTATGTTGCGCAAGCGCCTGCCGATGGTTACACCCTGCTGCTGGTGGCCTCGCCCTTCACCACAGTGGCGGCATCGCTGCCCAGCGCCAACTATGACCCGCTGCGCCAGTTTGTACCGGTCGGCATGATTGCCAGCGGTCCGCTGGTCTGGGCCGCCAGTACCCGGCTGCCGGCCAGCAGCATGAAGGAGTTGGTCGCACTGGCCAGGCAAAAGCCCGGCGCCCTCAATTACGGCTCGGCCGGTGCGGGCGGCGTCAACCACCTGGTGCTGGAACTGCTGAAGGCGCGCACCGGCACCTTCATCACGCACATACCATACCGCGGCGTGGCCCCCGCCACCATGGACATGATTGGCGGGCAGATCCAGCTCGTCACCGGAACCATCCCGGCGCTGCTGCCTTTCATCAAAAACGGCAGCATCAAGCCGCTGGCGGTGACCAGCGCCAAACGTTCCAGCGCCTTGCCCGATGTGCCCAGCATGACCGAGGCCGGTTTGCCGGGGATCGATGTGGTGAACTATTTCGCGCTGATGGCCCCCACAGGTACGCCTGCGGCCATCGTCACGGCACTGAACGCGGCCATCAACAAAGTCGTGACTTTGCCCGATGTGGTGGCGCGCTTCAAGATCGATGCGGTAGAAGCCGCCCCCGGCTCGCCCGCGTTGCTCGGCCACTTTATCGAGGCCGATTACCGTGCCTGGCGCAATGTGGTGAAGACGCAGAAGCTGCAAATCGAGTGAGCGCAGCGCCTGCCGCGCCGCCCCCGAACAGCCAGTTTAAAAACAAAAAATGGCTGGAGCCATTGAGTGGCCGGCGCAAACAGCTATTGATTTGATAGCATGTTGGCGCCCGTTCAGTCCTGCCCCTCGGTCAGCGTATCGAGCTGGAACTTGCCGTTTTTGTGCCACAGCCAGGTGTCGGTGTAAACCACCTTGCCCAGGCGCGTGGGGGCCGGAAAAGGTGATGCCTGAAGGACGGTTTTCTCGATTTCGGCCATCACTTCGGGGGCATGGCGAGGTGCCCGCAGCCAGTCCAGCCGGGTCACCTGGCCAGCCCGGTCTATTTCCACATTCAGCACACCGACGGCATACAGCATGGCGGGCATTTTGCCCTTGTAAATGCGGTCGGCATTCAGGCCGTAAAGATGGCTGGCCCCATCCTGGCGGTAGGCGCGGGCTGTGCTTGCATTTGAACTGCGGACTGCGCCTTGCGGGCCGGCGCTGGGGCCAACGGTCGCCGGCGTTTCGGGCGCTGCCGGTCGCGTGGGGCTGAATACGGGCACATTTTTGCAGGCGCTCACCACGGCAGCCACGGCCGCCGAAAACAGGGTCAGAAGCCAGTGGCGGCGAGGGGTGGAGTCGGGCATGTCATGTCTCATTTGTTATGGGCTTGTTGCGGGGCGTTGGATATTCACGGGGCGCTTTTGATGCTAAGGTCACAGTTGGCCTTGATTATTTTGCCCAGTATTTCGCCACCTTACGTTACCAACACGTCACCAATGGTTTCCAGCAACACAAGCCACCACGCAGAGACTTTTTTGACCCAGCTGGCGCGCGAACCGGCGGTTCTCATATCGGTGGACGCTACCCAGGGTTCTGTGCCGCGCGAGGCGGGCACCTGGATGGCCGTGTTCGCCGATTCGCTGGTGGGCACGATTGGCGGCGGTCATCTGGAATTCGAGGCCATTGCCCGGGCGCGTTCGCTGCTGCAAGATCCGCATGCGCTGCGGCAAGGGGCGGGCGAGGAGGGCTGGCAAACCCCGCTTCGTTTTGCCCTGGGTCCGGCCTTGGGCCAGTGCTGCGGGGGCGTCGTGTACCTGATTTTCGAGCGTGTCAGTGCGGAGGATGTGCCGGCACTGGCGCAACGCCTGGTGTACGGGCCTAGCGGCGATCTGACCCCGGTCGCCCTGTTCGGCGGTGGTCATGTCGGCCATGCGCTGGTGCAGGTGCTCTCAAACCTGCCGTTTACCGTGACCTGGATTGACAGCCGTGACGGGGTGTTTCCGGACGGTGTTCTTCGGCGCGTGGTGTGTGAGCATTCCGATCCGGTGCAGTCCGCCGTTCCGGGGCTGGCAGCGCAGTCGCGTGTGCTGATCATGAGCTTCAGCCATGCCGAAGACCTGGATGTGGTGGCCGCCTGCCT
>CAZWDK010000371.1:0-2889 GCA_964633095.1 uncultured Polaromonas sp. | reverse complement strand
CCGCCGCAAACACCGTCAGCACCCCGGTATAGCCATACAGGTGGTGACGCGCAATTTCGCCAGCGGCGAAAAAGCCGACCAGCGGCACGTCGCCCAGCGCGCGCCGCACGATTTGCAGCTCGGCGCTGGGCGCGCCGAAGTGCGGGCCGCCGCGCCCGGAGCAGCTCACATAGATGGCGCCGGCAATGCGCCGGGCCGGATGCGGCGCTGATTCTGCGTCGGGCGCGCTCAGGGCGCTGGCGACCGGGAAGCTCAGTTCTTCGGGTTCCAGCGCTTCGCGGATTTCGGCGCAGATCCGAATCAGGTCGGCCCGCGCGGCCTGGGCGTTGCGTTCGCAAAAGGCCAGCGTCATGCCGACCCTGGGCACGGCGGCAATCGCGATGCCCTTGCGCGCCGGGTCCAGCCCGATCAGGTGGCGCACCACCACCTCGGCGCCAAACTGGCCGGTGCGCCGGGCGGCGGGGCCGTCGCTCAGCGTGTCTTCCAGGCTGCTCAGGCCGACCAGCGTGCCGCGCACCCTGGCCAGGGCCTCGCGCGGCTGGTCCAGCGAGACCTGCAAATCCGCCAGCATCACGTCAAGCGCGGGCCGGTTGTCGAGTTCGGTCACCACATTGGCTTCGCAGGCGGTGATTTCATGGTTGGCCGAGACCGGCTGGCAGCCTTGTGTGATGCGCGACATCAGCGCAAAGCCACCCGCGGCAGCGCCCGAAGGATCGCGGGCAAAGGCCACGCCGCTCAGGCCACCGCTAAAGACGCCGCTGGCCGCGCCCTGGCCGTTCAAATTGCCGTGGCCGCTGAGTGCAAATTGCACGGTCTGGGCCCGGCTCGAGGCCAATCCGCCAAAGACATAGCCGCTGTCGGTGCGCTGGGCCATCTCGTTGATCAGCTCGGCCACATCGGGCGTGCTGGCATCGGCGTGCACCAGTGCGGTATGCGCCTTGAAACGGCCGCTGGCGGCCGATGGCAGGGGCGCGACGCCGGAAAACACGCGGTACTGGTCGTGCGGCAGTTCGCACAGCATCACGGCGAGCGCGGGCTCGTCGAAATACTCGACGTTGTTGGCAGCTATGCCCACGCCCACGGTGCCGCTCCAGTCGGTGATCTCGGGCAGCTCGGCGCTCAGGTGGTCCAGGATGTCCTGCGCCTGGCCCGCGTAATGGTCGGTGATATAGAGCAGCGCCAGCGTGGGCGCACTGGCGTAGCCGGGCAAGGCCATCTGGGCGCGCAGCTGCGCCAGCACGAGGCCGGCCGCCATCGGCCATTGCGGATGGGTGGCGTGGCCGTAGGGAAAGAGTTTCATCGTGGGTCTTGCCGCGGCTGGGCTTGGGCAGCGCCTTCAGGGGCTGGTTTTTCGGGCCGTCTTGCGCGCGGGCGCTTTGGGTTTGGCGGTGGCGGGGGCGGGTGATTTCACCGCCTTGGCCGTTTTGCCGGCGGGCGCGGTGGGCCAGCCCTGGGCGCTGCGCAGGGCGGTGTTCATGGCGGCACGCGCGCCGCCGGCAACGGTTTTGCTGGCGCTCTCGGCCATGCCCTTGGCCAAACCGGTCGCCATGTCGGTGGCGGTTTTCACGGCGTCCTTGGCCAGGCCGGTGGCCATGTTCTTGGTCGTGTCGATGGCAGTCTTTTTGGCGGCATCCTTCATCGCCTCGGCCGCAATCGTCTGAAACTGCTGGGTCAACGCGCTCCACCATTGCAGCGGGTCCACCACGCCGCCCGCGGCCGGTGCTTTTTCAGCAGGGGCAGGCTTGGCCTTGGGCGCAGCGGCCTTGCTGGCGGCCGGCTCGGCCTGAGCCTCCTCCTGCGCCGCCGGCACTTCCAGCCCGGCGAAGGTCTTGGCCTTGTCCGCCACACGCTGCGCGCCACCGGCCACGCTGTCGGCCACCTTGAGCTTGAAGGCGTTGGCGACATCGCCCATGTTGAAGTTCATGCCCTTGAGCGTGGCCAAGGTCATTTTTTGCACCTCCAGCGCCTGGATGGTGGCCTTCAGTGCCATGGCGTTCTGGTCCAGCCAGAACTGCACCGCCTTGAGCTCTTCAATGCGCTTGTCCAGCTCTTCCACATTGAGCGTGGGCGCGACCCAGTTGCCCAGTTTGGGCAGCTGCGGAATGTTTTGCGCCGCGCTGTCCGCGGCCTGCTTGGCCAGGTTTTGCAAGAAATCGAAGCCCGGCACAAACTTGCCGAAATCGGTGAAGGAAGGGTTGTTGGCGTCACTCATGGTGTCTCCTGGCGGGTTGTGCATTATTGCTTTTGCTGGGGCGCCTGTTCGGCTGCGTGGCCTGGCCGCAGGGGCCGGCGGCGGCCAGCCCCCTGCCTTCATTGTGCAACGCCGCGGCGGCACGTCAACCCGTTTTTTCTCCCGCGCGGCCCCGGCCGGGCCTGCTAAGCTTGCGCGATGAAAAGCCTGTTTCACTTCGCCTTCAATGTCAGGGACCTGGATGAGGCGCGCCGCTTTTATGGCGGCGTGCTGGGCTGCACCGAAGGGCGCAGCAGCGCCACCTGGGTCGATTTTGATTTTTTCGGTCACCAGCTCTCGCTGCATCTGGGCGAGCCCTTCAAGACCGAGCGCACCGGCCATGTGGGCGACACGCTGGTGCCCATGCCGCACTTTGGCCTGGTGCTGGCCCTGCCCGACTGGCAGGCCATGGCCCAGCGGCTGCAGGCGGCCGCGACCCCATTTGTCTTGGAACCGCAGGTGCGCTTTGCGGGCCAGCCGGGCGAGCAGTGGACCATGTTTTTTTGCGACCCCTTTGGCAACCCGCTGGAGATCAAGGGCTTTCGCTCGCTGGACGCGCTCTACGCCGCCTGACGCTTCACGCCCATGGCCTACAGCTTTGCCTCCGCCACGGTCTTGCTGCTGCTGATCACCGACCCCCTGGGCAACATCCCGATTTT
>CAZWDK010000370.1:0-2893 GCA_964633095.1 uncultured Polaromonas sp. | reverse complement strand
CATCTGGTGGTGCAACATCTCGGGCGGCACCGACTTTGCCGGGGCTTTCATAGGCGGCAACCGCGAACTGCCGTTGGTCGCCGGCGAGATGCAGTGCCGCCTGCTCGGCTGCGCCGTCGAGGCCTGGAACGAGCAGGGCCAGCCCGTCATCGACGCCGTCGGCGAGCTGGTCTGCACCCAGCCCCTTCCCTCCATGCCGCTGTACTTCTGGGGTGACGAGCGCAACGAACGCTATCTGTCCAGCTACTTCGACATGTACCCGAATGTCTGGCGCCATGGCGACTGGCTCAAGGTCACGCCCTCGGGCGGCTGCATCATCTATGGCCGCAGCGACGCCACCATCAACCGCCATGGCCTGCGCATGGGCACCAGCGAGCTCTACAGCGCGATCGAGGCGCTGCCCGAGGTGCTCGATTCGATGGTGGTGGACCTGGAATACCTGGGCCGCGACAGCTATATGCCGCTGTTCGTCGTGCTGCGTGAGGGGGTGGCGCTCGACGACGTGATGAAGGGCCAACTCAACAACGCCATCAAGACGGCCCTGTCGCCACGCTTCGTGCCCAATGACATCTTCGCGGTGCCCGAGATTCCGCGCACGCTGTCGGGCAAAAAGCAGGAGCTGCCGATCAAGAAGCTGCTGCTGGGCCAGCCGCTGGAGAAGGTGCTCAACCGGGACGCAATGGCGAACCCGGCCTGTCTTGCGTGGTATGTTCAGTTTTCTGAAAACTACCTGAGCCAACAGGGCAAGAGGACTGGATGAAACGACGAATGATGACGATGGCCGCGCTTGCTGCGCTGGGCTTGCTGACGGCCTGCGCAACCGGCCCAGCCGCCCCGCCAGCTGCTGAACCGGCACCGGCCGCCGCTTCCGGCTTGCGCGTCAGTGGCAGCATTGCCTATCTGCAGCGCGTCGCCCTGCCGCCCGACAGCGAGGTCATCGTGCAGCTGCGCGATGTCTCGCGCGTGGACGCCAAGGCCGGCATGCTGGCCGAGCAGCGCTTCACCACGCGCAGCCAGGTGCCGCTGCCGTTTGAGCTGCAGGTGGACCCCGCCAAGGTCAATCCGCGCATGCGCTATGCCGTGGCCGCCCGCATCGAGCTGGGTGGCAAGCTGCTGTTCATCAACGACAAGCTCTACCCGGTGCTGACGCAAGGCCATGGCAACAAGGTCGAGATGATTCTGCACATGGTGGCCAGGCCCTGATTCCCTTGCGATTTCGACGCGACAGCTTTGGCATGGCCGCCGCTGGCGTCACGCTTTCGCGCCGCCATGGCCTGGCGCGTTTTACAAAGGGTGCTCGGTGTAGAACTTGCCGCCATGAAACAGCAGCGGCGCGGCGCCGGAGCGGTGGCTGCAACGCTCGACCTCGCCGACAAAGATCACATGGTCGCCTTCTTCGTAGCGGCTGCGGTTAAAGCATTCAAAGGTGGCGGCCGCCCCGCTCAGCAGGGGCGCGCCACCGACCCCCTCGGTAAACGCCACATCGGTCCAGCGGTCTTCGCGCCTGCTGGCAAAGCGCTCGGCCAGCGCCTTCTGGTCGGCGGCCAGAATGTTGATGGCGTAGTGCGAACCGCTGCTCAGCGCGGCCATCGAGCCGGCTGACTGCGCCAGGCTCCAGAGCACCAGCGGCGGGTTCAGCGACACCGAGTTGAAGGAGTTGGCGGTCAGGCCGACCAGCGTGCCATCCGGCGTGCGGGCGGTGACGATGGTGACCCCGGTGGCAAACATGGCCAGCGACGCACGGAATTCTCGTTGGGAAAAGCTCGGGCTGCGCGCTTTGGAAAGAGGGGCGGGGGACAACATAGGCAGGCTAATTTAACTGAAGCGCAAGACCCGCGTCGGCATGGGGCTGGCGCGCTGTGGCTGGGTGCCCCTCATTGTGCGCCAGCCGGCCCGTTAAACTGGCGCGCATGCTCGCCCGCCGTTTTGAAATTTGCCTGCTGGCCATGCTTTTGAGCGCTGGCGCGGCCCGGTCCGCATCGCCCTGTGCCGATTTTGCCGCCCGCCTGCCCAACGTGAAGCGCGACCTGTGCGAGGCGGCCCGGCTGCATGCCAGCGGCGCGCGCTCGGTGCAGGGGCAGACGATATGGGTGCGCGATGTCAAGCCCGAGCAGGCCGGCCTGCGGGTGCTGGTGGTGGGGGCGATTCATGGCGATGAGCTGTCGTCGGCGGCGCTGGCCCTGCACTGGATCCAGCTGGCGGTGCAGACGCCGCTGGAGGCGCCGCAGCGGATTCACTGGCGTTTTGTGCCCCTGCTCAATCCCGACGGCCTGCTGAACCGGCCACCGCGCCGCGTCAATGCCAACGGGGTCGATTTGAACCGCAACTTTCCCACGCCCAACTGGGCGCGCGACGCCAGAATCTACTGGGAAAAGCGCACCGGCAAGGACCCGCGCCGCTACCCCGGCGCGACACCGCTGTCCGAACCCGAGTCGCGGTTTTTGCACGCGCAAATGCAGGGCTTCAAGCCCGACCTGATCGTCAGCATTCATGCGCCCTACGGCGTGCTCGACTTCGACGGCCCCTCGGTGCCGCCGTCCCGGCTGGGGCGGCTGTACCTCGACCAGGTCGGCATCTTTCCCGGCTCGCTGGGCAACTATGGCGGTGTGCACAAAGGGGTACCGGTGGTCACCATCGAGCTGCCCAATGCCATGCGCACCCCGCTGGACGCCGAAATGCGGCAGATGTGGCTGGACTTGCTGCGCTGGATGGGGGCGCGGCTGGCGCGGCCGGCCGCGCCCTTGCATCAGGAAATAAAGGCCGTGGCCCAATAACGGCAGACCCTAGCGCAGCATGGTCGACATCGCCGACAGGCAGTTGAGCATGCGCACCGCGGCTTCCACCGTGGGCGCGGCAAAGCCGACCTCGTCGCCGCCCAGGCGCTGCAGGCTGG
>CAZWDK010000369.1:0-2895 GCA_964633095.1 uncultured Polaromonas sp. | reverse complement strand
CGACCTGAGCCTGTCGTATATCAACCTGCTGGCCTCGCTCAACGGCCAGATCCTGTCGCAGCATGGCCGGCCCGAAGTGGTCAAGCCCTGGCTGGGCAAGCTCATGCAGGGCGAGGCGCTGTTCGCCATTGCGCTGACCGAGCCGCGCGGCGGCTCGGACGCGGGCAACCTGCGGCTGCGCGTTGAGCGCGTCGGCGATGAGTATGTGATCAATGGCGAAAAGACGTCCATCTCGGCGGCCGACCAGGCCGACGCGGCGGTCGTGTTCGGCCGCACCGGCCCGGTCGACTCTGCGGCGCACGGCGTGACGGCGCTGCTGGTGCCGATGGATCTGCAGGGCATCACGACGAACCGCTTCGACTGCCACGGCCAGCGCGCCATCGGCCGGGGCTCGATCTTCTTTGAGAACGTGCGTGTGCCGGTGAACCACCGTCTCGGCGAGGAGAACAAGGGCTTTGTGCAGGTGATGCAGGGCTTCGACTTCTCGCGCGCATTGATCGGCCTGCAGGTACTGGCCGTGGCCCGCGTGGCGCTGGAAGAGACCTGGGAATACGTGGCGCAGCGCGAAGCCTTCGGCAAGCCGCTGTCGGCGTTCCAGGGCGTGTCGCATCCGCTGGCGGACTTCGACACCCAGGTCACGGCGGCACGCCTGCTGTGTCTGCAGACCTTGTGGCTCAAGGACAAGGGCGCGCCGCACAGCGCCGAGGCCGCCATGTGCAAATGGTGGGCGCCCAAGCTGGCCTACGACTGCGTGCACCAGTGCCTGCTGATGTTCGGGCACGGCGGCTACGACCGCGGCGTCATGGAGCAGCGCCTGCGCGACATCCTGGGCTTCCAGATCGGCGACGGCACGGCCCAAATCATGAAAACCATCGTGGCACGCACGCGCGCCGGACGGTCTGCCGTTCCGGCCTGAGCCCACGGCGCCAAAAAACACCAGGAGACAAGCCATGGAATTCGATGCCGTATTGCTGCCCCCACGCCGCGCCCGCATGGTGGCCCAGGGGTTCTGGCGCGACCGCACCATCAACGACGAACTGGACGCATGCGTGGCGGCCTGTCCCGACCGGCTCGCGCTGACGGCGGTGCAGGTGGAGGCGGGCGCCACCACGCGTTTCACCTACCGCGAACTGGCGCAGATGGCCGACCGCATCGCCGTGGGCCTGGCGCGCCTGGGCGTGGGCCGCAACGACATCGTGGCCTGCCAGTTGCCCAACTGGTGGCAGTTCACGCTGACCTACCTGGCCTGTTCGCGCCTGGGCGCCGTGATCAACCCGCTGATGCACATCTTCCGCGAGCGCGAACTGTCGTTCATGCTCAAGCACGGCAAGGCCAAGGTGATGATCGTTCCCCAAAGTTTCCGCGGCTTCGACTTCGAGCAGATGGTGGCGGGCCTGCAAGCCGGCCTGCCCGAGCTGAAGCAGGTGGTGGTGGTGGGTGGCGCGGGGCGCAACAGCTTCGAAGCCCTGCTCAGCGGCCCGGCCTGGGAGAACGAGCCCGACGCGCAGGACATCCTGACGCGCAGCCGGCCCGGCCCCGATGACGTGACCCAGCTGATCTACACCTCGGGCACCACCGGCGAGCCCAAGGGCGTGATGCACTCGGCCAACACCACCATGGCCAACATCCTCCCCTACGCCGAACGCCTGCGCCTGGGCGCCGACGACGTGGTGCTGATGGCCTCGCCGATGGCCCACCAGACCGGCTTCATGTACGGGCTGATGATGCCGATCATGCTCAGGGCGAGCGCCGTGCTGCAGGACATCTGGGACGCGAACCAGGCCATCGCGCTGATCCGCGCGGAGCAGGCAACCTTCACCATGGCCTCCACCCCCTTCCTGACCGACGTGGCCAGGACCGTGGCGGAAAGCGGCCATGCCGTGCCGACGCTGCGCACCTTTCTGTGCGCCGGCGCGCCCATTCCGGGGCCACTGGTGGAGCAGGCGCGCCAGGCCCTGGGCGCCAAGATCGTCTCGGCCTGGGGCATGACCGAAAACGGCGCCGTCACGCTGACCCGGCTGGATGACGACGACGAGCGTTCGGTGCATACCGACGGCTGCCCGCTGCCCGGGGTGGAGGTCAAGGTGGTGGATGTGGCGGGCCAGTCCCTGCCGCCGGACGAGACCGGCAAGCTGATGCTGCGTTCCTGCTCGAATTTCGGCGGCTACCTGCAGCGCCCGCAGCTCAACGGCACCGATGCCGACGACTGGTTCGACACCGGCGATCTGGCGCGCATCGACGCCCGCGGCTACCTGCGCATCACCGGCCGCAGCAAGGACGTGATCATCCGCGGCGGCGAGAACATCCCGGTGGTCGAGATCGAGTCGCTGCTGTACCGCCACCCGGACGTGGCCATGGCCGCCATCGTGGCCTACCCGGACGAGCGCCTGGGCGAACGGGCCTGCGCGGTGGTGGTGCCCAAGCCGGGGCAGAGCATCGACCTGCCCGCCATCGTGGAGTTTCTCAAGGCCCAGAAGGTCGCCCTCCAGTACATCCCGGAGCGCCTGATCGTGCGCGATGCCCTGCAGTCCACGCCCTCCGGAAAGATCCAGAAATTCAAGCTGCGCGAGTTGCTGCGCGACGGTCTGGCCTGAACCGGCAAACGAACCGACGCACCGCCTTGTCATCACAACAACGGAGACACAAAATGACCCTTCACTGCACCCCCGCACGCCGCCGCCTGGTCCAGGCCGCCCTCGCACTTTTCACGCTCGGCGCTGCCGCGGACGGCCACACCTTCCTGATCGCGCCCACGTCGGTGGAAACCGCCAATCCCTCGCTGTTCAAGTCCAGCATCCTGCCCGCGCGCGACTTGGGCGCCGAGTCGATTGCCATGGAGACGGCCGAGTTCCGCAACCTGCTGGTCAACGAGGGCAAGCTCTTGTCCACGCTGAT
>CAZWDK010000368.1:0-2900 GCA_964633095.1 uncultured Polaromonas sp. | reverse complement strand
CGGCCAGGTTAGCGCGGAAGGCCTGGCACCGACGCGTTTTAGCGACAAGTCCAGAAGCGAAGTGGCCGCGCATTTCGAGCCCGACAAGGGCCTGATCAGCTTTAGCGCCAACACGCCGTCAGCGCCATGGGTTAAAGGCGCGCAGGACCGGGTGAGCGTGTTTTTGCAGCTGGCCGGCATGCTGGCCGGCAATCCGGCCGGCTTCCCGGTCGGCTCCAGCATTTCGATCTATACCGTCGGCCCGCGCGACGCCGACACCTGGACTTTTTTGGTGGAAGCCGAGGAAAAAATCAGCCTGCCCTTCGGCGAGATGGCCACGCTCAAGCTCACGCGCCAGCCCCGCCGGGAATACGACACCAAAGTCGAGATCTGGTACGCCCCCGCGCTGGGCTACCTGCCGGTGCGCAACAAGATCACCCAATCCAACGGCGATTTTGGCGACCAGCAGCTCACGGAGCTGGGCAAGCCCTGAGCCCAGACCTCTGCATAACGCGGCGCAGCGTGATTTTTCACGCTTTTACCCCCTGTTGGCGCCCCATTGGCCGGCGTTGACGCGCATTGAAGCCTCTTATAGCCCAGCGCCAGCCTGCCTCTTGACTGCCTCTTGAACTTGGCACGATCGCTGCTATCTAAGACGCAAAGGAAAATCACCATGCACATGCTTTACGACTCGGACTCTTTTGTGGTGGTGCAGATTCACGCCAACGCCCCCGAAGAATCTGCGCCCGCGCCCGCCATTCCCGAGCTGGCCCGCCACGGCTTTGAAATCGTCGACAAGCGCTCCGGCAAAGAGGTCTACCTGGACGGCTCCTGGGCCGAGATGTTTCAGCAGCGCCTGAGCGCCTGGGAAAAAAACACGCCGACCCAGGAAGAAATCGAAGACACGCTGGAAGGCTACAGCGGGCTGGCCAACACGCCTATTTCCCTACACTGACCTTGCGGTAAAGCCATTTGTACATGGGCTCGGCCAGCAGCAGCACCGCCGCCAGCCGCGTGACATGAAAGGCCGTCACCAGCGGCACGCCCAGCTGCAGCACCTTGGCCGTGATGGCCATCTCGGCAATGCCGCCCGGTGAGGTGCCCAGCAGCAGCGTGGCCCAATGCAGCCGGGTAAATTGCGCCAGCAGCCAGGCGACACCGGCGCACAGCCCCATCATGCCGACCGTGGCCAGCGCCACCGAACCCAGCCAGCGCGGCGCCATGTGCACAAAACCGCGGCTAAAGCGCACGCCCAGGCTGATGCCGATCACCAGTTGCGCCGCATTGGTCAGCCAGGGCGGAAGCGCTGACAGCGTGAAACCGCAGGCGGTCAGCAGCAGGGACACGGTCAGTGCGCCAATAAACCAGGGATTGGTGCGCTTGAGCCTGAGCATGGCCCAGCAGCCCATGCCCGTCAGCAAGGCCAGCAGCGCCAGCCCCGGCCATTCGACCAGGCGCGCACCGGGCACGGTGGCATCCAGCCCATGCAGCCCCGCCCACTGAAAGCCAAAGGGAATGATCAGCGTGACCAGCAACACCCGCAGGCTGTGCGCCGAGGCCACCAGCTCGGTCTGCGCACCATGGCGCTCGGCCATCAGCGTCATTTCCGAAGCCGCGCCTATGGGCGCGGCAAAGTAGGTGGTGATGCGGTTCAGCCCCGCCACATGAAACGGCCCCGGCCCCTGGTGCACCCGGTGCAGCCAGGCGCCGAACACCAGGCCCAATGCCAGCGCCCAGACAATGTTGAGCGCAATCGCCCACCACAAACCGGCGACCAGCGCCACCACCTGCGGCGTGAAATAAAGCCCCAGCGCGCAGCCTATGATCCACTGGCCCGCATTGCGCAGCGGTGTCCAGCTGGCGGTCGCCGCCCCCAGCATGGACAGCACGGCCGTCGCCAGCAGCGGTCCCAGCATCCAGGGCAAAGGCGTGCGCAGCAGGATGCACAGGCGGGCGCCCGCCCAGGCCAGCAGCAGGGTCAAGATGACGCGGGCGGGCGTCGTTTGCAACAGGGACAGGAGGCGACGGGATGCGCGGGGAGTCATCGGTATGGCTGGCGCCGGGAATCAAGGAAGGCATTAGTATCCACCGATGCGCCCTGTCTCTCCGTCCGCCCCCCTCGCCCTGCTGCTCTGCGCCCTGTCCATGGCGCTGGCCGGCGGCTGTGCCAGCCGTCCGCCGGAAGCCATGCGCCAGCCGCCCGGCGCCAGCGCGGCGGCCACGGCGGCCAGGCTGGAAGCGCTGCTGCCCACCGACCTGCTGCTGCTGGGTGAGCAACACGATGCGGCAGAACACCAGCAGATCCACCAGCAGGTGATCGCCCTGTTGTCGGCGCGCGGCCTGCTGGGCGCGGTGGCGCTGGAAATGGCGGATGTGGGTACCAGCACCGCGGCCCTGCCACCCAGCACGAGCGAAGCGCAGGTGAAGGAAGCGCTGAAGTGGAACGACAAGGGCTGGCCCTGGGCCGCTTACGGGCCGGCCGTGATGACGGCGGTGCGCGCCGGCGTGCCGGTCATGGGGGCGAATCTGCCCCGGGCGCAAATGCAGGCGGCCATGGCCGACAGCCAGCTTGACCGGCAACTGCCGGGCCCGGCCCTGAAGGCGCAGCAGCAATTGATTCGCAGCGGCCACTGCAACCTGCTGCCCGAGAGCCAGATCACGCCGATGACGCGCATCCAGATTGGCAAGGACATCAGCATGGCCAACACCCTGGCGCTGGCGGCCCTGCCCGGCAAGGTGGTGCTGTTGCTGGCGGGCAGCGGCCATGTGGACCGCCACCTGGGCGTGCCGCAGCACCTGCCGGCAGGCCTCAAGGCCCAGGCGGTTCGCCTGCGCGCGGGCGACAGCGCGGACCCGGCCCGGGCCGATGCCTTTCACAGCGTCTGGCCCACGCCGGCGCTGCCGGAAACCGACTACTGCGC
>CAZWDK010000367.1:0-2925 GCA_964633095.1 uncultured Polaromonas sp. | reverse complement strand
AGCGGCGGCACGCGCCTGCCTCGGCAAGATCTGGCAGGGCATCGCCGCCATGGGCAGCCTGGGCGCGATGGCGGAAAGCATCAGCAAGATGCTACTGGGCAACTGGCCATCCGAGGAAGTGGGCGCAAACTTTTTTGGAAATGCGGTAAGCCAATGGATGTCGCCCTACCAGTCCAATCCGCTGGACATCAACCCCTTGCGCAAACTGCTGCAGGACGAAATTGACTTTCCTGCCATCGCCCGTCTGCCAACCCCCAAGGTGTTTGTGTCGGCCACCCATGTCACGACGGGACGGGCCGAGATTTTTTCGGGCAGGCGCCTGACCCTGCAGGCGGTGATGGCTTCCACCTGCCTGCCCACGCTGTTTCAGGCCGTGGAAATTGATGGCCAGCCCTATTGGATGGCGGTTTTTCGAGCAACCCGCCCCTGCTGCCGCTGATCGACCAGTGCAGCAGCCGCGACATCATCGTGATGCAAATCAACCCCCTGCACCGCGCCGAAACGCCCACAACACCGCACGAAATCATGGACCGGGTGAACGAACTCACCTTCAACGCCAGCCTGCTGGCCCAGATGCGCGCCAGCGACTTCATCAACCGGCTGCTGGCCGACGGGCGCCTGCAGGAAGGCGCCAAATACAAAAGCCTGCTGCTGCACCGCATTGACGGCGGCGAAGCGCTGGAAGATTTGCCCTCTTCCAGCAAGCTGTCGGCCGACACGGCCCTGATCGAAAAGCTGTTCGACATGGGCCAGGGCGCGGCCAAGCGCTGGCTGCGCCGCCACTTTGAGGCCCTGGGCCAGCAGGGCACGGTCAATATCCGGCGCGACTACATCGGCAGCCTGCCGCGGGAGTTTTAGCGGGCCTTCAAGCCATTTCAGCCCGTAGCCCATATGGCACGGGCGCCAACAGCTATCATAAAGATAGCAAAACTAGAATTTCTGGTATTTCTCGCGCCATTCACGCGCCTGCGAAAAATGCCCGCAGCCGACAAAAGGCAGGGGCGGCCGCAGCGCCGACAGCGGCGACGGATGATTCGCCAGCAGCACCTTGTGGCGGCTGGCATCGATCAGCGCCAGCTTGCCCTGCGCATGGGCGCCCCAGAGCATGAACACGACGGGATGCTCGCCCGCCGAAACCTGGCGGATCACGGTATCGGTCAGGACCTCCCAGCCGCGCCCGGCATGGCTGGCCGGACGCCCTTCCTCCACCGTCAGACAGGTGTTCAGCAGCAACACCCCCTCCCCCGCCCAGCGCACCAGGCTGCCGCCAGGCACCGGAAAGGACGGCGGCGGCGTTCCCAGATCACGCTGCAATTCCTTGAAGATATTGCGCAAGGATGGCGGCAGGCGCACGCCGGGCGCGACCGAAAAGGCCAGGCCCTCGGCCTGGCCCAGGCCGTGGTAAGGATCCTGCCCCAGGATGACGACGCGCACCTGCTCGGGTGGCGTCAGTTCCAGCGCACGCAGCGGCTGGGGCGGAAAAATGACGGCGTTTTCCGCCAGCCGATGGCGCAAAAAATCCAGCAGCTGGCGGCCGGCCTCGCCGGCAAAAAAAGCCTCTGTCACGGGCCGCCAGCCGGGCGCGACGGGCCAGGCGGCCGGATCGGCGCAGCGCAGGCGGTCAGCGGATGCCGAAGACTCCTCAAACAAGGCGCTTTGCATGACCGCGAACCAGCCGGCCTTAGGCGCCGAACAGCTGCGCCAGCGCCAGACCCGGGTCGTCGGCGCGCATAAAGGCCTCGCCGACCAAAAAGGCGTTGACCCCGGCCTCGCGCAGACGCCGCACGTCGGCCGGGGTGGCAATGCCGGACTCGGTGACCAGCAGGCGGTCCGCCGGCACCTGGCCCAGCATGCCCAAGGTGGTGGCTAGCGAGACCTCAAAGGTCTTCAGGTTGCGGTTGTTGATGCCCATCAGCGGGGTCTTGAGCCTGAGCGCGCGCGCCAGCTCGGCCTCGTCGTGCACCTCGACCAGCACCGCCATGTCGAGCGACAGCGCCAGCGCTTCCAGATCCTTCATCTGCGCGTCGTCCAGGCAGGCGGCGATCAGCAAAATGCAGTCGGCGCCCATGACGCGTGATTCGTACACCTGGTAGGCGTCGACCATGAAATCCTTGCGCAGCACCGGCAGGGCGCAGGAGGCCCTGGCCTGCTTCAGGTAGTCCACGCTGCCCCGGAAAAACTGCTTGTCGGTCAGCACCGAAAGGCAGGCCGCGCTGATGTTTCCATCGCCCTCGGCATAGCTCTGGGCGATGTCGGCCGGAATGAAATCGGCGCGCAGCACGCCCTTGGACGGGCTGGCCTTCTTGATTTCGGCAATCACGGCCGGTTGCCCCGCCGCGATCTTGGCGCGCAAGGCGCCGACGAAGTCCCGCGTGAGCACGCGCGACTCGGCGTCTTCGCGCATGACGGCCAGCGGCTTGCGTTTGATGGCAGCGGCAATTTCTTCGTGCTTGACGGCGACGATTTGGCTCAGGATGTCGGACATGGTGTTCAGCTTGCCAGTGTTTGGGTGATGGAAATGAGCTGCTGCAGGCGCGCCTTGGCCGCCCCTGATTCGAGGGCCGCGGTCGCGAGGTGAATGCCCTCCTGCATGGAAGCCGCCACATTGGCCGCATACAGGGCCGCCCCGGCATTGAGGATGACAATGTCGCGCGGCGCGCCGGGCTGGTTGTCCAGCACGCCCAGCAGCATGGCCTTGGACTGTTCGGGCGTTTCCACCCGCAGCGCGCGGTTGCTGGCCATGGCCATGTTGAAGTCTTCGGGGTGGATCTCGTATTCGGTGATTTCACCGTTCTTCAGCTCACCCACGACGGTCGCGGCGCCCAGGCTGACCTCGTCCATGCCGTCCTTGCCGTAGACCACCAGCGCGTGCTCGGCGCCCAGCCGCTGCAGGGCGCGCACCTGGATGCCGACCAGGTCGGGGTG
>CAZWDK010000366.1:0-2941 GCA_964633095.1 uncultured Polaromonas sp. | reverse complement strand
CCGCGAGTCCGCTTGATGCGCCGATGGCCGTCGAGTGCCGTAGTTCACCCGCGGACCCAAATTGCCGATGAGCGGCGGCTACTCGCTCGGGCCCACCGTGTCGCTGGGCACATGGACGCCGGCGTGCATCAAGAAATCACGCAAACGCTTGATGAGCTCTCGGGTGCACACACTGCTGCGGTGGGGATGGTGCAAAAAGTCTGTCACACCGTTAAGCGTGACCTTGAAACGCGCACCGTGCGAGGGTTCGACATGGGCCCCAAGATGGTTAAGCATGGCCTCCACTTCGCGCCAGTGAATGTTGGCGCCAGGAGCCTCTTGCAAGATGCTGTGCAGCAGGTTGGTGTGTTTGTGTCCCATGGCCGTCTCCATTCCCGATGCGGCGCGACTTCTACGCAGATTATTGACCGAAAACCCTTTCCGCCAGATTAGGCCTGTTCACGATTTATTTGGGGCCACGTTGGGGGCAATCGTGCGACGGCCCCAACGGGGCTGCAAACGCGACCGCGCTTGCAGCCCCCCAACCCCCTGCCGCAGGGAGCGGAGGGAAATCACCTCACTTCACCCCATCCCGCAGGCGCGCAAACACCTGCCAGAACGCCGCCTCCTGGGTGGTGGCAAAGTTGATGCGCATCAGGGTGCTGGGCTTGCGCACCGCGTGAAACAGCGACCCGGGGGCCAGCAGATAGCCCTCGTCCAGCATGCGCTGCGCCAGCGCGTCGGTGTCCACGCCGGTCTCCACCCAGCCAAACAGCCCGGCCGGCTCGGCCGCAAAGCTGCAGCCGTGAGCCAGCGCCAGCTTGACGCTGCGCGCGCGCGCCTGGTCCAGCCGGCTGCGTATGCGTTCGGCGTGGCGGCGCAGCTGGCCCTGGTCTATGCACCAGGCCAGCGCTTTTTCGAGCAGGGCGGGCGTGGTCAGCGTCGCCAGCAGCTTGGTGTCGAGCAGGCGTTCGACCAGGTCGGGCGGCGCGGCCATGAAGCCGACGCGCCAGCCGGGCGCGAGGATCTTGGCAAAGCCGCTGACGTAAATCGTGCGCTGCAGGCCGTCCAGGGCGCACAGCCGGGTGGCGTGCTCGGGCGCCAGGTGGCTGTAGGTGTCGTCTTCGGCGACATGAAAGTTGTGCTGGTTCGCCAGTTGCAGCACACGGTGGGCGCTGCCGGGCGTGAGGCAGTAGCCGGTGGGGTTGTGGAACACGCTGACGCTGACAAACAGTTTGGGCTGGTGGATTTCGCAGTATTGCGCCATCACCTCCAGATCGGGCCCGTCGGCGCGGCGCGGCACCGGCAGGATGCGCATGCCCAGGGCGTCGAGCCGGGCAAACTCCACGGCCCAGCCGGGTTCTTCGACCATCACGCAGTCGCCGGCGCGCAGCAGGGTGCGGCTGACGATGTCCAGCGCATGGGTGGCGCCGACGCTGGTGATGATCTGCTCGGGCACGGCGTGCACATTGAGTGCGCTCAGCTTTTGCGCGAGCGCGCGGCGCAGGCCGCCATCGCCCATGGGTTCGCCGTACTGCAGCGAAAAATCCCGCAGCGCATTGACGCTGGTGACCTTGCGGACGGCCGCCGGCATGAAGCTGGTTTCCAGCCAGTCCGGCGGAAACACGCCCATGCCGGGCTGCGGCTTGTTGCTGATCTTGTGGAACATGCCGCGAATCAGCGCGGTAGCGTCCACCGGCGCCTGGCGCGTGGACATCCAGGTGGCGGTGCTCCAGCTGTTCAGCGGGGCCGGCATCTCGGAAGCGCCGGCGTCCGCCGCAGTCGCTATGTTTTTTATAGCTGATGGCGCTTTGTTGACGGGCGTCAACGCCGCATTGAGGGATGCATCGCGGACAAAGAAGCCGCGGTTCTTGCGCGCCACCACCAGCCCCTGCGCCAGCAGCTGGTCGTAGGCCGCCACCACCGTGGACGCGCTCACGCCCTGCTGTTCGGCACACAGCCGCACCGACGGCAGGCGCGCGCCGGGCGCCAGCAGGCGGCTGCGAATGCGCTCGGCAAAGCGTGCGCTGAGCTGTTCTGTCAGGGACTGCGAAGCGGTTTTCAGCAACATGGCGTGGCCTTGATGGGTAAGTGTCGGCAAGTGTGCCGACACGGTGATCAGTACAGTTTGGAAATTTGTACCCTCAACTGTACTGATAGTGTGTTGGTTTCAACTATAAAGTCTGAGTCATGAACTGGCAAGAATTTATGGCTTTACTGGTCCTGGCCACGGCGATGAGCTTCACGCCGGGGCCCAACACCACGCTGTCCACCGCGCTGGCGGCCAACCACGGCCTGAAGCGCGCGCTGCCTTTTGTCTGCGCCGTGCCGGTCGGCTGGGGCGCGCTGCTCAGCCTGTGCGCGCTGGGCCTGGGTGCGCTGCTGCTGGCGGTGCCGCTGCTGGGCTGGGCCGTCAAGGTCATCGGCGTGGCCTATTTGCTGTGGCTGGCCTCAAAAATAGCCCGCTCACGCCAGCTCGGCGAAGCCGACGCGGCCCGCATGAATGTCACCTTCTGGCAGGGCGCGGCGCTGCAGTTTGTCAACATCAAGGCCTGGATGCTGGCGCTGGCGATTGTCGGCGGCTGGATCGCCGGGCGCAGCGACCCCGCATTGCGCATGGCCGTGGTGCTGCCGGTGATGCTGGCCTTTGCCTTTGTCAGCAACCTGGCCTATGCGCTGGCGGGCTCCCTGCTGCGTGACTGGCTGGCCGGACCCGAAGGCACGGCCCGCCGGCTGCTGGGGTTTAACCGCGCCATGGCGCTGGTGCTCGTGATCACCGCCCTCTGGATGCTCCATCTATGAACCGAGGCTCCGCCATCAACAAGGGGCTCTGGCTGGGCCTGCTCGGCATTGTGATTTTTTCGGTCACCCTGCCGATGACACGCCTGGCCGTGGGCAGCCCCGATGCGCCGCAAATGTCGGGCCTCTTCATCGCCATGGGCCGGGCCGTGGTGGCGGCCGC
>CAZWDK010000365.1:0-2952 GCA_964633095.1 uncultured Polaromonas sp. | reverse complement strand
TCAATCAAATGCAATCGGGCCGTCAAATCCGCTCGCCCCTTGGCATGGAGCAGTGCATAAAACATCGAGCCAACGGCGTTGGCAAAAACACCCAAACATAATATTTGCCCGACCACGACGGAGTCAGGGTGCAAGCTGCCTTTCACCCACAGCTTCAACAAGGCGGGCAGCAGCAAGGCGAGCAATGCACACACCACCAACATCACTCCCATCACGACAAAGAGCCATCGCCGAAAGTAAGGTTGCCAGTGATCTGGCTGCTCTCGTATCAATTTGCTCAAGCTCGGGAATATGACGGAAGACACCGCGCCCACCAAGATCAAGCTCTGCACCACGACTTCATAGGGCAAGACATAAACAGTTACCGCCGCCGCAGAAAGAACGGACGCAATAACAAAACGATCCGCCTGCACCAGGATCGGACTGACGACACTGCTGACTGTGATCCAGCCGCCAAAAGAAAAAAGGGACTTTGCAACGGCCGCGGAGTAGACGCCCAAGCCCTTGACTTGCGACCTGTCTTGAATACACGAGGTTGCCAATCGACGAAAGATTACCAGTGCGAACAGGCGACTCACCACCAGTGTTGACACAAGCCACGGCAGTTCCGTGGTGTAAAGCGCCACCAGATAGGGCCCTCCGAAATTGACTGCCCCCAGCCCCACCCGTAAGAAGCTGATGCCCTTGAAGTTCAGATAGGCCTCATTCATGCCGCGGTAAGTTGCACTCATGGCCTGCACTGGCAGTGCAATGGCGAGCAGCAACATGGCATCCCTGATTTCTGCGGGCGGCGTAGTTTTGGTGGAGATCCAGGCATAGCCCCCGAATAGCGCAACGAGGGCGATCAAAACACCACCCACCAGACCCGTCATGAGCGTGATCCGCCCAGCCGTCACCAGGACATCAGGCACGGACGATGTATTACCTTCGCCACGCAGACGGGCAACCATTTGCGTCAAGGCTCGGCCAATCCCCAGATCCAGCGCGCCCGCATAGCCGATCAGCCCCCATGCCAGCGCCAGCAAGCCAAACCGCTCGTTGCCGATCTTCTCAATCAGATACGGCACCGTAACAACAGCCACCAACAAGGGCAGGGACAACCCGGCCAGGTTCCAGGCAATGTGCGAGAGCCGCATCGTCAAAAAGACACTGCGCGGCTCAAGGACTTACCCGCCATGTCTTTGGGAGCAAGTATTGGCGAGTGATTAACCAGATCGAGGGGCCAGCGAATCTTCAGTTCTGGATCATTCCAAAGCAGACTTTGCTCTGATGCGGGATGGTAGCAATCGGTCGCCTTGTACAAGAAGTCGGCTGATTCACTCAGCACCAGGAACCCGTGAGCAAAGCCTTCGGGTATCCAAAATTGCCGCTGGTTCTCGCCACTCAATTCCGCCGCCACATGCTGACCGAAGGTGTGGGAGTTGCGGCGCAGATCCACCGCCACATCAAACACTCGGCCATGGGTGACTCGCACGAGCTTGCCTTGGGTGTGTTCCAGCTGATAGTGCAGGCCGCGCAACACCCCTTGGGCGCTGCGGCTGTGGTTGTCCTGCACGAAGCGAACCGGGCGACCCACAGCTTCGTCAAAGGCCCGCTGGTTCCAGCTTTCCATGAAAAAGCCCCGGCTATCGCCAAAGACTTTGGGCTCGATGATAAGTACGTCGGGGATGGCGGTGGGGGTGACTTGCATGGCTGGCGATTCGGGATGTAGGGATCCCGGGTCAGGCCCGGGATGACAAGAAGCTGGTGGAGTCGTAGATTCGGCCGGACTCACGCCGGGTGCCGCTCCTTCAGCAGGCGCAGCATGTACTGGCCGTAGCCGTTCTTGGCCAAAGGCTGCGCCAGTTTTTCGAATTGCTCGGTTTTGATGAAGCCGTTGCGCCAGGCAATTTCTTCCGGGCAGGCAATCTTCAAGCCCTGGCGATGCTCAAGGGTGGCAATGAACTGGCTGGCTTCCAGCAGGCTGTCGTGGGTGCCGGTGTCCAGCCAGGCGTAGCCACGCTGCATGATTTGCACGTTCAACTGGTCCCGCTCCAGATAGGCCTGGTTTACGGCTGTGATTTCCAGTTCGCCGCGGGCACTGGGCTTGACGGCCTTGGCAATGTCCACCACCTGGTTGTCGTAGAAGTACAAGCCTGTCACGGCGTAGTTGCTTTTGGGTTGTTGGGGCTTTTCTTCGATGCTGCTGGCCTTGCCCTTCGCATCGAAAGCCACCACGCCATAGCGCTCCGGGTCGTGCACATGGTAGGCAAATACCGTAGCTCCCGTGGTCTGGGCGTCGGCCCCAGCCAGCAGTTGCGCAAAGTCGTGGCCGTGGAAGATGTTGTCGCCCAGCACCAATGCGCTCGGCGCACTGCCCACAAACTGGTCGCCAATGATGAAGGCCTGCGCCAGGCCGTCCGGGCTGGGCTGCACCGCGTACTGCAGGTTCAGGCCCCACTGTGAGCCGTCGCCCAGCAGTTGCTGAAAGCGCGGCGTGTCCTGCGGCGTGCTGATGACCAGGATGTCGCGCATGCCCGCGAGCATGAGCGTGCTTAGCGGGTAGTAGATCATGGGCTTGTCATACACCGGTAGCAGTTGTTTGCTCAGCGCCAATGTGGCCGGATGCAACCGGGTGCCGGAGCCGCCGGCCAGGATGATGCCTTTGCGTTCGATCATGATGTCTCTGTCAAAGAGTTTTTAAAGAATTTCAGTGAGCATGCGCGCCACGCCCTGCTGCCAGTGGGGCAGAGTCAGTCCGAACGTGCTCTGGAGCTTGTGGGTGTCCAGCCGCGAGTTATGCGGACGCTTGGCCGGCGTAGGAAAGGCGGTGGTGGGCACAGGGTCCACGGCATCCGCTGCGGTTTTAAGAGTAACCCCCGCTCGATGGGCGTGGGCCAGCACGTATTTTGCATAGCAGTGCCAGCTGGTTTCGCCGCCCGCCACCAGGTGGTACAGGCCGGCATCGGCGGG
>CAZWDK010000364.1:0-2960 GCA_964633095.1 uncultured Polaromonas sp. | reverse complement strand
GCCGCCGGCACCTCGATGCTGCCGTCTGCAAGCTGATAGTTTTCCAGCACCGCCACCAGCGTCCGCCCCACCGCCAGGCCGGAACCGTTCAGGGTGTGGACGAACTCGTTCTTGCCCTGGGCGTTCTTGAAGCGGGCCTGCAGGCGGCGCGCCTGGAAGGCCTCGCAGTTGGAGATAGAGCTGATCTCGCGGTAGGTGTTTTGCGCCGGCAGCCAGACCTCCAGGTCGTAGGTCTTGCTGGCGCCAAAGCCCATGTCGCCGGTGCACAGCAGCATGACGCGGTAGGGCAGGCCCAGCTTTTGCAGAATCGCTTCGGCATGGCCGGTCATGGCCTCCAGCGCCTCATAGCTTTTTTCGGGATGCACGATCTGCACCATCTCGACCTTGTCGAACTGGTGCTGGCGGATCATGCCGCGGGTGTCGCGGCCGTAGCTGCCGGCTTCGGAGCGAAAGCACGGCGTGTGGGCCGTGAACTTGAGCGGCAGCTGCGCCTCGGCCACGACCTCGTCGCGCACAAAATTGGTCAGCGGCACCTCCGAGGTGGGGATCAGGTAGAGCGCGGCATTTTCGGCCTCGCCTTCCTGGCCGCCCTTCCTGGCGGCAAACAGGTCTTCCTCGAACTTGGGCAGCTGGCCGGTGCCGCGCAGTGAATCGCCATTGACGATGTAGGGCACGTAGCACTCGGTGTAGCCGTGTTCCTGCGTCTGCACGTCGAGCATGAACTGCGACAGCGCCCGGTGCAGGCGCGCCAGCTGGCCTTGCATGACGGTAAAACGCGAGCCGGCCAGCTTGGCGCCCATTTCAAAATCCAGCCCCAGCGGATGGCCGACATCGACATGGTCCTTGACCTCAAAGGCAAACGCCGGCGGTTCGCCGCCCGGGCCTTCCACCGGGCTCCACTTGCGCACCATCACATTGGCCAGCTCGTCGGCGCCCAGCGGCACCGAATCGTGCGGCAAATTCGGCACGGCCAGCAGCAGGCCTTGCAGCTCGGACTGAATCTGGTCGAGCCGGGCGCTGGAGGCCTCCAGCTCGGCCTTGGAACTGCTGACCTGGGCCATCACGGCGCTGGCATCTTCGCCCTTGGCCTTGAGCTGGCCGATCTGTTTGGACAGGCTGTTGCGCTGGTTCTGCAGCTCTTCGGTCCTGATTTGCAGCGCCTTGCGCTCGGCCTCCAGGGCCTGGAACGCTTCGACATTGAGAAAGGTTTGCGGTTTTTTGCGGGCCTCCAGACGGGCGATGGCCGTCGGCAGGTCTTTGCGGAGCAGGTTGATGTCTAGCATGGGGGGATTGTATTTTGTGGGGCTTCAAGCCAGCGTGGCCGGGTCCAGGTTGGCGCCGCAAATGATCAGGCAGACCTTTTCATCGGCGCGCGGCAGATAGCGGCCGCTGTGCAGCGCGGCCAGCGGCAGGGCGGCTGCCGGCTCGACGGCGAGTTTGAGTTCCTTCCAGAGCCAGAGCTGCGCCGCGCGAATCGACTCGTCGCTCAGCAGCAGCGCATCGCGCACATGGGCCTGGGTCGCCTGCCAGCCCAGCGTGCCAATGCGTTTGGCGCCCAACGAATCGGCGGCGATGCCGCTGACGGCGACATCGACCGGCTGGCCGGCCTCCCTGGCCTTGAACAGCGTCGGGGCCAGTTCGGGCTCCAGCGCCACCACTCTGGAGCGCTGTTCAAACCAGCTGGCCACGCCGCCAATCAGGCCGCCGCCGCCGACGCTGACCAGCACCGCATCGGGCAAGCCGCCCTGCTGCTCGATCTCCAGCGCCAGCGTGCCGGCGCCGGTCAGCACCTCGGGCTGGTCATAGGCATGCGTCAGCAGCGCGCCGGTTTGCCGCTGGCGCGCCAGGCAGGCCTGCAGCGCGTCAAAGTAGGCGGCACCCGTCACCACCACCTCGGCCCCCAGCGCGGCAAGCCGGGCGCGCTTGGCCGGGGGTGACACTTCGGGCACAAACACCTCGCAGCGCACGCCCAGCGCCTGGGCCGCCGCGGCCGTGGCAATGCCGGCATTGCCGCCCGAGGCCACGATCACGCCGCTGGCCGGAATCGGGTTGGACAGCAGGCGATTGAGCATGCCGCGCGCCTTGAAGCTGCCGCCGGTCTGCAAATGCTCGAGCTTGAGCCAGACCTGGTCGCAGGCCACGCCGAGCGCCCTGCCGGGCAGCTTCCACAGCGGTGTCTGACGAATAAAGTGGCCGTAGTCCTTGTCGAATCTGCGCGAGCAGCTCTCGATTTGATAGCGGTTGGGCATGGAAAGGGCTCAGATCAAGTGATGAAGCTGGCTGTCTTCGACCTCCAGCGCATGGCCCTGCGCATCCAGCTTGAGGCCCTTGGGCAGCGGAAACTTGATGGTTTCCTCAATCCCGTCCATCTTGCGCACCGACACCGCGCCCAGCGCCCTGATGCGGTCTATCACCTGCTTGACCAGAATCTCCGGGGCCGAGGCACCGGCCGTCAGACCGACGCGGCTCTTGCCCTCGAACCAGGCCTCCTGCAGCTCGCTGGCATCGTCCACCATATAGGCCGCGGTGCCCAGCTTGGCCGCCAGCTCGCGCAAACGGTTGCTGTTGGAGCTGGTCGGGCTGCCGACCACGATCAGGATGTCGACCTGCGGGCTCAGCACCTTCACCGCATCCTGCCGGTTTTGCGTGGCGTAGCAGATGTCCTGCTGCTTGGGCTCGCGCACCTGCGGAAAGCGCGCCTTCACGGCGGCGCTGATCTCGGCCGCGTCGTCCACGCTCAGCGTGGTTTGCGTCACCACCGCCAGCCGGGCGGTCTGCGAAGGCGTGATGCGCGCCACGTCGGCCACGTCTTCCACCAGGTGGATGCCGCTGTCGAGCTGGCCCATGGTGCCTTCGACCTCGGGATGGCCCTTGTGGCCGATCATGATGAATTCGTAGCCTTCCTTGTGCAGCTTGGCCACTTCCACATGCACCTTGGTGACCAGCGGGCAGGTCGCGTC
>CAZWDK010000363.1:0-2964 GCA_964633095.1 uncultured Polaromonas sp. | reverse complement strand
CGGCCGCCGCGCGCAGGTCGGTGTTGTGCGCCAGTGCCTGGGCCACCAGTCCGTCGAGCACCGGGTCACCGAAGGCCTGCCACCAGCCGGGCTGGAGCGGGGCGCCGGGCGTCGCGGCGTTCGGGGCCGGCGCGCCCTGCCATGCGGCCGGGATGGTGGCGGCGAGCGTCGGCCCCGTTGTGGGCGTGCTGCTGCAGGCCTGCAGGGCCAGGACGGCGGCAAGGAGCAGCAGGCCGCGCTGCCGGCTGGCGCCTGTCATGAGCGGCTCCCCGCTGCCGCAGTGCCGTGGCCGGCGGTGTCGACGCGCACCACCACCGACATGCCCGGCCGCAGCCGCAGCGCCTGTTGCTGGCCCGGATCGACGGCGATGCGCACCGACAGGCGCTGCGGGATCTTGGTGAAGTTGCCGGTCGCGTTGTCCTGCTTGATCACGCTGAACTCCGAGCCCGTGGCCGGCGACAGGCGCTCGACATAACCCGTGAGTTCGGCGCCGTCCAGCGCGTCCACCTGGAAGCGCGCCTTCTGGCCCGGCGCCATGTGCGCGGTCTGCGCCTCCTTGAAGTTGGCCACCACCCAGACCTGATCTGGCACCACGGCCATCAGCTGCGTGCCCGGCGTCACATACTGGCCGAGCTTGACGCCAATCTCGCCCACATGGCCGTCACGCGGCGCACGGATCTGCGTGTTCTCGAGGTCGATCTCGGCCAGCTTCACGGCGGCACGCGTCGACTCGACCGCGGCCTCGACCGCGTCGCGGTTGACCACCACCGTCTGCAGCTCCTGCGTCGCCACGGCCTTGCCGGCCTGCGCCTGCTGGGCGGCGGCTTCGGCCTGCTTCAGCGCCGCTTCGGCCTGGTGCAGCGCGGCCTCGGTCTGGTCGCGTTCGCGCTGCGACAGCGAGCCGTCCTGCGCCAGCGGCGTGGCGCGGCGCATGTCGGCCTGGGCGCGTGCCAGCTGGGCGCGGGCGTTCACCAGTTGGGCGTCGGCGCCGGCGATCTGCGCCTGTGTGCTGCCTATGGTGGCTTCGCGCGCGCGGCGCGCCTGCGCCGTGTTGGCCAGGTTGGCCTGCTGCGCCGCCAGGCTGCTGCGCGCCTGCTCGAGCCGCTGGCGGTAGATGCGGTCGTCGAGTTTCACTAACGGCTGTCCGGCCTTCACCGCCATGTAGTCCTGCACCAGCACCTCGGCCACGTAGCCGTCGACCTTGGGCGCGACGATGGTCACCAGGCCGCGCACGTAGGCGTTCTCGGTGCTTTCGGTGCCGCCGTGAAAGGGCGGCAGGCGCCAGGCGTAGAGCACCAGCGCCAGGCAGGCGAGGGTGGCCGCGAGCACGATCCAGGTGCCGGGAGAGCGAAAGGGCTTGGGAATGGACATCATGGTGAAAACCTGTGATCAGGAAGATGAAACGGGAACTGCCGCGCGCCGCGCGCGGTGCCAGCGGTGTGTCCGGATGCTCGCGAAGACCAGGAAACCCAGCGTGGAGACGGCCGCGACCATGTGGAACAGGTCGTTGTAGGCCAGCACAAAGGACTGCTGCGTCACCTGCTGGCCCAGCAGGGCGAGCGCCTGGTTGGCGCGCGCGGCGCTGTCGTTGAGGCTGGCGGCATAGGCGCCGCCGAGCTGGGCCAGGCGCTGCACGACCTGCGGATCGGATAGCTGCAGGTGCTCGACCAGTTGCGCGTAGTGCAGCCTCTGGCGCTCGGCCAGCAGGGTCGAGAGCCAGGCCTGGCCCACCAGCCCGGCCAGCGCCTGGCCGCCGCTGAAGACCGCGATGAAGCTGATGAAGTTTTTCATGCCGCCCGCCACCACATGGGCAAAGCCATGCAGCAAGGCGGCAGCGAGAAACAGCGAACTCGCGGTGGCCAGCAGCGTCTGCGAGAGATAGAGATCGTGCGGTCGCGTCAGCACGGTGGCTTGCCCGTCCATCCAGGCGGCCAGCATGATCAGCACCAGCGCGATATAGCCCAGCACGGTGAACCTGCGTGAAGGCAGGGTCAGCAGCGCCAGCATGAAGCCCAGCAGCGTGCCCAGCGCGACGCAGACGAACAGCAGATGCATCTGGTCGTTGTTGAAGCCCAGCGTGTTCATGAGGCCGACCGCGCCCACGGTCTGTTCCGAGAGCACCACGCGAAACAGCAGGATCGCGGCCATGAACCTCAGCATGAAGGGGCTCACGAGCCAGCGCAGGTCGAGCAGGGGCTGCGGGCGCTGCAGCTCGATCGCCGCGTAGAGCCCGAACAGCAGCACGGCCCCCGCCAGGCAGACGCCGAGCCAGGGCGTGTCGCTCCACCAGTGCAGGCGGCCCTGCGTCAGCACCACGCACAGCAGCGCCAGCGCGGCGGCGTAGAGCGCGAAGACGAAACCGTCGCCGCGCGCGAACATCTGCTGCGTGGGCATGGGCCGCAGGCGCACCACGTTGATCACCGCCGCGCTGAGGATGGCCAGCGCCGTGTCGACGACATGCAGTCCGTGCCATTGGCCGTTCTGCAGCAGGTCCTCGGAAATGATGCGCGACAGCGGCAGGCCGAGCTGCAGCACCGCAAAGCCCAGCAGGGCACCGACGGCGGCCTTGGCGGGCGGAAAGGCCTGCACCATGTAGAGCACGGCGAGGCTGCTGATGGGCGCCGCCGCGACGCCGAGCGCCGCGCGCATCACCACGGCCGAGGCCAGGTTCTGCGTGAACAGGTGGGCCAGCGAGAGCAGCAGGAAGATGCCGATCGCGATGTCGGCGAACCAGCGCAGGCCATACTGGTAGCGCACCTTGGTCAGCAGCAGCGTGGCCGAAATATTGGTCGCGAAGTAGGCGGTGCTGAGCCAGCTCGCCTCGGTCGCCGTGGCGCCCAGCGCGCCCTGTATGCCGCTCAGATTCGAGTTGACCAGATTGACGCCAAGCCCCTGCGTGAGGCCCAGCAGCAGCGAGATCGCCGCGAAGCTCAGGGCCTCGCGCAGCTTGTGCGGCAAGGCCGG
>CAZWDK010000362.1:0-2971 GCA_964633095.1 uncultured Polaromonas sp. | reverse complement strand
GTTCGTCATCAACTGCAACCTGCAGCGGCTCGACGGCCCGGTGCGCGGCAACGGCAAGATCATCCAGGAACTGGAAGGCGAGTTCCGCGGTGCCGGCTGGAATGTCATCAAGCTGATCTGGGGCAGCAACTGGGATCCGTTGCTGGCGCGCGACAAGGACGGCGCCCTGCGCAAGGTCATGATGGACACGCTGGACGGCGACTACCAGGCCATGAAGGCCAACGACGGCGCCTATGTGCGCAAGCATTTCTTCGGCCAGAACCCGAAGACGCTGGAGATGGTCGCCAAGATGAGCGACGAGGACATCGCCAATCTGCGCCGCGGCGGCCACGATTCGCAAAAGGTCTATGCCGCCTTCCATTCGGCCGTCAACCACACCGGCCAGCCCACCGTGCTGCTGGTCAAGACCGTCAAGGGTTTTGGCATGGGCAAGATCGGCGAGGGCAAGAACACCGTGCACCAGACCAAGAAGCTGACCGACGAGGATATCAAGATCTTCCGCGACCGCTTCAACATCCCGGTTCCCGATAGCCAGCTGGCCGAGCTGCCGTTCTACAAACCGGCCGACGACACCCCCGAAATGAAGTACCTGCACGAGCGCCGCAAGGCCCTGGGCGGCTACCTGCCACATCGCCGCGTCAAGGCCGACGAGAGCTTCACCGTGCCTGCGCTCGAAACCTTCAAGTCGGTGATGGAGCCGACCGCCGAAGGCCGCGAAATTTCGACCACGCAAGCCTATGTGCGCTTTCTGACCCAGCTGCTGCGCGACCAGGCGCTGGGCCCGCGCGTCGTGCCCATCCTGGTGGATGAAGCCCGCACCTTCGGCATGGAAGGCCTGTTCCGCCAGATCGGCATTTACAACCCTGAAGGCCAGAAATACACCCCGGTCGATAAAGACCAGGTGATGTACTACAAGGAAGACGTCAAGGGCCAGATCCTGCAGGAAGGCATCAACGAAGCCGGCGGCATGAGCAGCTGGATCGCCGCAGCCACCTCGTACAGCACCAACAACCGGATCATGATCCCGTTCTACGTGTACTACTCGATGTTTGGCTTCCAGCGCATCGGCGACCTGGCCTGGGCGGCCGGCGACATGCAGGCACGCGGTTTTCTGCTGGGCGGCACTTCGGGCCGCACCACGTTGAACGGCGAAGGCCTGCAGCACGAAGACGGCCACAGCCACATCATGGCCGGCACGATTCCCAACTGCATCAGCTATGACCCGACCTTCGCGCATGAAGTCGGCGTGATCCTGCACCATGGCCTCAAGCGCATGGTGGAAAAGCAGGACAACGTGTATTTCTACATCACGCTGCTCAACGAAAACTACGCCATGCCGGGCCTCAAGGCCGGCACCGAAGAGCAGATCATCAAGGGCATGTACCTCTGCAAAGAGGGCGCCAAGCTGACGCCGCAGGTGCAGTTGCTGGGTTCGGGCACCATCCTGCGCGAATCGATTGCCGCGCAGGAGCTGCTGGAAAAAGACTGGGGTGTCGCCGCCAACGTCTGGAGCTGCCCCAGCTTTAACGAGCTGGCCCGGGACGGCCAGGACGCCGAGCGCTGGAACCTGCTGCACCCGACCGAGACGCCGCGCGTGCCCTTTGTCGGCGAGCAGCTTGAAAAGCACGCCGGCCCCGTCGTCGCGTCGACCGACTACATGAAGGCCTACGCCGAGCAGATTCGCTCCTTCATCCCCAAGGGCCGCAGCTTCAAGGTGTTGGGCACCGACGGTTATGGCCGCAGCGATTTCCGCAGCAAGCTGCGCGAGCATTTTGAAATCAACCGCCATTACATCGTGGTGGCGGCTTTGAAAGCCCTCAGCGAAGAAGGTACGGTGCCGGCCGCCAAGGTGGCCGAAGCCATTAAAAAGTACGGCATTCAGGCCGACAAGATCAATCCCCTCTACGCCTGAGGAGACTTTCAGTATGACAACAACAATAGATATCCAGGTTCCCGATATTGGCGATTTCGACGAAGTCACCGTCATTGAACTGCTGGTCAAGCCCGGCGACACCGTCAAGGCCGAGCAGTCGCTGATCACCGTGGAGTCCGACAAGGCCTCCATGGAAATTCCTTCCAGCCATGCCGGCGTGGTCAAGGACATCAAAATCAAGCTGGGCGACAAGGTCAAGCAGGGTTCGGTGCTGTTGATGCTGGAGGCGGCAGGGGCCGCCGCCCCGGTTGTGGAACAAAAACAGGCTGCAGCCCCCGAAGTGCGGGCGCAGGCAGCTATCAATTCAGTAGCGGCATCGGTCAGCACGGCCCCCGCCGGCGCCGGACCGGTAGAGGTGCGCGTGCCAGACATCGGCGACTTCAAGGATGTGGCCGTGATCGAGGTCCTGGTCAAGGTGGGCGACAGCATCAAGGCCGAGCAATCCCTCGTCACGGTGGAGTCCGACAAGGCCTCCATGGAAATCCCGTCGCCGGCCGCCGGCGTGCTCAAGGAGCTCAAGGTCAAGCTGGGCGACACCCTCAATATTGGTGACCTGCTGGCTGTGCTGGAAGGATCGGTGGCCGCCGCCTCGGCACCGGCACCGGCAGCCGCGCCCCCCGCCGCGGCACCGGCAGTGCCCGCAGCAGCGGCCCCGGTCGCGGCTACCGCCGCGGCCATGCCGGCCCATGAACCGACGGTCGCGCCCCAGGGCAGCTTGCCGCATGCCTCGCCCTCGGTGCGCAAATTTGCCCGCGAGCTGGGCGTGCCACTGGGCGAGGTCAAGGGGACCGGGCTCAAGGGCCGCATCACGGAGAGCGATGTGCAGGCCTTCACCAAATCGGTCATGGAGGGCCGCATCCGTACCCAGGCGCAAGCCGCCAAGGCACCCGCATCCTCCGGTGGCGGTGCCGGGCTGGACCTGCTGCCCTGGCCCAAGGTCGACTTCACCAAGTTCGGCCCGGTCGAGCGCAGGGACATGTCGCGCATCAAGAAGATCAGCGGCGCCAACCTGCACCGCAACTGGGTGATGATCCCGCA
>CAZWDK010000361.1:0-2976 GCA_964633095.1 uncultured Polaromonas sp. | reverse complement strand
GCGGCGCGCTGATGCATGCCAGCGTGTCCGGCCTGGGTGAGCAACTGGCCGAAGATGACCGGCATGCGCCGGGCCTGGCGCGCCAGGTGGTGGCCCGGACTTCATGGTCAAATCGGGCTGCAGCCCAGGTAATACGGGCGCAAGCAGCTATTAATTCGGCAGCGGATGAGTTGCGCTGCGAGCCACTCTACCCGGCAGAAGACCTGCTCGGCCTGGTGCCCGACGACCTGCGCCAGCCGCTCGACATGCAGGAGGTGATGGCGCGCCTGGTCGACGGCTCCGACTTCTTGCCCTTCAAGGCGCTCTACGGCGCGGCCACTGTTTGCGTGCAGGCTTCGATTGCGGGCCATGCCGTCGGCATCATCAGCAACAACGGGCCGATTGACGTGGCCGGGGCCAACAAGGCGACGCATTTCATCCAGCTGATGTGCCAGCTCGGCCACCCGGTCATTTACCTGCAGAACACCACCGGCTACATGGTCGGCAAAGACAGCGAGCAGGCCGGCATGATCAAGCACGGCTCCAAGATGATTCAGGCGGTCAGCAATGCCACGGTGCCGCAAATCACCATCCAGTGCGGCGCCTCGTTTGGTGCGGGCAATTACGGCATGTGCGGCCGCGGTTATGCCCCGCGCTTTCTCTTCAGCTGGCCCAGCGCCAAAACCGCCGTCATGGGCGGCGAGCAAGCGGCACGCACCATGCAGATCGTCAGTGAGGCCGCGCTGGCGCGCAAGGGCCTCATGCCCGATGCGGCGCAGTCCAAGGCGCAGTTCGACAGGACCGTCGCCCTGTTCGAAGCCCAGGCCGATGCGTTTTACACCTCGGGCCTGCTGCTGGACGATGGCGTGATCGACCCGCGCGACACGCGCGCCGTGCTGGCGCAATGCCTGGCGATGTGCGCCGAGGCGGATGCGCGGCAGCTCAGGCCCATGCAGTTTGGCGTGGCACGGATGTAAGCGAGTGAGATACCAAGGAGACAAAAAATGCAGTACACCCACGAACACCTTGAAATCCAGAAAACCCTGAAGCGGTTTATCGACGCCGAGATCAACCCGCATGTCGACGAATGGGAAGCGGCCGAGATTTTCCCCGCGCACGAGGTCTTCAAAAAACTCGGCAAGCTGGGCCTGTTGGGCCTGACCAAGCCCGAAGAGTATGGCGGCGCGGGTCTGGACTATTCCTACGCCATGGCCATGGCCGAGACGCTGGGCCACATCGACTGCGGCGGCGTGCCCATGGCCATTGGCGTGCAGACCGACATGTGCACGCCCGCGCTGGCCCGCTTTGGCAGCGACGAGCTGAAACGCGAATTTCTGGCCCCGGCGATTGCGGGCGATACCGTAGGCTGCATTGGTGTCAGCGAGCCTGGGGCCGGCAGCGACGTGGCTTCGATCAAGAGCCACGCCCGCAAGGACGGTGGCGACTATGTGATCAGCGGCCAGAAAATGTGGATCACCAACAGCCTGCAGGCCGACTGGATGTGCATGCTGGTCAATACCGGCGAGGGGCCGGGCGGAGCCGGCAACAATCCGCACAAGAACAAGAGCCTGGTGATGGTGCCCATGGATTGCAAGGGCATTGAGAAAGCCCGCAAGATCAAAAAAATCGGCATGAATTCCAGCGACACCGGCCTGATTTATTTTGACGAGGTACGCGTGCCGCAGCGCTACCTGATAGGCGCCGAAGGCTCGGGCTTTGTCTACCAGATGCTGCAGTTCCAGGAGGAGCGTTTGTGGTGCGCCGCCAGTTGCATCCAGTCGCTTGGAAACTGCATTGCGTGGACGGTGGAATGGGCGCAGGAGCGCAAACTTTTCGGCGGCGCGCTGGCCGACCAGCAGTGGGTGCAGTTCAAGCTGGCCGAAATGAAAACCGAGGTGGAAAGCCTGCGCGCCATGACCTACCGCGCCTGCGAGCTGTATCTGCAGGGCCAGGACGTGACCGAACTGGCCTCCATGGCCAAGCTCAAGGCCGGGCGGCTGAACCGCCTGGTGCCCGACACCTGCCTGCAGTTCTGGGGCGGCATGGGCTACAGCTGGGAAAACAAGGTGGCCCGAATGTACCGCGATGGCCGGCTCGCCTCGATTGGCGGCGGCGCCGACGAGGTGATGATGGGCATCATCGCCAAGATCATGGGCCTGGCCAAGCCGGGCAAAAAAGCGGTCTCATGAAAATCCATTGCCTGCTGGTCGCCAACCGCGGTGAAATTGCGCGCCGCATCATTCGCACGGCGCGTGCCATGGGCATCAAGACCGTGGCGGTGTATTCGGAGTCCGATGCCCGGGCCCTGCATGTGCAGGAGGCCGACGCCGCCTGCGCGCTGGGCGGCAACAGCTCGGCCGACAGCTATTTGCGCATCGACAAGCTGATCGCAGCGGCACGGACCAGCGGAGCCGATGCGGTACATCCGGGTTACGGCTTTTTGAGTGAAAACGCCGAGTTTGCCGAGGCCGTGCGGGCGGCGGGTTTGTGCTGGGTCGGCCCCCCGCCCGAGGCCATCCGGCAGCTGGGCAGCAAGGCGGCGGTCAAGCAGCTGGCGCGCGCCCAGGGCGTGCCCTGTTTGCCGGGCTATCAGGGGGCGGACCAGTCCGATGCGCGTTTTCAGGCGGAGGCGGCGCAGATCGGCTACCCCGTGATGGTCAAGGCCGTGGCCGGCGGCGGCGGGCGCGGCATGCGGCAGGTCGCGCAGGCCAGTCAATTGGCCGCGGCCTTGCACAGCGCGCGCTCCGAAGCCGCCTCGGCCTTTGGCAGTGCCGAGCTGTTGATCGAAAAAGCCTTGCTGAGCCCGCGCCATGTCGAGCTGCAGGTGTTTGCCGACACGCAGGGCCATTGCATTCACCTGGGCGAGCGCGACTGCTCGGTGCAGCGCCGACACCAGAAAATTATCGAGGAGACGCCTAGCCCGGCGGTGGACGCCGCCCTGCGCGCCCGCATGGGCGCCTGTGCCGTGGCGCTGGCGCAGGCGGCGGGTTATGTGGG
>CAZWDK010000360.1:0-2977 GCA_964633095.1 uncultured Polaromonas sp. | reverse complement strand
GTGGGGGAGCGCGGCCAGGGCCTGTCGGGCGGCGAGCGCCAGCGCATCTCGATTGCGCGCGCCTTGCTGATTGACCCGCGCATTTTGATCCTGGACGAGGCCACCTCGTCGGTCGACACCGAAACCGAAAAGGAAATCCAACGCGCCCTCGACAACCTGGTGCAGGGCCGCACCACCATTGCCATTGCCCACCGGCTGTCGACCTTGCGCAAGGCCGACCGGCTGGTGGTGATGGACCGCGGCCAGGTGGTCGAAGTCGGCCCGCATGACGAGCTGATGGCCAGGCAGGGCGCTTATTGGCGGCTTTATGAGGCGCAGGCGCGCCAGGTCGATACCGAGGAAGGCGATATGGACGCAGAAGACAGCCGGATCGCTTTGGCCACGTCGCAGCTGGTCCACGCGGTCCAGCATGCAGGCAACCCATGAGTGAAATCTTCCACATGACGAATTCCCCCCCTTTGCCAACATCTGATTTCCAGCTGCAGCGTCTGGCCTCGGGCCGTTTGCTGTTGATCGCCGCCAATGGCGAGCAGCATGCCGGCGTGGTGCCGGTGCGGGCCTTTCCCCTTGCGGCACCCGATGAAGGCATTTCGCTGCTCAGCACCGAAGGCCATGAGCTAGCCTGGGTCGAGCAGCTGCAGGCCCTGCCGCCCGCGCTGCGCACGCTGCTGCAGGAGGAACTGGCGCAGCGCGACTTTGTGCCGGAGATCCGGCGGCTCAAAAGCGTCTCGACCTTTGCCACGCCCAGCATCTGGACGGTGGAAACGGACCGGGGCGACACCTCGTTTGTGCTGAAAGGCGAAGAAGACATTCGCCGCCTGGGACGCCATGCGCTGCTGATTGCGGGCAGCGAGGGCGTGCAGTACAGCGTGCCCGACATGGCGGCGCTGGACCGGGCGTCGCGTCGTTTGCTGGAGCGCTTTCTCTAGGCGAGCTCAGGGAACGATGGTGGTGAAGAGATAGACCGCGAAAAGCACAAGGTGCACCATGCCCTGCAGCACGGTGGTGCGGCCTGTGCCCAGTGACAGCGTGGCCACCAGCAGGGACAGCAGCAGCAGGACCGTCGATTTGATGTCGATCCCGAGGGTCAGCGTCCAGCCTGTGAGCAGCGAGACGATGGCCACGGCCGGAATGGTCAGCCCGATGCTGGCCAGCGCCGAGCCCAGAGCCAGGTTGAGGCTGGTCTGCAGGCGATTGGCCCGTGCCGCGCGCAGGGCCGCCAGGCCTTCGGGCAGCAGGACCACCGCGGCGATGATGATGCCGACCAGGGCCTCGGGCGCGCCGGCGGCCGCCACCGCCGCCTCAATCGTCGGGGCCAGCGACTTGGCCAGCAGCACCACCGCCGCCAGGCAGACCAGCAGCAGCGCGGCGCTCAGCAGTGAGGCCCGCCTGCTGGGCGGAGGCGCATGCACCTCTTCGTTGTTGTCGGCGCTGGGCGGCAAAAAATAGTCGCGGTGCCTGACCGTCTGCACCAGCACAAAAGTGCCATACAGCACCAGCGAAACGATGGCAATGAAGCCGAGCTGGCTGGGGCTGTAGGTCGGGCCCGCGCCACTGGTGGTGTAGTTGGGCAGCACCAGCGTGAGCACCACGATGGCCGCCAGTGTGGCCAGCGATGCGCTCACGCCATAAAGGCCAAAGGTCTGCTCGCGGTGGCGGCTGCCGCCCGCCAGCAGGCACAGGCCCATCATGCCGTTGAGAATGATCATCACGGCGGCAAACACCGTGTCGCGTGCCAGCGCCGCCGTGGTGGGCCCGCCTGCGAGCATGAGCGACACAATCAGCGCCACCTCAATGACGGTAATGGCCACCGCCAGCACCAGCGTGCCATAAGGCTCGCCCACCCGGTGCGCCACCACCTCGGCATGGTGCACGGCAGCCAGCACCGAAGCCAGCAGGCCGGCGGCTACCAGCAGTGTGTAAAAGCCGGGCAGGCCCAGCCCGGTGCCTGCCAGCAGCAGGCAGCCCACAACGGGCGCAACGATGGACCAGAGGGGGAGGGCGGGGTGCTGTTTCATGCCGCCGATCATATCGGCATGGACATGGGAATGGATGTCGGGATCGCTGGTGAATGTGCGGGCCAGCCTTCCTGGCGGCTGGCCCGCAGGCTTCAGGCGTCGGGTGCGACCGGGTGCTGGGCCATGGCCTCCAGCGCCCGCACCAGGGCCGAGTGGTCGGCCTGGCCATGGCCCAGTGCCACGCAGGACTGCATGAGCTGGGCCGCATTCGCGGTCTGCGGCAGCGCCACGCCCAGGGCGCGCGCGCCCTGCAGCGCCAGGTTCAGGTCCTTCTGGTGCAGCGCGATGCGGAAGCCCGGCGCAAACGTGCGCTTGATCATGCGCTCGCCATGCACCTCGAGGATGCGCGAGGAGGCGAAGCCGCCCATCAGCGCCTCGCGCACCCTGGCCGGGTCGGCGCCGGCCTTGGAGGCGAACACCAGGGCTTCGCCCACGGCGGCGATGTTGAGCGCCACGATGATCTGGTTGGCCACCTTGCAGACCTGGCCGTCGCCGGCATTGCCCACCAGGGTGATGTTCTTGCCCATCAGTTCGAACAGCGGCTTGATGCGTTCGAAGGCCTGCTGCTCGCCGCCGACCATGATGGTCAGGCTGGCGGCCTTGGCGCCGACCTCGCCGCCCGAGACCGGGGCGTCGAGGTAGTCGCAGCCCAGGGCCTTGATCTTCTCGGCAAAACCGCGGGTGGCGATCGGGTCTATCGAGCTCATGTCGACCACGGTCTTGCCCTTGGACAAGCCCTGGGCCACGCCGTTCTCGCCGAACAGTACTTTTTCCACATCGGGTGTGTCGGGCACCATGATGAAGATGATGTCGGCCCGCTCGGCCACGCCCTGCGCGGTGGTGCAGATGGTGACGCCGCCATCGGCCAGCTCCGGCGGCACATTACCCACGGTGTTGACGAACAGCATATGGCCGGCCTTGAGCAGATGGCCCGCCATGGGCGCGCCCATGATGCCCAG
>CAZWDK010000359.1:0-3012 GCA_964633095.1 uncultured Polaromonas sp. | reverse complement strand
CATGAATTTTTTCTTCATGGAGATGAACACCAGGCTGCAGGTCGAGCATCCGGTGACCGAAGCCATTACCGGGCTGGATCTGGTGGAATGGCAGTTGCGCGTGGCCTCGGGCGAGAAGCTGCCGCTGGCGCAAGAGCAGCTGCGCCTCAACGGCCACGCCATCGAGGCGCGCATCTGTGCCGAAAACCCGGACAACAACTTTTTGCCCGCCACCGGCACGCTGCATGTCTACCAGAAGCCGCATTGCAGCAGCTTCGAGCGCGGCACGGTTCGCGTGGACGACGGCGTGCGCGAAGGCGACGCCATTTCGCCCTTTTACGACTCCATGGTGGCCAAGCTGATCGTGCATGGCCAGACGCGGGAAGAGGCGCTGGCCCGGCTCGACGAGGCGCTGGCGCAGACCCATATCGTCGGCCTGAACACCAATGTGCAGTTCTTGCGCTACGTGCTGCGCAGCCCCTCCTTTGCCCGGGCCAACCTGGACACGGCCTTGATTCAGCGCGAAGAGGCGCTGCTGTTCAAGCAGGAGCCGCTCGGGCTGGCCCTGGCCGCAGCGGCGGCGATTGCCCAGACGCTGCTTGCGGAGAAAGCGGCCGAAGGCGTCGACCCCTTCAGCCGCCGCGATGGCTGGCAAACGCATGGCGTGACGCGGCGGCCTTTCGAGTTCGAGTTTCAGGGCAAGCCCGCCAAGGCCAGCCTGAGCTACCTGCATGATGGTGCTTTGCACCTGGATGTTGAGGGCGTATCGGGGCCGCTGGTGTTCGCGCAAGGCGCGCAGGGCATAGACATCCGGTTTGCGGGTCAGCGGCTCACCGCAGCGGTGTATACCCAGGGCGAGGTGGACCATGTGTTTGCCGCGCGCGGCGCCACCCAGATCACGGCCATTGATTTGCTGGCCCACGCCGGCGAGGCCCATGCGGAGGGCGGCCGGCTGACCGCGCCCATGCCCGGCAAGGTGGTGTCCTTCGCCGTCAAGGCGGGCGACAAGGTCGCCAAAGGCCAGCCGCTGGCGGTGATGGAAGCCATGAAAATGGAGCATACGATTGCCGCGCCTGCCGACGGCATGGTGCAGGAGTTGCTGTATGCACCGGGCGACCAGGTGACCGAGGGCGCCGAACTGCTCAAAATAGCGGTCTGAAATTTTATGGACGAATTGAATGCGCATTACTTTTTGCTGTACCGATACCAAGGCCCAGCCCTGGCTGGAGGGCCTGCGGGCCGCATTGCCGGAGGCGGTGGTGGAACTGTGGACTGCGGGCGCGGCACCCGCTGACTACGCGGTGGTCTGGGCGCCGCCCCAGCAGTTTTTTGACGAACAAACAGGGCTGAAGGGCATTTTCAATATTGGTGCCGGTGTGGATGCCCTGATGAAGCTGCGCCTGCCCTCCGGGGTTCCGGTCGTCAGGCTGGACGACGCCGGCATGTCGGTGCAGATGGCCGAGTATGTCTGCCATGCGGTGATTCGCCATTTCCGGGAATTCGACGCCTATGATGCGGAGTCGGCCCGGGGCCACTGGTCTTACCGCAAGCCGCGCAGGCGTGCGGACTTCCCGGTCGGCGTGATGGGCCTGGGCGTGCTGGGCCAGCGCGTCAGCCGGGCGCTGGCGCAGTTTGACTTTCCCGTCCTGGGCTGGAGCCGGTCCGCCAAGGCGATTGACGGCGTGCGCTGCTTTTCCGGTGAGGCCGGCTTTCAGGATTTTCTGGCCGCCACCCGCATTCTGGTGTGCCTGCTGCCGCTCACGCCCGAGACCGAAGGCATCATGCGGCAGGCGACGCTGGCCAGGCTGTTGCCCGGTGCTTATGTGATCAATGTGGCGCGCGGCGGCCATCTGGTCGATGAGGACCTGATTGCGCTGCTCGACAGCGGACATCTGGCGGGCGCGACCCTCGATGTGTTCCGCACCGAACCCTTGCCGGCGGCCCATCCCTTCTGGGCGCACCCCCAAATTACCGTCACGCCGCACACCTCGGCCCGGACCCTGCGCGATGAAAGCATTGCCCAGATCGCCGGGAAAATAGCGGCCCTGCACCAGGGCGCGCCGATTGCCAGCCTTGCCGGTGTGGTTGACCTGAAACAAGGATACTGAACACATGAAATATCCCGCCAAAGTCAAGCTCGTCGATGTCGGTCCCAGGGACGGCTTGCAGAACGAGAAATCACCGGTGCCGGCGGCCGTGAAGATCGAGCTGGTGCATCGCCTGCAGGACGCCGGACTCACCGAAATCGAGGTCACCAGTTTTGTCTCGCCGAAGTGGGTGCCGCAAATGGCCGACAACGCGGAGGTGATGGCCGGCATCCAGCGCAAGCCGGGCGTGCGCTATTCGGTGCTGACGCCCAACATCAAGGGCTTTGAGGCCGCGATCGCCCCCGCGCGGGAGCTGTGGCCCGACGAGATTGTGGTGTTCGGCGCGGCCAGCGAAGCCTTCAGCCAGCGCAACATCAATTGCTCCATCGCCGAAAGCATCGAACGCTTTCGGCCGGTGGTGGCGGCGGCCAAGGCGCACAACATTCATGTGCGCGGCGCGATCTCCTGCAGCGTGGGTTGCCCTTATGAAGGCGAGATTCCGCCCGAGCGCGTGGAACTCGTCGCGCGGCTCATGAAGGACATTGGCGTTCAGCACATCGGCGTGGCGGACACGATCGGTGTGGGCACGCCGCTCAAGGTGCAGCGCGCCATGGAGGCTGCGCTCAGGCACTACGCCGTCGACGACGTGTCGGGCCATTTCCACGACACCTATGGGCAGGCGCTGGCCAATACCCTGGCCGCACTGGAAATGGGCATCTGGCAGTTTGATGCCTCCTCCGCCGGGCTGGGCGGCTGCCCCTACGCCAAGGGCGCGACCGGCAATGTGGCGACCGAAGACGTGGTCTACCTGCTGCAGGGCATGGGCATTGAAACGGGGATTGACCTGGACAAGCTGATCGACGCCGGCAAGTTCATCAGTGATTTTCTGGCGCGCAAGCCCAATTCCCGGGCCGCGACGGCCCTGCTGAACAAGAGGGCGGGTTGA
>CAZWDK010000358.1:0-3039 GCA_964633095.1 uncultured Polaromonas sp. | reverse complement strand
TTTTTCGCCCCAGGTGGTGGCGGGCAGCAGCAGGTCGGCGTAGTCGCAGCTGGCCGTGGTGGCAAAGGCTTCCTGCACGATCACCAGCTCGGCGCGGGCCAGCGCGCGGCGCACCGTGGCCTGGTCGGGCATGGACTGGGCCGGGTTGGTGCAGGCAATCCAGAGCGCCTTGATCTCGCCATCGGCAGCGGCCTGAAACATCTCGACGGCGGTCTTGCCGGGTTTTTCCGGAACGGCGGGCACGCCCCACAGCGCCGCAATTTCGGCCCGGTGCGCGGGGTTGGCCAGGTCGCGGTGCGCGCTCAGCAGGTTCGCCAGCCCGCCGACTTCGCGCCCGCCCATGGCATTGGGCTGGCCGGTCAGCGAAAACGGGCCGGCGCCGGGTTTGCCAATCTGCGCGGTGGCCAGGTGCAGGTTGATCAGCGCCGCATTTTTCGCGGTGCCGCTGCTCGACTGGTTCAGGCCCTGGCAGTACAGGCTGAGGGTGGCGGCCGAGGTGGCGAAAAGCCTGGCCGCGGTCAGCAGGTCTTCTTTTTTGATGCCGCAGGTCTGGGCCACCAGGTCGGGCGTGTAGTCGCGCACCGTGGCCTTGAGGGCCTCAAACCCGCTGGTATGGGCGGCGATGTAATCGGTTTTGACCCAGCCTTCCCACAGCATGATGTGCAGCATGCCGTTGAACAGCGACACATCGGTGCCGGGCTGGATCGGCAGATAGAGGTCGGCGATCTCGGCGGTGTCGGTGCGGCGCGGATCGCAAAAAATGATCTTGAGCTGCGGGTTGGCCGCCTTCGCATCCTCGATGCGCCGGAACAGGATGGGGTGGGCATAGGCCGTGTTGCTGCCGACGATGAAGATGCAAGTTGCATGGTTCACGTCGTCGTAGCAGGCCGGTGGCGCATCGGCGCCCAGCGTCTGTTTGTAGCCCGCCACCGCGCTGCTCATGCACAGGCGCGAATTGGTGTCGACGTTGTTGGTGCCTATCAGGCCCTTGGCCAGCTTGTTGAAGACGTAATAGTCTTCGGTCAGCAACTGGCCCGAAAGATAAAAACCCACCGCATCGGGCCCGTGCTCACGGATGATCCGGGCAAAGCTGTCACTGGCGAAGCCGAGTGCGCCGTCCCATGAGACGCGCTTGGCGGCTTCATGCCGCCGCTCGCGCCGCATCGGGTGCAACAGCCGTGTTTGCCGCGTGACCGGGGCCGAGGCGGTCAGCGCCAGCGTCGAGCCCTTGGTGCAGAGCCGGCCGAAATTGGCCGGATGATCCGGGTCACCGCGCACGCCGGTGATCTGCTCGCCCGCTGACTCGATGATCACGCCACAGCCCACCCCGCAATAGGGGCAGGTGGAGCGGGTCTCCCTGGAAGAACCTTCGCCCTGAGCCAAGCCGTAGGGCTTAACCGGAACGGTAGCGGGTGTCATGCTTGGGCGGGCTCTTTGCTGGCAGGTCCTGCGACGGGGCGGGTCAGGTCGGTGGCCAGCGTGGCGAGCTCGGCCGCATCCAGCAGCACCGAGCCGTTTTCAAGCTTGACGCTGAATTTGGGCGTGCAGCCCTCGTCCGGCGCCCTGGCGCAAGCGCCTTCCAGGTCTATGGTCCAGTTGTGCAGCGGGCAGGCGACGCTGGTGCCAAACACAATGCCCTGGCTCAGCGGGCCGCCCTTGTGCGGGCAACGGTCCAGCAGGGCGAATACCTGGTCCTGGTCGTTGCGAAAGACGGCGACATCCAGACCCCGGGAGCGTGCAACGCGGCGTGAACCCAGCACCGGGATTTCATCGACGCGGCAAATTACTTTCCAATCACTCATGGTAGTTCTCTCTTTTCAGATCTTTGTTAGGCCAGAACGCGTGCATACAGGCCGGTGACCCGGTCCATCACCTGCAGCAGGTTTTCGCTGGTGACAAACACGTCGGAGGCCGCCTTGGCACTGGCGGCGTGCGACTTGAGCGCATTGTCAAAAAACAGCCACTGGCTATCCGCCAGCACCAGCTCCTGCTTGATCTCGGCGGTGGCTTCAGGGGCATTGCGCAGCAGCTCCAGCGCGGGCACAAATTCGTCGCGTGCCTTGCCCAGTTCAACGAGGCTCGCGGCGCTGTCGATGTTCCAGTTGTTCGCCAGGTAGAACTGGGCCATGCGCTGCGACAGCATGCGCTGGCGCCCGGCAATATTGATCAGCTTGGCGCCGGGCTTGCCCGCCTGCTGCTCCAGCAGGCCCGTGCCTTTGTGGGCCAGCGCCAGCACCTTGCCGGCCTGCGCCAGCACGGATTTGCCTTTGTCCTGCGACGGCGTGGTCCCCACCAGCAGGGTTTTGTAGTCAGACCATGCGGACTCCAGCAGCATATAGGTGTCGCGTGTTTCGCCGGCGGGCGCGTAGGCCTTGAGCTCGGTCAGTTGCCGGTCAAACAGCGCCATCGACTGGTCCAGTGCGCGGCGGGCCGCTTCGGGCTGGATGCCCTGGCCAAGGCTGAGCCAGGCCTTGCCCATGCGCTGGGACAGCATGCGCTGGCGGCCCGCCTTGTTGATGGCATCGCCCATGCCGGCCACCTGCGCGAAGGCGCCAACCGTCACCGTGAGTGCGGCGCCGCAAAAAATCCTGCGATTCAGTGTCATGGTCTTGCGCCCGGCCTGTGGCTTGGGATAGGGGTGCCTCATACCGTGATCGCGGCAAATTGCCGGGTATCGACCGCGGCCTCCTTGGCGTTCAACCAGGGATCGGGCTCGCCGTCCACGCTGAACTGCAGGCGTTCCCACAGCGCCTTGCGGCCTTCGGCGTCGTCCAGTATCTTCTTTTTGACGTGATCGAGGCCGACGCGGTGGATATAGTGCACCGTGCGCTCGAGGTACCAGCCCTCCTCGCGGTAGAGCTGGAGGAAGGCGCCGGCGTATTCCATCACCTCGGCCGAGGTCTTGACCTTGACCAGGAAATGGGCCACTTCGGTCTTGATGCCGCCGTTGCCGCCCACATAGATTTCCCAGCCGGAATCGACGCCGATCACGCCCACGTCCTTGATGCCGGATTCGGCGCAGTTGCGCGGGCAGCCGCT
>CAZWDK010000357.1:0-3044 GCA_964633095.1 uncultured Polaromonas sp. | reverse complement strand
AAGCCGCTGACGCCGGCCGACGTCGTGTTCTCGCTCATGCGCCACAAGGATCCCGCCACCGCCTCCAAGGCCAAGTCGCTGGCTGACCAGTTCGAGGACGTGAAGGCCACCGGCCCGAATGAAGTGACCGTCCGGCTTACGGCGCCCAATGCCGACCTGCCGGTGATCCTGGGTACCTTTCACTTCCACATCGTCAAGGACGGCACGACCGACTTCAGCGCGGGTATCGGCACTGGTCCGTTCAAGGTCAAGGAATTCAAGCCCGGCGTGCGCTCGATCTCGGTGCGCAATGACGCCTACTGGAAGCCGGGCCGTCCCTACCTCGACGAGATCGAGTACGTGGGCATCGGCGATGAAGGTGCGCGCGTCAACGCGCTGCTGTCCGGCGACCTGGACCTGGTCGGCTCGGTCAACCCGCGCTCGGTGCAGCGCGTGCGCGACTCGGCTGGCCATGCGATCTTTGAGTCGCAGGCGGGCCAGTACACCGACCTGGTGATGCGCCGCGACGGCGGCCCGGGCTCCAATCCGGATTTCGTGCTGGCCATGAAATACCTGTTCGACCGCGAGCAGATGAAGCGCTCGATCACGCTCGGTCATGCGGTCGTCGCCAACGACCAGCCGATCGACCCGACCAACCGCTTCTACTTCGCGGGGCTGCCGCAGCGGCCCTTCGACTTGGACAAGGTGAAGTTCCACCTGCAGAAGGCCAACCTCGGCAGCAGCCCCGTGCCCATTGTGGCGTCGCCCACCGCGCTGTATTCCGTGGAAATGGCCCTGGTGATGCAGCAGACTGCGCAGAAGCTGGGCTTGAATCTGGACGTCAAGCGCATGCCGGCCGACGGCTACTGGTCCAACCACTGGATGAAGAGTCCCGTGGGCTTCGGCAACATCAACCCCCGCCCCAGCGCGGACATGCTCTTCACGCAGTTCTTCAAGTCCGACGCGGCCTGGAACGAGGCCGGCTGGAAAAACGAGAAGTTCGACCAGCTGCTGCTGGCCGCGCGTGCCGAGACCGACATCGCCAAGCGCCGCACGATGTACGCCGACATGCAGGTGATGGTCCATGAGCAGGGCGGCATCGGCATCCCGCTGTTTCTGGCCAGCATCGACGGTCACTCGAAGAAGCTCAAGGGCCTGTCACCAATCCCGCTGGGCGGCCTGATGGGCTATGCCTTCGCCGAACATGTCTGGCTGGAAGCATGATGCGCCCCCACGCCCGGCTCCGCGTGTCCTCGCTGCGAGGCATGGCATGAACCTCGCGATCCTGCGCCTCATCGCCGTGCGGCTGGCCATGGGCCTGGTGTCGCTCCTGGCCGTGTCGGTGGTCGTGTTCGCGATCACCGCGCTGCTGCCGGGCGACGCGGCGCAGGAGCGCCTGGGGCAAGATGCCACGCCAGAGGCCTTGGCCGCGCTGCGCCTGCAGATGGGCCTGACGCAGTCGGGTCCCGAGCGCTACTGGCAATGGCTCAGCGGCATGCTGCACGGCAACCCCGGCCAGTCCGTCGTCAGCAGTGCACCGGTGGCCGACCTGATCGCAAGCCGGCTGCCCAATTCCCTGCTGCTGGCCGGCGTCACGGCCGCCATCGCGGTGCCGCTGGCGCTCGTGCTGGGCATCCTTTCCGCCGTATGGCGCGGTTCGTGGTTCGATCGTGCCGCCAGCATGGGCGCGGTCGCCGTCGTCTCGGTGCCCGAGTTCCTGGTGGCCACGCTCGCCGTGCTCGTCTTTGCGGTGCACCTGCGCTGGCTGCCCGCGCTGTCCTACGCGAGCGACATCTCGTCGCTCGGGCAGATGCTGCGCTCCTTCGCGATGCCGGTGCTCAGCCTGGCCTGCGTGATCGTGGCCCAGATGATGCGCATGACCCGCGCGGCGGTGATCGACCAGCTGCGCGCGCCCTACATCGAAATGGTGAGGCTCAAAGGGGCATCACCGGCGCGCATGGTTCTCGCCCACGCCTTGCCCAACGCGATCGGGCCGATCGCCAATGCGGTGGCGCTGAGCCTGTCGTACCTTCTGGGCGGGGTCATCATCGTGGAAACCATCTTCAACTACCCCGGCATTGCCAAGCTCATGGTCGACGGCGTGGCCCAGCGCGACATGCCGCTGGTGCAGACCTGCGCGATGATTTTCTGCGCCGCCTATCTCATCCTCGTGACGCTGGCCGACCTGTGCGGCATCGTCGCCAACCCCAGGCTCCGACACCAATGACCACCCCTGCCGCCGCTCTCCCACCCGATTCGCCGCACGTTCCCCCGGCCGTGCCGGCCGCGCGTGCCGTGCCGCGCCTGGCGCGCTGGTCCCGCACCGGCCTGCTCGGCCTCGCCGTGCTGCTGTTCTGGCTCTTCATCGCGGCGGTCGGCCCGTGGATCCTGCCGCATAGCGCCTCCGACATGGGCAACGCCATCGTCTTCGAGGACATCAGCTGGACCCACCTGCTGGGCACCGACTACCTGGGGCGCGACATGCTCAGCCGCATCCTGGATGGTGCACGGTACACCGTCGGCGTGGCGCTGGCCGGCACGCTCTTGGCCTGCTCGACCGGCACGGTGCTCGGCCTGCTGGCGGCCGTGAACGGCGGCTGGTTCGATGCGGCCCTGAGCCGCCTGTTGGACACGGCCGTCTCGATCCCGAGCAAGATGCTTGCCCTGGTCATCGTGGCGGCGTTCGGCTCCTCCATCACGCTCCTGATCGCCACGGCCGCCGTGGTCTACACGCCGGGTGCCTACCGCATTGCGCGCGCCCTCGCGGTGAACATCAACGCCATGGACTACGTGACCGTGGCGCGCACCCGCGGCGAGGGCCGCGCCTACATCATGCTGCGCGAGATCCTGCCGAATATCGCCGGCCCCCTGCTGGCCGACATGGGCCTGCGCTTCGTTTATGCCGTGCTGCTGCTGGCCAGCCTGAGCTTCCTGGGCCTGGGGGTGCAGCCGCCCGCGGCCGACTGGGGCTCGCTGGTGCGCGAGAACATCGGTGCGCTGCCGATGGGCGGTGCCTCGGTCATCGCGCCGGCGCTGGCGATCGCCAGCCTCACGATTGCGGTGAA
>CAZWDK010000356.1:0-3046 GCA_964633095.1 uncultured Polaromonas sp. | reverse complement strand
CGCTGATTGCATTGGCGCCCGGCCGGGCGCGCGGCGGCAGTTTTGCGGCGCCGCCCGTCAAGCCGAACAGCGGTTTGCCGCCAGCCATCGCGCGACTGCTTGACCGCACAGCCTGAACCTTTGATCCCTCCCTTCCGAGCCCACGAAAGACCACCATGACCCATCGCTCCAAACTCCCCGTGATCACCCGCCTTGCCGCCGCTGCGGTTTTGACCTTCGCATCGGCCGTGGTGCCGGCCTTCGCGCAGCAAAAGCTGCAAATCGCCGGCAACTTCGCTTCCGAGCACCCGAGCAGCGTCGCTGTCGACCAGGTGTTCAAGAAGGAGGTCGCGCGCCTGACCAATAACCAGCTCCAGGTCGATGTGTTCCCCGCCATGCAGCTCGGTGGCGCCAAGGAAAACGTCGATGCCGTGCGCTCAGGGACACTGGCGCTGACCTGGGTCGGCGGCGCCTTCCTGTCGCGCATCGCGCCTGAACTGGAGGCGGTGAGCCTGCCCTTCGTGTTCCGCAACCGCGAGACGGCGTTTCGCGTCATCGACGGCCCGGTCGGCGCGGCGATCGACAAGAAGCTGCAGGACAAGGGCTTCGTCTCCCTGGGCTGGATGGAACTGGGCATGCGCAACGTCACCAACAGCCGCGGCCCGATCCGGAGCATGGCCGACCTCAAGGGCCTGAAGCTGCGCCTGCAGCCCAATGAGACGCACCTGGCCACCTTCCGCGCGCTGGGTGCCAACCCGGTGGCGATGGACGTCAAGGAACTGTATTCGGCGCTCGAGCAAAGGGTGGTCGATGCGCAGGAGAACCCGTACACGGTGATCAGCGCCAGCCGCTACAGCGAGGTGCAAAAGCAGCTCAGCAACTCCGGCCACTTCTTCGACTTCATCGCCGTGGTGGCGAGCAAGAAGGCCTTCGAGCAACTCAAGCCCGAATACCAGAAGGCGGTGCGCGAAGCGATGACCGCGACCATCGCCTACCAGCGCAAGCTCGCCATCGAGAGCGAGGCCAAGGCCCTGGCCGAACTGAAGACCAAGATGACGTTGACCGAGATCTCGCCGGCCGCCATCGACGAGATGCGCAAGGCCACGACTCCGGTGATCGAGGAGGTCAAAAAGCGCGCCGGTGCCGATCTGGTGAACCAGGTGCTGGCCGAGGCGGCCAAGCGCTAAGCGGCGGCATGATCCCCAGGAGTTTTCAATGAGTGCACTCACAATGCCCGCAACGCGGGCACCGACATGGCCGGACCGCGCGCTGCAGGGACTCGACCAGCTGGTCACCGGCCTGCTGCTGGCCGCGGTGGCTGCGATGGTGGGCGTGGTGTCGGCGCAGGTCGCGCTGCGCTATGGCTTTAACCGCTCGATCGACTGGGCCGACGAGATCGGCCGGCTGGCCTTCGTCTGGTCGATCTTCCTCGCCGTTCCGCTGGGCGTGCGCCAGGGCGCGCACATAGGCATCGACATCGTCGCCGACAAGCTGCCTGCCGTGTGGCGTGGCGTGCTCAAGCGTTGCGGTGCGGCGCTGTGCGCGCTGATGATGGTGGCCATCGCCTGGGCAGCCTTCGGCGTTGCGCGCGAGCAGTGGGACGAGCTGATGGCCACCGTCGACTGGAGCGTCGGCTGGTTCATCGTGCCGGTGGGCATGGGCGCGCTGTTGTCGGCGCTGCATCTGCTGCGCATCGTCATTGTCGGGCCGCCGGCCCCACAGCTGGGAGCTGCTGAATGAGCGCGCTGGTTGTTGTCGGATTCATGGCGCTGGCCCTGCTGGGCCTGCCGATCGCGTTTTCGATGGGCGTCGCCTCGCTGGCCGCGTTGTGGCTGAGCGGGGTCGATTTCTCGATGGTGCCGCAGCGCATGATGCACTCGGTCAACTCGTTCCCGCTGATGTCGATCCCGTTTTTCATGCTCGCTGGCGAGTTGATGATCAAGGCCGGCATCGTCGAGCGGCTGATCGCATTGGCCAACACGCTGGTCGGCCGGGTGCGCGGTGGCATGGCGCATGTCACGATGCTGGCGGGCGCCGGCCTGGCCACTGTCTCCGGAGCGGCCGTGTCGGACGCGAGCGCGCTCTCGTCCATCCTTGCGCCCTCGCTCTCAAAGATCTACGACAAGGGCTTCGCCGCCGCGATCGTCGCCGCCGCGGCCAACCTCGGGCCCATCATCCCGCCGTCGGGCGCGATGATCGTCTATGCCTTCATGGCCGGCTCGTCGGTCTCGGTGGGTGGCATGTTCATGGCCGGCGTGGTGCCGGGGCTGATCATCACGTTCGGCTTCATCGGGCTGTGCTCGTGGATCGCCACCCGGCGCGGCTGGGCCGTGACCGGCGAGCCGTTTCGCCTGGCCACGGTGCTGGCCGAACTGCGCCGCTCGCTCGTCGTGCTGGCCATGCCGGTGCTGGTGATAGGCGGCATCGTCGGCGGGGCCTTCACTGCCACCGAGGGCTCGGCGATCGCGGTCGTGTACTCGATGCTGCTGGGCTTCTTCGTGACCCGCACGCTCAAACTTGCCGACCTGCCGGGACTGGTGGTGCGCGCGGCGATCACCTCGGCCGTGGTCGGCGCGCTGATCGCCTTCGCCTCCATCATCACCTACCTGATGACGGTCGATCTGCTGCCGCAGACGCTGTCGACGCTGCTGCGTGCGCTGACCACCGATCCGCTGGTCTACATGGCGCTGGTTGCGCTGCTGCTGTTCGTGGTCGGCATGTTCCTCGAGTCCAACGCGGCCTACATCATGCTGGTGCCGCTTTTGCACCCCATCGCGCTGCAGTACGGCATCGACCCGCTGCACTTCGGCTTTCTGTTCGTGCTCAACCTCGTGATTGGCATGCTGACGCCGCCGGTCGGCGTGGTGCTGTTCGTCGTCTCCGGTGTCACCGGCGTGCGCATGCGCGAACTGGTCGTGAACGCCTGGCCGTTCATTGCGCTGATGTATGCGGTGCTGGTGCTGTGCATGCTGGTGCCGTCCATCGTCACCGCGCTGCCGCATGCGCTCGGTTACTGATCCCGGGTGGCCGAAGATGCCCGAACCCGCATTGACCGACGAAGGGTTTA
>CAZWDK010000355.1:0-3061 GCA_964633095.1 uncultured Polaromonas sp. | reverse complement strand
AGCCCAGGTAGCTGGGCACCTTGCCGCCGGTGATGACAAAAAAGATCAGCGTGCCAATGCCGCTCATCAGGATCGCGATATTGGGGTCAAAGCCCATCAGGATGGGCGCCAGCACGGTGGCGCCAAACATTGCGATCACATGCTGCACGCCCATCACCGCCGTCTGCGGCCAGGGCAGGCGCTCGTCGGGCCCGATCACGCCGCCTTGCTGCAGCACCGCGCTGCTTTTTTCCGTCCAGTCCAGCATTCCCATGGCTCGCTCCACTTGTTGAAAGTGGCGCAATGCTAGGGGCAAGTGTCAGCACAAGCAAGCGCCTGCGCTGCTGACCAGGCGCATCAAGCCAGGAACGAGGTGATGTGCTGCAGCACTTCGGCATCCTTGAGAATGCGGCTGTGGCCCAGGCCCTCGGTGGCCAGCAGGCGCGCGCCGGCAATGGCCTGGCTGTAGGCCACGCCGTCGGCAAAGCGGTTGATGCTGTCATGCCGGTCATGCACCACCAGCGTCGGCAGGGCGATGCGCGGGCCCACTGCCGCTGGTTCAAACTGCGGCATCAGAATGCCTTCGCGCGCCTCAACGCGCCGCTGCAGCGCCGCCCGCGTGCTCTCGCTCAGGCCAAACACCTGGGCGAACAGCCGCGTGTACTCATGCGGCGAGGCGGGCGGCGCCAGCAGCACCAGCCGCCGCACCGGCAGGCCGCGGCTGGCGGCATAGGCGCCGGCGTTGGCCGCCAGTGAATGCGCCACCAGGCCATGCACGCCGTAGCCCTGCTGCTGCAGGCGCGCCGTGACATACTCGATCACGCGCGCGAACTGCGGCAGGTTGCTGGTCGAGCCGCGGCTGCGCCCGTGCGCGGGCATCTCGACGATCACGGGCCGCAGCCCCTGCGCCGCCAGTTGCTCGGCCAGCGCCAGCATCTGGCCGGCATGCCCGCCCCAGCCGTGGACCAGCAGCACCACCGGCCCGGGCGGTGCGATCGGGCGGGAATAAAGCGTCAGGCCGGCGTCTTCAAACGGCCATGGTTCGATGTGCCAGCCGGGGCTCCAGGCCCTGCGCCGGCTCAGCCATTTGGGTGGTAGCGGCGTGCCAAACAGGCGGTAGGCCGCGCGCACGGCCAGCGTCGGCCACAGGCGCTGCGAGGCACCCAGGCCCCAGCGGAACATCCGCGTGACCGGGCTGGCGTTGTAGTAGGCCGCGGTGGCCTGCAGGGATGTACGTGTCATGGGACTCTCCGTTGTCGAGCCGGCCGGGGCCAGGCCCCGGCGCCCGCCTCAGTAATCAATCCAGTCTTCATTGCTGCGCGGCAGGCCGCGCAGCGAGGCCAGGGCGGCCATCACGCCGCGCACCAGCAGAAAACCAGCGACAGAAAAAATAACGATCAGCATGGCATCTTCCTTTCTTAGCACAGTCGTGCGAAATTTGGGCAAACACAAACAGGCAAAAGCAGATGGGCCTCCCTCGACAATCAGGTTTTGTAGCTGTTGATCAGGCGCTTCCAGGCGGCCTGGGCCCGTTCCGCGGCGTGGCTGTCGCGCAGAAAGCGGGCATCGTGCAGCAGCCCCATCGCCAGGCTGGAGATTTCGGCCACCAGCTGCTCGGCATCGGTGTCCGGCTGCAGGTGACCGGCCTCCACCGCCTGCAACACGGTGCGCCGCAGGGCGGCACGCCAGCGCGTCACCTCCTGCAGCAGGGTGTCGCGCAGCTCGCCCTCCTTGTCGTCCAGCTCGAAGGCCCCGGCCGTGTAAATACAGCCCGACTTCGCCTCGACATCGCGCATGCGCACAATCCAGCGCTGCACAATCATGTCCAGCCGCGGCAAGCCCTTGGGCTGCTGCATGGCGGGCACAAACACGTCGGCCAGAAAGCGCCGGCCAAATTCTTCAATCACGGCTTTTTGCAGGGCCTCGCGCGAGCCTATGCGCGAGAACACGCCGCTCTTGGACAGGCCTATGCGGTCGGCCACCGCCTGCAGCGTGATGGCCTCCAGGCCCTCGGCCGAGGCCAGGTCTATCCCCGCGCCAATGATGGCGGTACGGGTCATCTCGCTTTTCTGGGTTTTGGCGTCCATGCGGCAAATATTAGCACAATCGTGCGAAATTGCAAATGCCCGGCATTCCAGAGGGCAATCCCGCAGGCCGGGCAGGGGGATACGCGGTTAAGCTGATGCCATGAGCGCCCCCTACATCCCCCAAATCCGCCTCTACCAGAACTGGCTGCGCGAGACCCGTGGCCTGAGTTTTGATTCTTACGATGCGCTGTGGCGCTGGTCCACCAGCGAGCTGGAGGCCTTCTGGCAAAGCATCTGGGACTATTTCGAGCTGCAGTCGCCGACGCCGCACAGCGCCGTGCTGGCAGAGCGCCGCATGCCAGGTGCCCAGTGGTTTCCCGGTGCGCAGGTCAACTACGCGCAGCAGGTGTTCCGCCATGTGGACGAGGCCCATGCCGCCGGTTTTCCGGCCCTGGTCAGCCACAACGAAAAAAGCCTGGCCACCGGCCAGGCGCGAGAACTGAGCTGGCCTGAACTGCGCCGGCAGGTCGCCTCGCTGGCGCTGCATCTGCAGGCCCAGGGCGTGCAGCCGGGCGACCGCGTCGCCGCCTACCTGCCGAATATTCCCGAGGCCATGGTGGCGTTTCTGGCGGTGGTCAGCCTGGGCGCGGTCTGGAGCATCTGCGCGCCCGACATGGGCACCAGCGCCGTGCTCGATCGTTTCAAGCAGATTGCGCCCAAGGTGCTGATCGCCTGCGACGGCGTGCGCTATGGCGGGCGCGACTTTGACCGCAGCGCCGTGGTGAACGAGCTGCGCGCGGCCCTGCCCAGCGTGCAGCACCTGATCGTCCACAACAACCTGCATGCTACTGATTCGATAGCTGACTGCGCCCGGCTCGAAAGGGCTATAGCCAGAAATGATGCGCAAACGGCGGCGTTCGAACCACGCTGGCTGCCGTTTGACCACCCGCTGTGGATCGTCTATTCCAGCGGCACCACCGGCCTGCCCAAGCCCATCGTCCACGGCCATGGCGGCACCTTGCTGGTGGCGCTGGCGCTCAAGACCCTGCACAACG
>CAZWDK010000354.1:0-3071 GCA_964633095.1 uncultured Polaromonas sp. | reverse complement strand
CAGCCAGTGCGCCGTCTGCCGCAGCTGGCCGGCGCGCCAGGTATGCCAGCCCTGCCTGGCGCGTTTTGCGGCACGGCAGCGCCGCTGCGCCGCCTGCGCACTGGCCTTGCCGGCCGACCTCTCCATGGGTCTTCGATGCGAGCCCGGCCTGTGCGCCGCCTGCGTGCGCCAGCCGCCGCCGCTGGACCGCACCCTGGCGGCCGTGCCCTACGCCTATCCCTGGTCCACGCTGATTGCCGGCTACAAATTTGGCGAACAGCCGGGTTGGGCCGCATTTTTTGCCGACTTGCTGCTCGACACTGCCGGCGTGCCGCAGGCTTTCAGCGAGCTGCAGGCCAGGGACTGGATTGTTCCGATGCCGCTGTCGACAGAGCGCCTGCAGACGCGCGGTTTCAACCAGGCCTGGGAGCTGGCCAGCGCACTGGCCCGGCAATCCCGCAGCGCGGCGCGGGCCGATGCGCGGCTGCTGCTGCGCATCAGGCACACGCGGCCGCAAAGCCAGCTCCAGCGCGAGGCGCGGCAGGCCAATGTGAAAGGCGCTTTTCTGGTCGAGCCGCTGCGCGCTGCCGAGCTGGACGGCCGGCGCGTGCTGCTGGTGGACGACGTGATGACCAGCGGCGCGTCGATTTTTTCGGCGGCCCGGGCACTGCGGGCCGCTGGCGCGGCGCATGTCACGGCGGTCGTACTGGCCCGGACGGCAACTGCCTAAAATCCCGAGGCTTTGACCTCCCCCGATCGGCTCCATGTTCAATATCGTTCTCGTCGAACCCGAAATCCCGCCCAATACCGGCAATGTGATCCGCCTCGCCGCCAACACCGGCTGCCGCCTGCACCTGGTCGAGCCGCTGGGCTTTTCGATGGAGGACAAGCACATGCGGCGCGCCGGGCTGGACTACCACGAGTACGCCCAGGTGCTGCGCCACGCCAGCTGGCAGGCCCTGCTGGACAGCCAGCGGCCGCCGCCCGAGCGCCTTTTTGCGATGACGACACGAGGTGCTGGCAACCTGTTTGAGATGCGCTTTTTGCCCGGTGACTGGCTGGTGTTTGGCGCCGAAACCCGCGGCCTGGCACCAGCAATAAGGGAGTCATTCCCGCCGGCCCAGCGCCTCAGGCTGCCCATGCAACCGGGCCAGCGCAGCCTCAACCTGTCCAACAGCGTGGCCGTCACGGTGTTTGAGGCCTGGCGGCAAAACGGCTTTGGCGGGGCGATGGCCCCCAAAATCGAGACTCAGGGGTAGTGCCGCACCAGCGATTCGGCCACGCACACCGGTTTGGCCGAGCCTTCGCGCTCCACCGTCACCTCCCAGCTCATCTGCATGCCGGCATTGTCAATCGGCTCGGCGGCCAGCAGCCTCATGCGGGCGCGCAGGCGGCTGCCGACCGGCACGGGGGCCGTGAAGCGCACCTTGTTCAGGCCGTAGTTCACGCCCATGCGTGAGCCGACGATCTCAAACGAGGATTCAAAAAACTTCGGGATCAGCGACAAGGTCAGAAAACCATGCGCAATCGGCCCGCCGAACGGCCCGGCCCTGGCCTTTTCAGGGTCCACATGAATCCACTGGTGGTCACCGGTGGCGTCGGCGAACAGGTTGACCTGCTGCTGCGTGATGATGGTCCAGTCGCTGACGGCGACTTCCTGGCCGGTGCAGGCCGCCAGCTCGGCGATGGTTTGGAAGGTTTTCATGCGCTGACTTTAGCCCGGTGTCAAAGACCAGCTTGTCGAATCAGCGACAAGCCAGGCGGTTGATTCGGCTCATTGGTCCAGCCACTGGCAGAGGGCCTGCCACTGCGCCAGGTCTTTTTCAACCCGGCCGGGCGCCAGGTCAAACAGCGTCAGGCCGCGCGCCGCCAGGTGGATGTAGTTTTGCGTGTCGCGCACATAGCCCAGCACCGGCAGGCCCAGGCTGGCGACAAACTCACGCAGCTTGTCGGCCGCAATCGTGCGCGCATCCACCCGCATGCCGACAATGCCGACCTGCAGCCTGCCGGCGTGGCGGTGCTCGGCCAGTTCATCCAGAAAGCTGCGCGTGGCAAAAATATCGAACACGCTGGGCTGCAGCGGCACGATCACCTTGTCGGCCAGCTTGATCACGTCCCTGAAGCGCCGGCCATGCAAGCCGCCCGGCGTGTCCAGCACCACATGGGTCGTGCCCCGGGGCGGTTTGACAATCAGGTCGGCGTTGACGTCCCAGGTCGCAATCGGCCGGGCGGCGGGCGGGCGCAAACCCAGCCACAGCCTGGAGGACTGCTGCCTGTCGACATCGCCCAGCATGGCGGCATGGCCCCGGCTGGCGTAATAGCCGGCAACATGGGTGGCCAGCGTCGTCTTGCCGACGCCCCCCTTTGGATTGGCAATCACCACCACGGGCATACGAGTCTCCTCTGCTGGGTCTTTGCTGGACTGGCTGGGTTTTCCGCTATGGTAACGGCATGGACACCAGCCTCACGACCACAGACAGCGACATCTATGTGATTGCCGCCCACCCCGCCTGGCGCGAATCGCGGGTCAACCGGCCACTGATGCAGGCGGCGCAGGCGCTGCCGCGGGTGCAGGTGCAAGACCTGTATTCGAGCTATCCGGACTACGCGATTGACGTGGCGCGCGAGCAGGCCGCGCTGGCCAGGGCGCAGCTGGTGGTGCTGCTGCACCCTATCCAGTGGTACTCCATGCCGGCGCTGCAAAAGCTCTGGCTGGACGAGGTGCTGACCTATGGCTGGGCCTATGGTGAAGGCCATGCCGAAGGCGAGAGCGGCGCTGGCCGGGCGCTGCAGGGCAAGGATTTGTGGCTGGTCGCCACCACCGGCGGCCGCGAGAGCTCTTACCACCCGCAGGGCTACAACCGCTATTTTTTCGATGCCTTTTTGCCGCCCTACGAGCAAAGCGCCGCGCTGTGCGGCATGCGGTTTTTGCCGCCGCTGCTGCTGCACGGCGCGCACCATGTGAGCAAGGAAGCCGTCGCCCGGCACATCGACATCTTCCGCCAGCGCCTGCAAAGCTACCCCGACTGGCCCGAACTGGAGGATCTGGCGCAATGCCCGGCCTGCGTGGTGCCCATGAAGGACCGGCTGGT
>CAZWDK010000353.1:0-3085 GCA_964633095.1 uncultured Polaromonas sp. | reverse complement strand
TTGGTGCCGGAGAGATGAATCGAACACCCGACCTTCTCATTACGAATGAGCTGCTCTACCGACTGAGCTACACCGGCTTAAGCTTTCCATTATAGCTCGGAGTGATAGGCGGTTACGCGCTCGACCTCATTTTTGGAGCCAAGTATCACGCTGACACGCTCGTGCAGCTTGCCGGGCTGGATGTCCAGGATGCGCTGCTTGCCGTTGGTGGCGGCGCCGCCGGCCTGTTCTATGAGCCAGCTCATGGGGTTGGCTTCGTACATCAGGCGCAGCTTGCCGGCTTTTTCGGGCTCGCGCTTGTCCCACGGGTACATGAAGATGCCGCCGCGGGTCAGGATGCGGTGCACGTCGGCCACCATGGAGGCAATCCAGCGCATGTTGAAGTCCTTGCCGCGCGGGCCTTCCGTGCCGGCCAGGCATTCGTCGATATAGCGTTTGACCGGCGCGTCCCAGTGGCGCATGTTGCTCATGTTGATGGCAAATTCCTTGGTATCGAGCGGAATCTGCACGTTTTCTTCGATCAGCACAAACGAGCCCTGTTCGCGGTCCAGCGTGAACATGGCGACGCCGTCGCCCACCGTCAGCACCAGCGTGGTCTGCGGGCCGTAGACACAGTAACCGGCGGCGACCTGCTTGTTGCCTGCCTGCAGAAAGTCCTTTTCTTCGACGGCGGCACGGTCATCGGGCTTTTTCAGCACGCTGAAGATGGTGCCGATGCTGACGTTCACGTCGATGTTGCTGGAGCCGTCCAGGGGATCGAACAGCAGCAGGTATTCGCCCTGCGGGTAGCGGTTGGGCACGGCATAGATGCTGTCCATTTCTTCCGAGGCCATGGCGGCCAGGTGGCCGCCCCATTCGTTGGCTTCGATCAGCACCTCGTTGGCGATGATGTCGAGCTTTTTCTGGACCTCGCCCTGCACGTTTTCGCTGCCGGCGGTGCCCAGCACGCCGCCCAGCGCCCCCTTGTTGACGGCCTGGCTGATGCTTTTGCAGGCCCTGGCCACCACTTCGAGCAGCAGGCGCAGCTCGGGCGTGATGTGGCCCTCACTGCGTTGCTGCTCAACCAGGTAGCGCGTGAGAGAAATTTTTTGTGACATGTGATGTTCCGGTCAATGGGTCGGGTGAAGGTGGGCTCAGTCGGCCAGCGCGCGCGTCACGACTTCCAGCGTGTCCTTGCTCAGGTCGGTCTTGGCCGCGACCCGCGCAATCGCTTCGCGTGCCGCGCTGCGGTAGGGTTCGGCCAGCTTGTTCCAGCGGTCCAGCGCGCGCGCCAGGCGGGCGGCCACCTGGGGGTTGATGGCGTCCAGCTCCATCACGCGCTCGCTCCAGAAGACATAGCCCGCCGCATCGGCACGGTGAAACGCGGCCGGGTTGCCCTGGCAGTAGGTGCTGATGACGCTGCGGGCGCGGTTGGGGTTGCGCAGGCTGAAGTCGGGGTGCTTCATGAGCTGCTTGACCGCCGGCAGGATGTTGCCGCCGCGATCGGGCGCGCCCGCCTGCAGGCCGAACCACTTGTCGATGACCAGGGCCTCGTCCTTGAACATGGCATGAAACTGCGGCAGTGCCCGGGCTGCCAGCGCGTGGCCGCTGGACACCAGGGCGGTCAGGGCATTGAAGCGGTCCGTCATGTTGCCGGCGTCCTTGAAGCGCTGCAGGGTCTTGCCGGGCCAGACGGTGTCGCCGCTGGCAACGGCTGCCAGGCACAGGTGAGTCAGCGCCATGCCCGCCAGCGCGCGGCGGCCGGAGGACGCGGCATCGGGCCTGTAGGCGCCGGTGTCCTGGTTGGCCTGGTAGGCCGCGGCCCAGTCGGCCTGCAGCGCGCTGGCCAGTTGCTGGCGCATGCTTTCGCGCACCGTGTGAATGCGCTGGGGATCGACCACGTCAAGCTGCTCGGCCAGATAGGTTTCCGATGGCAAGGTCAGCACCAGCTCCTTGAAGGCGGAATCCAGCGCCAGATGATTCAGGACCTGGCGCATGGCACCGATATAAGCATCGTCCAGCACGCAAGCCGCCGCGGCATCGGCGCCATTAGCTATTGATTTAATAGCGTTGAGGGCCCGGTTCACGGCCAGGCGCTGCCCGGCTTCCCAGCGGTTGAAGGGGTCGCTGTCGTGCGCCAGCAGGTGCAGCAGCTGCGCATCGGTGTAGTCAAATTCCAGCACCACGGGTGCGGTGAAGCCGCGCAGAATGGACGGAACCGGTTCGGCGGCCATATTGACAAAGGTGAAGGTCTCGCTGGCCTGCGTCAGCACCACGGTGCGGCTTCCCGCCGCGGCCTGGGTCTCGCCAGCCAGCTGCAGCGGCAAGTCCTGGCCATCCGCGCCCAGCAGCCCCAGGCTGACCGGAATGACAAAGGGTTCCTTGGGCGGCTGGCCGCTGATGGGCGCGCAGCTTTGCGCCAGCGTCAAGGTGTAGCTCTGCGCGGCGGCGTCGTACACACCCTGCGCCTGTACGTGCGGCGTACCGGCCTGGCTGTACCAGCGCTTGAACTGCGGCAGCAGGCGCGCCAGATCGGACATCGGGTTGGCGTCGGCAATGGCTTGCGCAAAATCGTCGCAGGTCACGGCCTGGCCGTCGTGGCGCTCGAAGTACAGGGTGATGCCCTTCTCGAAGCCCTTGCGGCCGACCAGCGTCTGCATCATGCGCACCACCTCGGCACCCTTCTCGTAGATGGTGACGGTGTAGAAGTTGCTGATCTCGATGTAGCTGTCGGGCCGCACCGGGTGCGCCATCGGGCCGGCGTCTTCGGGGAACTGGGCGGTGCGCAGCACGCGCACGTCTTCGATGCGCTTGACGGCGCGGGCCGACGCCTCGCCGCACAGGTCCTGGCTGAACTCCTGGTCGCGGAAGACGGTCAGGCCTTCCTTGAGCGAAAGCTGGAACCAGTCGCGGCAGGTGACGCGGTTGCCGGTCCAGTTGTGAAAGTACTCGTGGCCGACCACGCTTTCGATGTTGGAAAAGTCGGTGTCGGTGGCGGTGGCCTGATTCGCCAGCACGTACTTGGTGTTGAAGATGTTCAGGCCCTTGTTTTCCATGGCGCCCATGTTGAAGTCGCTGGTGGCGACGATCATGAAGCGCTCCAGGT
>CAZWDK010000352.1:0-3088 GCA_964633095.1 uncultured Polaromonas sp. | reverse complement strand
AACTGGCGGACCTGCGCCAGTTCGTCGGGCTTCAGGGCTTGGTGAATGCGAAGCAACATGGTGATGATGTCCAAAGAAAAAGGGCATCCCCGACCTGGCGGGGATGCCCGAAGTTTAAAACGCTGAGGTTTAGAACTTGCTGGTCAAGGTCACGTGCACAGAGCGCTCGGCGCCCGGCGCCGCAAAGCCGCGGTACAGCGTGTTGTAGTAGACCTTGTCGAACAGGTTGTCGATGTTCAGCTTGAGCGTGTTGCCTTCGTTGATGCGGTATTCCAGCAGGGCATCGGCCTTGACGTAACCCGGCGCGCGGTTGGTGCTGGTGACGCTGTTGGCGGGCTTGTTCTGGCTGACGGCGGTGAAGCCGCCGCCTACGCGCCATTTGTCGCCAATGCGGTAGGTGGTGAACAGGGTGGCCTGGCGGCTGGGGCTCAGGCCCGGGTTCTGGCCGACCTCCAGCAGGCCTGCGGCATTGGAGCCCGACTTGTCGATGACCGCATGCAGGAAGCCGATGCCCGCGAACACATCCCACTGCGGTGTGATGCGGCCGGCGACCTCGAATTCGAGCGCATTGGTATGGCGCTTGCCCGACAGCAGGTAGGAGTTGTTGGCCGTGTCGATGTCGGTGTTGCGCTCGTTGTACTTTTCGGTGCGTGCCAGCGCCGTGCGAAAGGACAGGTCGCCGCCGTAGAGTTCCCACTTGGCGCCGATCTCGAAGTTGCGGCTGCTCTCGGGCGGCGTGTTGGCCGATTGCGGGTCGAACTGGTACAGATCGCCCGAGGTATTGAACGAGGTGCCATAGGCGGCGTAGTAGCTGACCTCTTCGCTCGGCTGGTACATCAGGCCCAGGCGCTTGCTGAGCAAGGTGTCCGAGCGCGACAGCGGCGTGTTGTTGGGCGCCGTGTTGCCGGAGCGGTCAAAGTCGCCCTGGAAGCGGTCAACGCGCAAACCGGCCACCACTTTCCAGTGAGGCGTCAGGTCAATCGTGTCCTGCACATACAGGCCCAGCGTCGTGGCCTTGAATTGTGTTGCGACCAGTTCCGTGAGGTTGCCGCCGATGCCCGCGCTGCTCGGATTCCCCACGGTGGTGGCCGGTTTGTTGACGACCAGCAAGGGGTAGATCGAGCGGCTGGAGTTTTCCACCGCGTACTCGGCGCCCACCAGCAGGTTGTTCTTGCGGCCGAACCAGTTCGTGCTGGTGAGGTAGTCGGTTTGCAGGAAGGTGTGATGCTCCTTGCCCGCTTTGGCGTTGGTGCGACGGTTGACGATGGTGTTGGCGTTCAGGTTGGCAACGGTGGTGCCGGCTGCGAAGCTGGACTGCGTGGCCCACATGGCGCGCGAGTAGTAGCCGTCGTGCAGCGTGGTTTTCAGGCTGCTGCCGTCGGTCCAGCGGTGGGTGTGCGAGAGCGTCGCCACATCCGCCTTGTCGTTCTGGAAGTCGGTGTCCAGGCCATACCAGAATTTGTTGGTCGGCGACGGTGCGGGACGGCTGTTGAGCCAGGCAAAACCCCAGTCGGGTTTGTCGTTGTAGTGCAGGTGGTAGTAGCTGACCTGGAACTCGTTGGCGGTGCCTATGCCAAAACGGTAGTCCAGCGCCAGGCCGCGGCGGTGCGTGGAGGCGCTGGCCTTGTTGCCGCGCCCGTCGGCGTCGGTGGCCATGGCGTTGATGCGCAGGGCGGCATCGTCGTCCAGCTTGAAGTTGAAGTCGCCCTGATAGCGCTGGTAGCCGTCTGTGCCCAGGGTGGCGTTGACCTCGTGCTCGGTGATCAGGCGCGGCTGTTTGCCGACTTGGTTGATGATGCCGCCGGTGGAGCCGCGGCCGAACAGCATGGACGCCGCGCCGCGCAGCACTTCCACGCGGTCCAGGTTAAAGGTGTCGCGGTTGTACTGGGCAATGTCGCGCATGCCGTCGAGGTAAATGTCGCCCGCCGCGCTGAAGCCGCGCAGACGGATGTTGTCGCCGACCCGGCCGCCTTCAGCGGCTTCAAAGGTGATGCCGATGACGTTTTCCAGCGCGCTCTTGAAGCTGTCCTTGCCCTGGTCGTGAATCAGTTTGTCGTTCACGACGGTCAGCGATTGCGGAATGTCCTTGGCCGGCACGGGCACCTTGCCGACGCTGGTGATGCCGCTCTGGTAGGTCTGGTTCTCGCGGTCGCGCGTTCCCTTGATGGTCACCGGTGCCAGGGTTTTGCCTTGTGCTTGGGTAGATGGAGTAGCTGTTGCGTCACCTGTGCTGGGGGCGGGCGTGACGCTTTGCGCCCAGCCGGACACCGACACCGCCAGCATCAGCGCGCCCAGCGGCAGCAGGGCCGGGGTGGACGCTGCCGGGCTGCTCGTGATAGAGGGGGCTGCAGGCGAGAAGTTGTTCGCGTCGGCTGGACGGGATTTTTTGTTGCGCGCAGGGCGTGCTGCGCGAGCGTTAGGATGTGCCAAGAGGGCCTCCAAGCATGGTCCGGCCTTGATGGCGGCGGACCGGGTTTCGGGAAATGGCTTGGCTGTGCTCGAGGCAATCCCTTGAGGGACGCGAGTTGGCTGGCGCGTAAAGTTAGTCTGTAAGTGTATCTTTAATGAGAATGATTCGTAATATATTTTTTGGAAAGTCAGAAGAAACCAGCCTTGAATTGCATGGACTGTGGTGTAAATGCCATATTTGCTTGGCAGCAAAAAAAAACGGGACCCCTGGGTCCCGTTGTTGCTTTCGGCAGGCGCTGGGCCTGCTGTGGCTTGCGTTCTATGGCTCAGCCGAGCTCACCCATCTGGCTTTGCAGGTAGTTCTGCAGGCCGACTTTGGCCAGCAGTTCAATCTGGGTCTCCAAAAAGTCGATGTGCTCTTCGGTGTCGTCGAGGATTTCCTGCAACAGGTCGCGCGACACGTAATCGCGCACGCTTTCACAGTGGGCAATGCCGTCCTTGATGGTGAGTTGCGCGCCTTGCTCCGATTTCAGGTCGCATTGCAGGATCTCCGGCACGTCCTCGCCAATGCCGAGCTTGCCCAGGTCCTGCAGGTTGGGCAGGCCGTCCAGGGTGAAGATGCGATCCATCAGCTTGTCGGCGTGCTTCATCTCGCCGATGGATTCCTCGTATTCCTTCT
>CAZWDK010000351.1:0-3099 GCA_964633095.1 uncultured Polaromonas sp. | reverse complement strand
GCCTGCGCGTCCTGTTTCGGCACAAAACGGCATAAAAAGATGTGAAGCGCGCTAGACTGTGAAGGCCTAGCAAGGAGTTTGCGCATGATCCGGCACCTGCTTACTGACATCCAATCGCAAATTGCGCGCCTGCCTGCAGACGTTGCCCTGCAACTGCCCCAGGGCCAGCGTCTGGGCGCGGCCAACGCCCCCGTCAAACTGGCCTTTTCCACCTGGTCCAGCATTGCCCGGCTCAAGGCCGGCCAGATCGGCGCCTTGGCCGAAGACTACGTCGAGGGCAAGCTGCAGCTCGAAGGCGCCATGCGCGACGTCATGCGCGCGGTGACCAAGCTGCTGCCTGGCAACCCGGTGCACAGCGATACCGGCTGGTGGTCAGGCTTGCTGCGAACCGCCAAATCACTGACCGCCCATACCCCGGCCAAGGACGCGGCGCAGGTGCAGTTTCATTACGACGTTTCAGATGCCTTTTACGCGCTCTGGCTGGATCCGCGCCGGGTCTATTCGTGCGCCTATTACCGCGACTTGGGCGACCCGGCCCTGACGCTGGCGCAAGCCCAGGAAGCCAAGCTCGACCACATCTGCCGCAAGCTGATGCTGCAACCCGGCCAGCGCTTTCTGGATATAGGCGCGGGCTGGGGCGGGCTGCTGCTGTGGGCGGCCGAACATTACGGCGTGGATGCCACCGGTATCACGCTGTCAAAAAACCAGCATGCCCATGTGCAGCGCCTGATTGACGAGAAAGGCCTGGGCCAGCGCGTGCGCATCGAGCTGCGCGACTACCGCGCCATGAGCGAGGAACGGCCCTTCGACAAGATATCGTCGGTCGGCATGTTCGAGCATGTGGGCCATTCCAACATGGACGCCTACTTTGGCAAAATCATGCGCCTGCTGGCTCCCGGCGGGCTGGTGATGAACCACGGCATCACGGCCGGCGGGCTGGAAAACCGGCAGCTAGGCGCCGGCATGGGCGACTTCATCGAAAAGTACATTTTCCCCGGCGGCGAATTGATGCATGTCAGCGCCGTGCTGGAGCACATGGCGCGCGCCGGGCTGGAGATGGTGGACACCGAAAACCTGCGGCCACACTACGCCCGCACGCTTTGGGACTGGTCGGACGCGCTGGAAGCCAGGCTCGATGAAGCGCGCCAGGTGCTGGCCGCCGACGGCGGCAGCGAACGCGCCGAAAAAATCCTGCGCGCCTACCGCCTCTACCTGGCCGGCAGCGCCATGAGTTTCGAGCAAGGCTGGATCTCGCTGCACCAGTTGCTGGCCACACGGCCCTCGGCCAATGGCAAGGACGAAAAAATCAAGGGCGCACAGTCTGTCTATCCCTTCAACCGTGGCTATATGTACCGCTAGCCGCGCCAAGCAAGGCCGTTATCGTTTTGACTGCGAACTGGAATCAGCCCCGGGGATGGTGCTGTGCATGCAGCGTCTTCAGGCGCTCCCGGGCCACATGGGTATAGATGGTGGTGGTGGAGATATCGGCATGCCCCAGCAGCAACTGCACCGCGCGCAGGTCGGCGCCGTGGTTGAGCAAATGCGTGGCGAAGGCATGACGCAAGGTGTGCGGTGACAGCGGTGAACTGATGCCGGCTGCGCGCGCATGCTTCTTCACCAGCATCCAGAACATCACCCGGCTCATGCCCTGGCCACGGCCGGTGACAAACAGGTCCTCGGTCTGCTGGCCGCCCAGAATGACGGGCCGCGCCTCGGCCAGGTAACGCTCTATCCACTGCCGCGCGATTTGACCGAAAGGCACCAGCCGCTCCTTGCTGCCCTTGCCCATGACGCGCAGCACGCCCTCATTCAAGCCCAGGTGAAAGGTCTTGAGCCCGACCAGCTCGCTGACACGCAGGCCGCTGGCATACATCAGCTCCAGCATGGCGCGGTCGCGCAGCCCGAGCGGCGCGTCGTCATCGGGCGCGGCCAGCAAGGCCTCCACCTGGGTCTCGCTCATGACCTTGGGCACCCGCAGGCCCTGTTTGGCCGACTGCAATTTCAGCGTCGGGTCTGCCGTCATGAAGCGCTCGCGCAGCGCCCAGCGAAAGTAACGCTTGAACACCGTCAGCCGCCGGTTCGCCGAGGTGGCCTTGGTGCTGGCGTGGCGGATGACAAAGTAGCCGAGGAGATCATCCTCCAGCGTGTCATCAAGCTGGCGCGCGCCCTGCTCCCTGGCGCCCAGCCAGTCCGCGTAAAGCGACAGGTCGCGCCGGTAGGCTTCCAGGGTGTTTTTGGACAGCCCGTCCTCCAGCCACAAGGCGTCGATAAACCCATCAATGCGGGACTGGCTTTCCGGTTGCATGGAGTGGACGATAACAAAAAAAGCCCGCAAAAAAGCCGCCTGCGCAAGCTGATGCCTGCGGGGGCGGCTTTGAATCAGGGCAACCGGAACGCAGGGATGTACGAATCAGTCGAGCTTGAGCTTGGCCGAATCCACCACCTTTTTGTAGACCTCGTACTCGGCCTTGATCTGCGCCGCAAACTGCTCCGGCGTGTTGGCAACGATCAGCGAGCCGGTGTCTTCAAGGCGTTTGCGAATCGCCGGATCTTCCAGCGACTTCTTCACGCCGGCGCTGACCTTGTCGACCACTTCTTTCGGCAGGCCCTTGGGACCCACAATGCCGTAATAAGCCATGCGGTTCACCGGCTCCAGGCCCACCTCCTTGAAGGTCGGCACGTCGGGCAACGCGGCCAGGCGCTGCGGTGCGGCGACCACGATGGGAACCAGGCGCTTTTGCTGGATGAAAGGCAGCGCAGAAGGAATGTTGTCAAAAATCATGGGGACCTGGCCCGCCACCGTGTCGTTCAATGCCGGGCCGGCGCCGCGGTAGGGAATGTGCGTGATGAACGTGCCGCTCAGGATTTTGTACAACTCCATCTGCAGGTGGCCAATGCCGCCCGTGCCAGATGACGAATACGAGTATTTTCCGGGGTGCTTTTTCAGTTCCGCCACAAACTCCTTGTAGTTTTTCGCCGGAAAGCTCGGGTGCACCGCAATGATGTTGGGCGTGGCCGCGATGTTGATGATGGGCGTGAAATCGGTCAGCGGGTTGTACGGAATCTTGGGGTTGATGGCCGGGTTGGCGGCGGTGGTGG
>CAZWDK010000350.1:0-3129 GCA_964633095.1 uncultured Polaromonas sp. | reverse complement strand
GGCCGAGCGCGCGCCCGTCCATTTCAACGCCGGCAGCGGACAGCAATCACTGCTTGGGCACTGACGAGGCGAGATCCCGATACACCTGCCGCCCGCCGACATAGGTTGCCTCTGCACGCAGATTCTCGATCGCGGCTTCCGGCACGCTGAGATAGTCATCCGACAGAACGACAAAGTCCGCAAGCTTACCCGCCTCGATGGAACCTTTGCTATTCCCTTCCGTATTCAACTCGGCATTGTTGATGGTGAACATGCGCAATACTTCCTTGCGCGTCGCACGTTCACTGGCCCCATACACGCCGTCATTGATGGTAGCGCGCGTAATGAAGTGGTACATCGCCCAGAATGGATTAACCGGCATGTTTCCAGAGTCCGTCCCGGCCGCGAGCTTGAACCCTTTGTCGAGAAACATGCGCACAGGCGTTACATGTTCTGCGCGGACATGCCCCCAATAGCTGGACAGCACCGGGGCTGCCACATGGAGATGGGCCTGAACCGACAGGACAAGGCCCAGCGCCTTGACGCGATCGAGCTGCTCGGGCCGAACGACGAACGCGTGTTCGATGGTCCATCCCTTCACCGTGCCAGGTTGCTCCTTGTCGATTTTCTCCCATGCATCGAGTACCTGATCGAGTGCGGCATCCCCCACGACATGCACCGCGAGACGGTAGCCGTTTTTGGCCCATTCCCGGGAAACCGCTTCATACGCTGGCGCGGTGACAAGCGGCAGGCCAAAGAATGTCCCGCCTTTGCCATAGGGTTCGCTATAAGCCTTGGACATAAATCCGCCTTCGAATCCGCCATCCACCGAGGTTTTTACGCCCCAGATCCGGACCCATTCATCGCCGAGGCCTTGCGCCAGCTTGGCCGATGCCATGATGGATTGAACTTCGCCGACCGTGCTGACGGGCGCCATCGAATTGAGCAGGAGCTGGTAGCGCACCGTCAGCTTGCCTTCCTGCTGCAGCGCGCGGATGAGCGGGTACACGGCAGGAACGGTGGTTCCGGTGAACATGCCCGGAACCCGCACGGTGGTGATGCCAAGCGAGTTCAACTTGCTTTGCATTTGCAGCAAGTCCCCGGCGCCGAACGATGCGAGTGGCGGCAGGCTCATCAGCGAGCGGGCGTTATTGATCAACAGGCCATTCAGGTTTCCAGTAGCGTCTTTGCCAATCAAACCTCCGGGCGGTGAAACCGTGCCCGCAACGATATTCCACCTGGCAAATGCGGCTGTGTTCAGCATGGCCGTCAGTCCCCCACGATGAAGCACCAGCGGATTATTCGGGGCGACAGCATCCAGCTCGGCAATGGTCGGCATGCGCACCTCCTTCAGCTGCGCCTCGTGCCAGTCAGAATTGCTCTGCAGGATTTCGCCAGGCGACGCCTTTTTCACGGCCGCCGATATTTGCGCGAGCACATCGGCGATCGTCCGCGTTTTTGAAAGATCAATGCCGGGCCCACCCCCTACACCGTGCAAGTGCCCGTCATTCAATCCCGGCACGACCGTGCGGCCACCGAGATCCATCACCTTCGTATCCTGAGATGCGCGCTTCTCAATTTCAGCGCGCGTGCCAACCGCAAGAAACTTGCCGTCCCTGACGGCGAACGCTTCCGAAACCGAATCCTGGGCGTCAACGGTGAGCACCTTGGCGTTGACATAGATCGTGTCCGCGGTCAGGGCCGAGGAGCCGCCGCAGGCGATCAAGCCGACGATGGTCACGGCCGCAGTTGCCCCGCCAAGGGCCAATTTTTTTCGATTGAATCTCATCATGACCTTCTGTTTTCCTGTTGAAGTGATGGATGTACAAACCTGGATGAACAAAGCGCAGCGGACCGTCCCGCGCAGCAACCACGGTGCGCCATGCACGCCAACGACAGGAGCAAATCCCTTGAATGTCAAAGAAAGCAGACGCGCAGTGATGTAGCGCGCGGTTCGGGCCTCCTTGGGAGCGGCCTGTGCGACTCGGTCTGAAGCGAAGGGACTAACCTGCTTCAGTCATCTTGGCGCCGCATTTAATTTAAATGTCAACGACTTAAATGTCAAATAATTAAGGATAGATGATGTCTAGGTGATTCCCCGCATTGACGCGGGGAGCCGACCGGCGCCCGCTCCGGATTCAACTCAGAGATTCGCCTGTTTTTTTGCTCGAGCCCCTTGTCGCTGCCAAGGCGACGCCAGACTCATTGCAAACGGCCACCGCGCGCGGAGGAAACGTAGTCCTCGCGAGAAAACTGCACCTTGTTCTCGCTGCCAGCGCCGCGAGATTGCCGACCCATGTCGCCATTGCACATGCCGGCGGGAAAGCGTAAAAGAGGTCCATTCGACTCGCACTTGAAACGGCGTCGCTGTCACAAGACGGTGGTGTCAAACGTCTAGGTAGCCATGAACGACGCCACCGACACATTCAACCGCCTCCGCCCGCGCTTGCAGGGCATTGCCTACCGCATGCTGGGCTCCCCGGCCGAGGCCGAAGAAGTCGTCCAGGATGCGTGGCTGCGCTGGCACGAGGCCGACCAGGATCGCCTGGACAACACGGAGGCCTGGCTTGTTTCCGTCACGACGCGCCTGGCCATCGACAGACTGCGCACGGCCAAGATCCAGCGCGAACACTATGTCGGCACATGGCTGCCGGAGCCCCTGCTCGCCGATTCCCCTGTCTCCCCAGAGCAGGTGCTGGAGCGGGCCGACGACGTGTCGGTTGCCTTCCTCGCACTGCTGGAGCGCCTGGCTCCCGAGGCCCGTGCGGCCTATTTGCTGCGCGAAGTATTCGATGCCGACTATGGCGAAGTGGCCGAGGCCCTGGGCAAGACCGAGCCCGCCTGCAGACAGCTGGTTCACCGCGCCAAGGTGCAGTTGCAGGACCAGCGGCCGCGCCACACCGTCGCGCGCGAGACCCAGCTGCGGCTGCTGCGGGGCTTCGCTGACGCCGCCGTGCGCGGCGAGTTCGCGGCGCTCAAGACCATGCTGGCCGACGACGCGCAGCTGATCGGCGATGGCGGCGGCAAGGTGCCCAGCTTTGGGGTACCGCTGGTGGGCGGGCAGCGCATCGCCCAGCTGTATCTCGCCACCAGCCTTCGCTACCCCAACCTGGTGCGTTTCGAAGTGGTTGTGCTCAACGGTCAATGGGG
>CAZWDK010000349.1:0-3137 GCA_964633095.1 uncultured Polaromonas sp. | reverse complement strand
TCGGAGCCGCCGCGGCCCAGCGTGGTGATGTGGCCGCCTTCGTCCACGCCCTGAAAGCCGGTGATGATCACCACCTTGCCGGCCTCCAGATCGGCGCTCACGCGCTCGTGGTCAATCGATTCGATGCGCGCCTTGGTGTGGGCGCTGTCGGTTTTGATGGCGACCTGCCAGCCGGCATAGCTCACCGACTGCATGCCTTCTGCCTGCAGCGCAATGGCCAGCAGCGCGCTGGAGGCTTGCTCGCCGGTAGCAGCCAGGGCATCGAGTTCACGGCTGTAGGCGTCACCGGGCCGGGCGGGCGAGAGCTCTTTGGCCAGAGCCAGCAGGCGGTTGGTTTCGCCACTCATGGCGCTGGGAACCACGACCATCTGGTGGCCGGCCCGCGCCCACTTGGTGACGCGCTTGGCCACATTGCGGATGCGCTCGGTCGAGCCCATCGATGTGCCGCCGTATTTATGAACGATCAAAGCCATTGCAGGATGTCAATCAGGAGTTGGTTGCGGACATTGCTTGCTGCAGGCCTGCCGCACCCATCTAGAAGGTTTCGACCGCCCAGCAAAACCCCCAATTATACCTAGGACGACTACCGGGCTAAGGCGTCTTGTCCGCTGCAGCGGCATAGCGCAAAACAGCGCCGGCCCGCGTCACATGGCCGCTTGCAACCTTCAGGTGAAGCTGGTGCCCGCGCGTGCTGCACGCGGCAATCTGATCCAGCAACTGCTCGAGCTGCGCGGTGCTGGGCGTGGCCTGGTGCGCCTGCAGCAGCCAGTGCCGCAGCAGATTGGCCTGGCGCGGCCTGGACAGGCCTTGCAGCGCCTGGATCAAAGGCGGCGTGCCGACCCGCGCCAAATCCTCCCGGGCGACTTCCAGCAGCAGGGCCTGCGCCTGCGCCGCATGCTGGGCGCTGCGTGCAAAGGTGGCGCGAAACTGCGGAAAGGTGCTGTCCAGCGCCGGCAGCAGGCGCGCCCGAATGCGGTTGCGGGTGTAGCGTTCGTCGGTATTGCTCGGGTCGTCCACAAAGGGGATTTGCTGCCGCAGCAACCAGTCGCGCAGGCTGGCGGCGGGCGTTTGCAGCAGCGGGCGGTAAAACACTGCCCCACCGCGCTCGAACTGCACCGCCATCGCCGACAAGCCGGCCAGCCCCGCCCCGCGGCTCAGGGCCAGCAACAGGGTTTCAACCTGGTCATCGGCATGCTGGCCAAGCAGCACGCCCTGCAAGCCCAGCCGCGCCGCGGCGCCGGCCAACGCCGCATAGCGCGCCCGCCGCGCCGCATCTTCCGGGCTGTCACCCGGTGCAGGGCCGGCATCGACCCGCAGCACATGCAGCGGCAGCTTCAGGCTGGCGCACAGCGACTCGCAGACCCGCACAAAGTCATCGGCGGCGGCCTGCAGCCCGTGGTGAACATGAATGGCCTGCACCTGGCCGGGCCAGCGCTGCGCGGCCGCCAGCAGCAAGGCGGTCGAGTCGGCACCGCCGCTGTAGGCAACGCCGAATGGGGGCGGAAAGGGGATGCGGTCCAGCGCGGCCAGCGCCGGATTGGGTGGGTTCAGGCCGGCCGCAGCAGGCAGACGGGCAGAACCCGGCGCGGGCTTATTTCGCGTCGGCTTTGGTGTCGGTAAAGCGGCCATAGCTCTGCAGCCGTTCGTAGCGGCGGTCCAGCAACTCCTTGACCTTCAGGTCGTTGACCTGCCGGAAGGCGTCGTTGAGCGCCCGCTTCAAAAACGCCGCCATCTGCTTGTGGTCGCGGTGTGCGCCGCCCACGGGCTCGTTGACGATCTTGTCGATCACGCCCAGGGCCTTGAGCCGGTGCGCGGTGATGCCCAGCGCTTCGGCGGCTTCCTGGGCTTTTTCCGAGGTTTTCCAGAGAATGGAGGCGCAGCCTTCCGGGCTGATGACGGAGTAAATCGAATACTGCAGCATCACGACCTGGTCGGCCACCGAGATCGCCAGCGCGCCGCCGGAGCCGCCTTCACCAATGATGGTGGTGATGATGGGCACTTCGAGCTGCGCCATTTCAAAGATGTTGCGGCCAATGGCTTCCGACTGGCCGCGCTCTTCGGCGTCAATGCCGGGGTAGGCGCCGGGCGTGTCAACAAAGGTGAATACCGGCAGCTTGAACTTCTCGGCGGTTTTCATCAGGCGCAGCGCCTTGCGGTAGCCCTCGGGCTTGCTCATGCCGAAGTTGCGCAGGCCGCGCTCCTTGGTGTCGCGCCCTTTCTGGTGGCCCAGCACCATGCAGGCCGTGCCGTTGAAGCGGGCCAGGCCGCCGACAATGCTCAGGTCATCGGAAAAATGCCGGTCACCGTGCAGCTCGACAAAATCGCTGAAGAGTTCGTTGACATAGTCCAGCGTGTAGGGCCGCTCGGGGTGGCGGGCGATCTTGGTGATCTGCCAGGGGCTCAGGTCACTGTAAATGTCTTTGGTGAGTTGCTGGCTCTTTTTGGCCAGCTGGTCGATTTCTTCCGAAATATCGACCGCCGACTCGGTCTGCACATAACGCAGTTCTTCTATTTTCCCTTCAAGCTCCGCAATCGGCTGCTCGAAATCGAGGAAGGTCTTTTTTGCCATGCTCTGCTCCTCAAGGCTTCTTAAATTCAGGGCGGGTCAACACTATTTTTTCTCTGCACCCAGAACCGGTAAGGGATCCAGCGAGCGCCAAATATACCAAGTCGCCACGCTGCAATACGGCGCCCAGGCGGCGGCCACCTCGCGCGCATCGCTGCGGCTGACGGCTTCACCCGAAAAATAATTCTGGCTGATGCCATTGATCAGGCCCACATCGTCCAGCGGCAGCACGTTGGGGCGCATCAGGTAAAAAATCAGGAACATCTCGGCGGTCCAGCGGCCAATGCCGCGAATCGCTACCAGCTCGGCAATGATGGCCTCGTCGTCCATCGCTTCCCACTGCTTGACATGGACCGTGCCCGTGTCAAAGTGAATCGCCAGATCGACCAGGTACTCCACCTTGCGCGCGCTCAGGCCCGTGGCCCGCATGTCGTCGACCTTGAGCTTGAGCACATTGCCCGGCGTCATTTTCTTGGGCAGGGCCTCGAAGCGGTGCCAGACCGTCTGCGCCGCCTTGACGGAAATCTGCTGGCCGACGATGCTGCGCGCCAGCGTGCTGAAGGCGTCGCCG
>CAZWDK010000348.1:0-3164 GCA_964633095.1 uncultured Polaromonas sp. | reverse complement strand
GTCAAGCAGTTCGTGCCGGCCGGCGCCGCCTTGGGCGCGCAAAACACGGCCACGCTCAGCGCCGCCTTCAGCTACACCGGCGCCAGCCCGGCACTGTCCGCCCCCACGCTCAGCGTCACCGACATCACCACGGTGGGCCGGTCCGCCGCGCTGGCCTTGAGCAAGCTGGTGAACAACGTCACGCTGGGCGGCGCGGCGGCCACCTCGGTCAGTGCCACGCCCGGCGACACCCTGCAGTACACGCTGACGGCGGTCAACAACGGCAGCCAGTCCCTGTCCACGCTGGTCGTCAACGACGCCACGCCGGCCTTCACCACCTACCTGTCGGCCGCCTGTCCCGGCACGCTGCCGGCCGGCATCAGCGCCTGCAGCGTGAGCGCGCAGCCTGCCGTGGGCGCGCAGGGCGGCCTGCAGTGGACCTTCACCGGCTCGCTCGCCTCCGCCGCCCAGCTGGTCGTGAGCTACCGGGTCAAGGTGGACCAGTAAGGGCCGCGGCGCGGCTTCTCGGGAATGGCCAGCTTCAGCTGTTCATCGGTGATTTTTGCCGCCAGTTCAATAAATACAGGCGCAACCAGCTATTGAATTGATAGCGGATCGGATGCGCTTTCGAGGCCTCGGCACGATCATCCCGGGCTGGCGAAGGGCAGGCTCTCCCGGCTCGTGCGCCAGCCCAGCAGGCCGCGAAAAAATCAAGCCTTCATCCGCAACACAATCAAATCATGCAAGGCCTGCGCCGCCACCGACAAACTCCCTTCCTGCCGGCGCACCAGATAAATCCTGCGTGTCAGGTTCGCCATGGCCAAGGGCCGGGTCACCAGGCTCTCGCGCTCAAAGTGAAACAGCGTGAGCGTCGGCACCACGCTGATGCCCAGGCCGGCCTCCACCATGCCCGTCACCGTTGCCAGCTGCTCGACCTCCAGCAGGGTGTTGGTCTGCAGCGGATGCAGCGCGGCATCGAGCGCCTGGCGCACGCTGCTGTTGCGTGACATGTGGATAAAGGGGTGGGGCGCCAGCTTTTTCAACGTCAGCACTTTTTCGCTTGCCAGCGGGTGGTCCTTGCGGCACACCAGGTAAAACCGGTCGGCGCACAGCAGCTCGGCGCTCAGGCCGGCGTGGCTGGCGCCGGTGGAGGCGAGGGCGAAGTCGGCCTTGCCGCTGCGCACCAGGTCTATGCAGGGGTCCGACAGGATGTCGCTGAGATTCAGGTCAATGCCGGGCCAGGCTTTTTTGAACTCGGCAAATATGGCCGGCAGCCAGCCCGCCGCCAGCGAGGGCAGGGCCGCGACATGCACGCGGCCTTTGCGGCGTTCGACGTGATCGCTCAGGTCGCTGACGGCGAGGCTGAAGTCCCCCATCAGTTGGCGCGCCGAGGTTTCAAACAAGCGTCCTTCGGCGCTCAGTTGCACGCTGCGCGTGTCGCGGTCAAACAGGCGGGCATTGAGTTCGTCTTCCAGCGTGCGGATCAGCGCGCTGAAGGCGGGCTGTGACAGGTGGCATGCGGCGGCGGCGCGGGTGAAGCTGCGCTGCTCGGCCAGCGCCAGAAAGGCGCGCAGCTGCCGCGTCGACAGGTTGGGGCTGCGCACCGGTGGGCGGGGAGTGGATGGGGCGGGGCTGGCCAATTGATTTGATTTTCAAGTGAATCAATATGAACTTTCTATTTTACAAATAGAACGGACGCACCTAAATTCGAGGGCATCGAGAACACACCCATGAGCACAAGCGCTTCTCATCCTCTTCTGATTGGCTGCGCCGCCGGTTTTTCCGGCGACCGGGTCGATGCCGCCGGCCCCGTGGTGGACACGCTGATCGCGCGCGGCGGGCCGGCCTTCCTGATTTTTGAAACCCTGGCCGAACGCACGCTGGCGCTGGCGCAGTTGCGCCGCCGTGCCGACCCCGATGCCGGCTTTGAACCGCTGCTGGACGAGCTGCTGCGGCCGGTGCTGGCGCGCTGCCTGCAGCAGCAGATCCGCATCGTCAGCAACTTTGGCGCTGCCAACCCGCTGGCGGCGGCGCGGCATATCCGCAAGATGGCCCAGGAACTGGGCCTGCCTGCGCCGCGCATTGCCGTGGTCGGCGGTGACGATTTGTCGGGTGCGCCGCATCGCCCGCTGCTGCGCGAGCAGCTGGGCGCGGCGATTGACAACATTCAGATGGTCAGCGCCAACGCCTACATAGGCGCAGAGGCGATTGCCGCCGCGCTGGACGCTGGCGCGCAGATCGTGGTGGCCGGGCGCGTGGCCGACCCGTCGCTGACGGTCGGGCCGGCGCTGTCGCATTTCGGCTGGCGTGCCGACGACTGGGACCGGCTGGCGCGCGCCACCATGGCCGGGCATTTGCTTGAATGTGGCGCGCAGGTCTGCGGCGGCTACTTTGCCGACCCCGGCTACAAGGAGGTGCCGGAGCTGCACGCCGTGGGCTACCCGATTGCCGAAATCAGCCGCGACGGCCATTGCATCATCGGCAAGGCGGCGCACACCGGCGGGCTGGTCAGCCTGGCCAGCGTCAAGGAGCAGCTGCTGTACGAGGTGCACGACCCGGCCGCCTACCTGACCCCCGATGTGGTGGCCGACATCAGCGCCGCGCAGCTTGAGCTGCTGGCGCCCGACCGTGTGGCCCTGACCGGGGTGCGCGGCCATGCGCGGCCGGCCAGCCTGAAGGTCAATGTCTGCCATGAGGGCGGCTGGCTGGCCGAGGGCGAAATTTCCTATGCCGGTCCACGGGCCGAAGCGCGCGCCCGCCTGGCCGCCGAGGTGCTGCGCCAGCGCCTGCCCGGGCTGAGCCTGCGCGTGGATTTGATAGGCGCGCTCAGCATCATGGGCGACGACGCCGGCCGCCTGCTGGCGGCGACCGCCGTAGGTGATGCGCGGGACGTGCGCCTGCGCGTGGCCGCCAGCCACGCCGACCGGGCCCAGGCCGAGCGTCTGCCGCGCGAAGTGACGGCGCTGTACTGCTGCGGCCCGGCCGGCGGCGGCGGCGTGCGTACCGCGCTGACACCACGGCTCAATACCCTGTCGTGCCTGGTGCCGCGTGAAGCGGTGCCTGTGCATTTCGAGATGCTGGACAGCCTGCAGGAGGCTTCATGAGCAGCGCCGTGCCTTCTATCCTCACCGTGCCGCTGTACCGGGCCGCGCACGGGCGCACCGGCGACAAAGGCAACCGCTCCA
>CAZWDK010000347.1:0-3167 GCA_964633095.1 uncultured Polaromonas sp. | reverse complement strand
GGTCGAAAAACTGGCCAAAGAAGGTCATCCACTGGTTGAAGGGCACGGTCAGGCCCGCGTCCGGCGTGATGTTGGGAATCTGGAAGACGGCCCTGTCGTCGGCGGTGCCGAAGAGCCCGTCCAGACCGGGGCTGGTGACGAGCTGCGAATCCGGGTTGGCTGCCGCGGCCGCGACCGCCGCCGGGTTGTTGGCGGTCTGGTCCACGATCAGGTTGCTGATGGTGCGCGGCTGCGAGTCGAACACCGGCCCGCTGGTTTGCGCATACGAGGTCACGGGCCCGGCCGGGGATCCCGGGCCGAAGAAGCCGGCGGGCATGGCTCCCGCCGTGTTGAACACCGGCGTCGTCAGGCGCGGGAAGAAGTTGTCGGCGGCGCCGAACTGGGGATTGGCCAGGTTGTTGTAGATGCCGGTGACGGTGCGCAGGCCAAAGGGCACCTCCACGTTCGGGAGCAGGTCGATGAGCGGCTGACCGGCCGCATGTTTTTCCGCGATCTGGATTTGTTCGAGAATGAACTGGAGATCGCTTTTGCTGAATGAAGCCATGATCGTTTCCCCTTTAATCCGGTTTCTTGGCCGGCGTGCTCCAAAAACTCACGCGGGTCGGGTCAAGCAAAAAAAACCAAAACCCGGAAAACGGGTCACCACTGTCGGGTCGCGGTGTTCAGGTCATCCGGTGCATTGACGGCGGCAACCAACAAACAAATTTTTGGGCCCTTGTTTCCTGGCTGCCGCGCGCTTGAAATCAGTGTGTTGCCAATTTTTTGGAGGATCAACCCCGTGCTGCGCTACCCATTTCAGTCACAATTACCGAAAAAAACCAAAAAGTGAGTGAGCACAAACTCCCTATTTAATTCATATAAAATTAAGATTCTTGGTTTCCCCTCGCCTTTGCTTTGTAGTCCTGAATCTGTAACAATTGTTGCTTGTGTCATTTTGTAAACAATGTTTCATGATGAATAACTTCAGCCATTTTTAAGCTAGCAACCCAAAAAAATTGCCCGAAAAATAGCGTGCTTCAGTTGCCTTCGGTGCATGGCTTGAGTCACACAGCAGGAGCCCGTTGAGCGTCCCTGGAATTCAAAAAAACAGGCATTCGGGTGGGGTTCGTTTGAATGTCAGAAGACACAGCGTGAACAGGCCCGAATGGGTGGGCCGTCCTGATTCGGCCCGATAGCCTCGCGGCTTCAAACCGGACAGGCTGTTGAAAAGTTCGCGCTTGCCAGACCTGCTGCGGCTTCGGTCGTCTGGAGCCGCCCGATGCGCAGGCATGGTATTTTTGCCAAGCGATTGCTTGCTAAAAATAATGTCTTTTGCTAAGGTCTGTTTCCATGGACAAACCCCTTGCGCACGCAGGCCCCGCCGTTCCAGCTCCCGCCAGCGCTCAAACCGGGCCCGTCAGCGCTGAAAAGCGGCCGCGCGGCCGTCCCCGCAAGACCGCCGATGAGCGTGACGACGGCAACCGCCGGGTCGAGCTGCTCAATGCCGCCGCCCGCTTGTTTCGCCGCAAGGGCTTTGACGGCACCAGCACGCGCGATATCGCTGCGGCGGTCGGCATGCACAGCGGCTCGCCCTTTTATCACTTCAAGAGCAAAGGCGCGCTGCTTTACGCGGTGATGGACGAGGGCATGCGCTCGGCCATCGCCCGGCAGACGGCGGCGCTACAGGCGGCCGCGCAGTCCGCGCCCGACGCCGCGGCCCTGCTGCGCGTGTTGATTCGCAGCCATTTCGATGTGTTGCTGGGCCCCGGCAGTGACTTCATTCCGGTGATGCTGTACGAGTCGCGCTCCATCACGGCCAGGCAGCGCGTGTCTATTGCCAGGCTGCAAAGCGAGTACGAGTCGGTCTGGGGGCCGGTGCTCCAGGCCTTAAGCCAACAAGGCCGGCTCAAGAGCCCGGTGAAGCTGGCGCGCCTGCTGATTTTCGGGGCGCTCAACTGGTCGGTGCAGTGGTTTGACGCCAAAAAAGGCGCGTCGCTCGATGAGCTGGCCGACGCGGCCATGGCCCTTTTTATTCAGGACAAGACATGAGTTACCGCACAATTTTCAAGCCGCAGCTGTTGGCCGGCAAAGTGATCGTCGTCACCGGCGGCGGTTCGGGCATTGGACGCTGCTGCGCGCATGAACTGGCGTCGCTGGGCGCGCATGTGGTGCTGCTGGGACGCAGTATCGACAAGCTGCACGGCGTGGCGGGCGAGATCGCGGCCCAGGGCGGGCGCGTCAGTTTTCACCCCTGCGACATCCGCCACGAAGAAGCGGTCAAGACCACCATCACGGCGATCGTGGTGGCGCAGGGCCGCATCGATGGACTGGTCAACAATGCGGGCGGGCAGTACATCGCGCCGCTGGAATCCATCAGCGCCAAGGACTGGGAGGCGGTGGTCAACACCAACCTGACCGGTGGTTTCTTGATGATGCGCGAATGCTATCTGCAGTCCATGCAGCAGCACGGCGGCGGCATCGTCAACATCGTCGCCGACATTTGGGGTTCCATGCCCAGCATGGGCCATGGCGGTGCGGCCCGTGCCGGCATGGTGAGCCTCACCGAAACCGCCGCCGCCGAATGGGCGCACAGTGGCGTGCGGGTCAATGCCGTGGCCCCGGGCTACATCGCCTACAGCGGCATGGACCATTACCCGCCAGAGGCCGGACCCATGCTGCGCGAGATGCGCAACACGGTGCCGCTGGGGCGCTTTGGCACCGAGAGCGAAACCTCGGCGGCGATTGTTTTTTTGCTCAGCGAGGCGGCCAACTTCATCAGCGGCGCGACCTTGCGCGTCGATGGTGCAAGGCCCCAGGTGCGCATGGGCTGGCCCCTGCAAAGGCCTGACGAGCAAGCCCTGCAGCGCGATGCCATCAAGCCGTTTGACGGCTTTCACCTGGCGGCCACGCCCAAGGTGTTTCAGCCGTGACGGTGTTCCAGTCCGCGTGGAATGCCGAAGGTGCGGTGGCCCACCAGCGCCGCGAGGCCATGCTGGCGCGCCTGGCGGCGCTGCGGGCGCTCGAAGAGCGCGCGGCTGCCGCATCGGCCAGGTCGCGGCCGGTGTTTGAAAAACGTGGCCAGCTGCTGCCGCGCGAGCGCGTGGCCTTGTTGCTGGATGCCGGCACGCCTTACCTGCCGATTTGTTCACTGGCCGGTTATCTGCAGGACCACAAAGACGCCGGGCAGT
>CAZWDK010000346.1:0-3179 GCA_964633095.1 uncultured Polaromonas sp. | reverse complement strand
CCGCTGACCTCTTGCATGCCATGCAAGCGCTCTCCCAGCTGAGCTATACCCCCAAAAAATCTTTTGTTACAGCAAGACTTGTTGTATCCGTCGAGCTTCAAATTATAGCTCGAAAATTTGGTGCTTTTCAAACTTTCAATCGATTGATCACATTTTCTTGCGTCATGAGTTCCAAAATCGCATCGAGCGAAGGCGTTTGCGGCGTGCCCATGACCAGCACGCGCACCGGCATGGCCAGTTGCGGCATCTTCAGGCCCGTATCCACCAGCACCTGCTTGATGGCTGCGGCAATCGCCGCCTTGTTCCACTCGCAGCGGCCCAGTGCTTCGGCCAGTTGGGCCAGGGCCGGGCGCACAGCATCGGTCACATGCGTGCCGATATCCTCGGCACTTGCCTGCCCGCCCGTCACCAGGCGCAGCACCCAGCCGGCCAGCTCAACCAGCGTGCTGCAGCGGTCCTTGAACAGGCCGCAAGCCCGCGCAAGCCGTGCAGCATCCATCTCTGTCACGCCCATGGTGGCCAGGAAAGGACTGACCGCCACCGCCAGCTTCTCATCGGCCATGGCCTTGAGATGCTGCGCATTGACCCAGCGCAGCTTGGTTTCGTCGAACTGCGCGGCGCTCTTGCCGAGGTGGTCCAGGTTGAACCACGCCACAAACTGCTCGCGGCTGAAAATTTCGTCGTCGCCGTGGCTCCAGCCCAGGCGCGCCAGGTAGTTCACCATGGCGTCGGGCAGGTAGCCCTCGGCCGCATACTGCGTCACCGGCTTGGCGCCGTTGCGCTTGCTCATCTTCTCGCCCTGCTCATTGAGCACGGTCGGCAGGTGCGCATAGACCGGCACCTCCTTGCCGAGGGCGCGGAAGATGTTGATCTGGCGCGGCGTGTTGTTCACATGGTCGTCGCCACGGATCACATGCGTGATGGCCATGTCCATGTCGTCCACCACCACGCAGAAGTTGTAGGTCGGTGTGCCATCGGGCCGCGCAATCACGAGGTCGTCGAGTTCCTCGTTGCTGATCTCGATGCGGCCCTTGACCTTGTCGTCCCAGACCACGGCACCGCCCTGCGGATTCTTGAAGCGCAGCACCGGCTGCACGCCAGCAGGAATCGGCGGCAGGGTCTTGCCCGGCTCTGGCCGCCAGGTACCGTCGTAGCGCGGCTTTTCCTTGTTGGCCATCTGCTTTTCACGCAGCGCATCGAGTTCCGCCACGCTCATGTAGCAGGGATAGACATGGCCGGCCGCCTGCAGCTCGGCCAGCACCGCCTTGTAGCGGTCCATGCGCTGCATTTGAAAGAACGGGCCTTCGTCATGGTCTAGGCCCAGCCAGCGCATGCCTTCAAGGATGACATCGACCGCGGCCTGGCTGGAACGTTCCACATCGGTGTCTTCGATGCGCAGGATGAAATCACCGCCAGTGGCACGCGCAAACGCCCAGGGATAGAGCGCCGAACGGATGTTGCCGAGGTGGATAAAGCCCGTAGGCGACGGCGCGAAGCGCGTCCGTGTGCGTGGTGGTGTTTGTTCTGTCATTTCAAACTGTCCAGACCGCGCGCCAGGTCGGCCTTCAGGTCATCGATATGTTCAAGGCCCACGGCCACGCGAATCAGGCCCTGGCCGATGCCGGCGGCCTGGCGCTGCACTTCCGTCAGGCGGCCATGCGAGGTGGTGGCGGGATGGGTGATGGTGGTTTTGGTGTCGCCGAGGTTGGCCGTGATGCTGCAGACCTGGGTGCTGTCGATCACATGGAAGGCATTTTTTCGGGCACTTTCGACGTCAGCACCTTTGACATCAAACGACAGCACGGCGCCGCCGCAGCCCTGCCCGTTGAGGCTTTGCTGCCGCATGGCCAGCGCGTGCTGGGGGTGCGACTTGAGGCCGGGGTAGTACACGCGGGCCACGCCCGGCTGCGCTTCCAGCCAGCTCGCCAGCGCCAGCGCATTGGCGCTTTGCGCCTGCATGCGGATCGACAGCGTCTCCAGCCCTTTCAGCACCACCCAGGCGTTGAAGGCCGACAGCGTCATGCCGGCACTGCGCATGATGGGTACGAGTTTGTCGTCGATCAGTTTTTTCGGCCCGCAGATGGCGCCGGCAATCACGCGGCCCTGGCCGTCCAGGTATTTGGTGCCCGAATGAATGACCAAATCGGCACCCAGCTTGGCGGGCTGCTGCAGCGCCGGTGAGCAAAAGCAGTTGTCCACCGCCAGCAAGGCGCCCGCGCCATGCGCGATATCGGCCAGCGCACGGATGTCGCAGATCTCGGTCAGCGGATTGGTCGGCGTTTCGGCAAACAGCAGCCTGGTGTTGGGTTTGACGGCCGCCTGCCACTGGGCCACATCGGTCTGCGAGACAAAGGTGCTTTCCACGCCGAACTTGGCAAACTCGCCGCCTATCAGCTTGATGGTGGAGCCAAACACCGACTGCGAACAGATCACATGGTCACCGCTTTTGAGCAGACCCATGCACATCAGCAAAATCGCCGCCATGCCGCTCGATGTGCCGATGCAGGCCTCGGTGCCTTCCATGGCGGCCAGGCGCTGCTCCATGCTGGTCACCGTGGGGTTGGTGAAGCGCGAGTAGATATAGCCCTCTTCCTCGTTGGCAAAGCGCCGCATGGCCGTGGCGGCATCGGGCTGCACAAAGCTGCTGGTCAAATACAGCGCTTCGGAGTTTTCACCAAACTGGCTTTTGCTTTCGGCAACGCGCACGGCCAGCGTGTCGCGGTGCAGGTTCTCGGGTAATTTTTTTGGATTCACGTTCAAGCCTCTTGTGGATTCGGCAGCGCCAGGCGCGACACATCCACGTCGCCCTCTTCGGCATTTTTGTCTGCGGTATCGGCGCGCTGCGAATTCATCGCGGCAATGGTTTCGGCCGTCACGTCACCGGTGATGTAGACACCGTCGAAGCACGACGCATCAAAACCATCGAGCCGGGGATTCAGCGAGCCAATGGCGCGCCGCATGCCTTCCACGTCCTGGTAAATCAGCGCGTCGCAACCAATCACCTGGCGAATTTCCTCGATGCTACGGTCATGCGCCACCAGTTCGCCCGGCGTCGGCATGTCGATGCCGTAGACATTGGGATAGCGCACGGGCGGCGCGGCGCTGGCCAGGTAGACCTTGCGCGCGCCGGCATCGCGCGCCATCTGCACGATCTCGCGGCTGGTGGTGCCGCGCACGAT
>CAZWDK010000345.1:0-3200 GCA_964633095.1 uncultured Polaromonas sp. | reverse complement strand
GATCGCGGCGACACCGTGCTGGTGCCCGATCCGAGCTACCCTATTCACATCTATGGCGCGGTGATCGCGGGCGCCGACATCCGCTCGGTGCCGGTCGCCCCCGGCATTGATTTTTTTGCCGAGCTGGAGAAGACCATACGCGGCAGCTACCCCAAGCCCAAGATGATGGTGCTGGGCTTTCCGTCGAATCCCACGGCCCAGTGCGTGGAGCTGGATTTCTTCGAGAAGGTGATTGCGCTGGCGCGCAAGCACGACATTTTTGTGGTGCACGACCTGGCCTATGCCGACATCGTGTTCGACGGCTGGAAGGCGCCGTCCATCATGCAGGTGCCGGGCGCCAAGGACATCGCGGTGGAGTTCTTCACGCTGTCCAAGAGCTACAACATGGCGGGCTGGCGCGTGGGCTTCATGGTGGGCAATCCCGACCTGGTGGCCGCGCTGGCCCGCATCAAGAGCTACCACGACTACGGCACCTTCACGCCGCTGCAGGTGGCCGCCATTGCCGCGCTGGAGGGCGACCAGCGTTGCGTGAAGGAGATCGCCGCGCAGTACCAGAGCCGGCGCGATGTGCTCTACAAAGGCCTGACCGAAGCCGGTTGGCCGGTGGATTGCCCCAAGGCCTCGATGTACATCTGGGCCCGCATCCCTGAGGCCTATCGCAAGCTCGGTTCGCTGGAATTTGCCAAACAACTGCTGGACAAGGCCAAGGTCTGCGTGTCGCCCGGCATCGGCTTTGGCGACCAGGGTGACGATTACGTGCGTTTTGCGCTGATCGAAAACGAGGCCCGCATCCGCCAGGCCGTGCGCGGCATCAAGGCCATGTTCAAGGCCGACGGCGTGCTGAAAGGCTAGCAGCCTGCATCGCCCGGATGCGCCGACCCGGTTCCGGCAGCCGCCGGCAGTGTTCGCAAGAGAAATGGGCAGGGGGAAAGTAGTGGGCCGCTTGCGGCCCACTCTTGCCTCTGCTTGATCCGGTGAATTCATCAAACCCCGGCGGAGCGAGTGGCAAGCTTGCTGACTTTATTGCGTGGCAGGCACCGTTATTTCCGCTTCGCGGAGCACGCCTCCACTGGCGACGCTGCCCTGCGCTTTGCCCTCACCGGTAATGCGTGCCTGGCAGGCGAGTTGGTCTTCGCCCTTGAAGACCTCGCAACGTTTCAGGGCATTGGCGGAAAACTGGCCGTTGCCGTTTTCAAGCTTCCCGGCGCGCTTGGCGGCATTGGCATTTCTGACTTCGGTGATGCAGGTTGCCCGGTCCTGCTGGGTCTTGCCGCTTTTGCAGGCGGCCATCTCGCTTTTGGCGTCACCCGTGGCATCAATGCCGGTGGTGCCGGATGCAATCTGTGCGCTTGCCGGGCCCATGGCAAAGAGGGCTGCCAGGCCGAAACAGGCTGCCGCTTGGGTGCCTTTGTTCAGGCGGTCAAGGTGGCGCAAATGGGTCAAAAAGGTCATCGTCAAACTCCTTGCTTGAAACTTGATGACTTCAGTCTGGACCCTTGCGCGTGCCCGGCAAGAAGGCAAAAGGCCAACATGGCCGTACCCCATGCGGAAATCGGCTGTAGGACAGGTCTTTCAATGGAGGCAATCCGGCCCCGATGACCCCCGTTCGCTCAAAGGCCGAAAGCCAATGCAACAAGCGCTACCAGGCGTTTCAAAAAAGCGGCCAACACGGAAGAGAAGACAGAGGAAGAAAAGCGGCCAGCAGGCTGTCTACATCGACCAGATGCGCGGGCTGGGGGCCGCCTGCTGCCAGAAATGGGAACGCCAGGCTTGCCAGATCTGCCTGAGCAGCGCCATGGCCGGCTCCACCACGGGTGCCAGGACCCGCACGACCACGATCTGCCCATCGGGGCTGGTGGCGCCCGCCGTGGCACACAGCGGGTGCGCCTCAATGAGCTGGCGCGCGCAGTCCAGGGCCAGCTGGCGGCGGTTGCGCTCGAGTTTGCTGCCCGCCGCGAAAAAAAGCGAGGCGATGCAGCGCTGCCCGGCCAGGCCCAGCGGGCTGTTCATCAGCAGGGTGTCGCTGGCCTGCAGGCGCGCGCGCTCCAGCCACACGCCGGGCATTTCAATGTGCTGGCAGAAGCTGCCTTGCTCAAAAGGCAGGCTGGCAGCGGGCAGGCCCAGCGCGGTGACGTCCCAGCCGATCAGCTCGGCGCCGGGCGCCAGCGTCATGCTCAGGCGGTTTTCAGCCAGGCAGCCGCTGTAGCAAATCGCCTCCAGCGGCAGCCATTCCATGCGCGCGCCGGCTTCCAGTGCCAGCTGGGTGTGCTGCAGTGCCGGCTCGCCGGTGGAGCGGTAAAAGCGCGTGGCGCCTGGCGTGGTGACGAGGCCATGGGCGCCGGCGCCCACGCTGAATTTCAAGTCCAGCGTGTCGCCACCGACCAGGCCGCCGGGCGGGTGCACGATGACGTTGTGGCAAACGGCGTCGCCTTCGGGGTAAAGGCTTTGCAAAATGCGCAAGGGCCCGTCGTGGCGAAAGTGGGCGACCGTCTTCCCGGCTTGCCGTGTGTAGTCGAGTGCGAGCGTCGCGTGCCAGGTCATGGGCCAAGTTTAGTGCGGGGTGCGCGCAGGGGCGTGCCAGGTTGCTATTGATTTGGTAGCTTTATGCGACCGTCCTGTTTGGGCTGAAGCCACTTTTCTTGTAAATTTCGGATTGCGACAGCTGTTGGGGGCAGGGGGTTATTCACCGCCTTGCCCTTCAAGGCTGCCGCGAGCCGGAGCGGACCTTCAGTGGACCGCCATCTTTTCTTTGGCTTCTTTCACGCGCGCCGCGAGATGGTCCAGCGCTTCCTGCACCTGGTCGACCAGGATCAGGCACAGGTCGCCGGGCTGCAGGCGCGCCAGCGCCGTGTCAATGGCCAGGAACTCGCCGCGGATTTCGTCAATGCGCCGGGTGCGGCTGGCCTGGTTCAATCCCTCCAGGCCCTGGCGCAGCAGCGCCATCACTTCGCCGTCGGCGCGGCCGCGCTGGGCGGCGTCCTGGTACAGGATCACGTCGTCAAACGCGGCGCCGAGAATGACGGTCTGGTCGCGGATGTCACTGTCGCGGCGGTCGCCGGCGCCGCTGATCGCCACGGCCCGGCCCTTCCCGGGCCTCGCGGGCATGGCATCGACCGCGGCCCACAGCGCCCGCATGGCCCCGGGGGTGTGGCCCTATTCGGCAATCACGGGGGCGCCGCCTGTAGTCCACCACGTTGAAG
>CAZWDK010000344.1:0-3225 GCA_964633095.1 uncultured Polaromonas sp. | reverse complement strand
GAGCCAAATAGGCCAGCTGCCTCGTCTTCTGGCCCTGCAGCGAAATACAGCGCGTCGCTGTCGCCCAGGTTGACGCCATTGCCGAATTGCAGCCCCCACAGGCCGGGGATAGCGACAAAACTGCCCTCGGTGTTGCGCAAATAGCCCAGGAAGTTGCCGGTGCTGCCGTCAAACGCCGTGATGTAGCCGCCACCGCCGAAGTTGCCCACCAGCACTGCGCCGCCGAAGGCGCCGAAGGAGGAGGGGGCCATGGCTACGCCCCAAGGCGCATTGAGGTGTTTTTCATCCTTGTAGATGCGCACCAGGTTGCCGCTCAGGTCAAACTCCACCAGGCGACCGCGGTCCGGGACGAAGCCGCCGGCTTTCTCGCTGTCTGCGTCCAGCGCGTCTTCCTCCCCAGCAAAGAATTGGCTCAAGTCGCTGGGGTTGATGCGCGATTTGGCGTAGGTCACGAACACCCGGCTGCCGAGCGCCAAAATATTGAACGGAACAAAATCGCCGGGCTTGGCCGTGCCGCCCGTACCCGTGGCAAATGGGTTTGCAAAGCCCACTGTCGGCACCAGGTTCCATCCTGCATCGAACTGCCGAATCTGTGGGTCGCTGCCGAAATCGGCCACCCATAGCGTGTCCCAGCTGCCGGGCTTGACGGCCGCACCGAAGTAAGCGTGACCCAGGGCCGAGCCATCAAACACCTTCTGGGCGTTGCCGTTGTTGCGCAGAATGCCGCCGGTGTCCTGGCGGCGTTCGGTCCAGGCCGTGATGAAGCCGTTGTCCGTCACGAAGATGAAGCGCGCCGAGCCTTCCATAGTGATCAGCGCGCCCGTGCTGTCGGGCATGGTCTGGCGGGTGCCGGTGGCGTTGTCGATCGGGACAAAATTGGCCGATGTCAACGCCGTGCCGTTGTAGGTCACGCCGGTGACATGGCCGCTTGTGCCCGCTTCGGGAACGGTCATGCGGGTCAGCTGATCGACAGTGATCTCGCGCAGACTCGCGTCGCTGGCATTGTGAACATCGCCCACGAACTCCCAAGACGAGCCGCCACCACCCACCCAAAAATGTCCTCCCGCGCCTGCCGGGCGAATGGCGATGCCCCAGGCATCCACCATGTCGGGCAGGGTGAATTTGGCTTTGAAGCTGGCTGACGAGGCGGCCAGGTTCGCCTGCTCAAACCGGTTTTGCGCGGAGGTGACCGAGCCGACACCGCCGCTGCCTGTGCCGCCTCCGCCGCAAGCACTCAATACGGCGGCGGAACTGCCGGCCAGGACAAAACTGCGTCTCTTCATCATCAGACCTTCTGGATGCTATGGAATTGATGGCTGGCAGCGCCCGCTCGGCGGGGCTGTGGCTGGTGGGAGCCTGAAAGTTTCAGGCGACTTTGAATTTCTTTTGATCGAGGTAATGCGCGGCCAGAGCGACTCTGACATCGGCGGTGTGGATCAGATGCGCTCTGGTCGTTGAATTTCCAAGCCGTTCGGGCTATCCAGCAGGCCGCCTCGGCTGTTCATCAGTCGTCGAAGGCCGCTGACCACGGTGAGAGCGATCAGCGTTGCCGCCAGCAGGGCGATAGCGAAAATGGTCATCACCTGGTGGTAGGGCAGCACATGGTTCCAGTGCCGGGCAATGCCCAGAAAGGCTGCGAACAGCCAGCCGGTGCCCGACAGTGCCCCGAGCAGCGCAAGCCGAACCTGGTCGCTCCAGGACAGGGCGACAAAGGCGGCGCGTTGCATCAGGGGAAAGCCGACTTGGTGCAGCAAGATGCCGTTGAACGTCAGCAGGCTGACCACACTGACCTTGGCCCACAGCTTGGGGTTGAGCAGGTAGTGGTTGCCCTCGATCAAATAACCGAGCCCGATCAGCAGGGCTCCGCTGAGCCAGAGGGCAGCCAAGGCCAGGCTGACCACCCGCTGCGTCTCCTCCATCTGCGCGACCATGGCTGGATTCAACCGTCGGTGTCGCCAGCGCCAGAGGCGGTGATCCGCCAGCAAGACCGAGCCCAGGGCAATACAGGTGGCCAGCAGGTGGGCGTAGACAACAAGGGGTTTGAGTAGCTCAATCATTGCGCGCAAACAGGAATAGAAGACACAATGATAATGATTCGCATTAAAAATGTAAAGATAATAAAAATCCCGGGGGCACGGGATTGCACTGTGGGGCCAGTGGTCCGGAGTGATGCGGCGCAAGTCTACTGCTGCGACTATGGATCAGACCGATATCCCTCTACCGCCACTTCGGCTGCGACGAGCCAGCACTTAACTGGGAGCGTACCGACAAGGCGCAGGCCCTGCGTCCAGCGGCCGGACCGAAAGAAGACCGCCCGTTTGCTTGCACAACGCCACTTCCGGGTGGCCTTTCTTTCGCAGTGCCGAGCACATTGTGCAACCGCCCGCATGGCCTCAGCGGTGCTTGACGTGGATCAACACGCAGCGAACTCCCGCCGCTAAGCTCCAAAGCTTCGCCCTGGGCGCTCATATTCAATTCATGCACCAAGCTACCGTCATCCCGCACCGCAAAATCATTCGAGAATGGCTTGCGCCCATCGTCACCAAAAACACGGCTTACGCCATTTGCCTGGTGGTGATGGATCTACTGCTGTTTGGGCAGGCGCTCAGCGCGGCCGTTTTGCTGCCCCGCCCGTGCTTCAGGTGCTGGCCGGCATCGTCACAGGCCTGGTCATAGGCCGGCTGTTTATTTTGGGTCACGATGCCTGCCACCAGAGCTTTACGCCGCACCGCTAGCTCAACCGCTGGCTGGGGCGGCTGGTGTTCCTGCCCTCGCTCAGCCAGCTAGCTCCAATTGGATCCTAACGGCCAGATTTCTTTCCACAGTTCCGGCCAAGTTTGCTTCCGGCAGCCACCATCTGCCGGCCGAATGGTAGGAACGTATATCAGGTATCGAAGAACCGGGTGCAACGATGACCACCTAGCGAACGCGCAGCATTGGTGACCACCATTCGGCCAAGAAGAAGCCTGTTTGGCCATGAGCTGCCCCAAAAGGCGGTTTTGGAGCAGTAGTGACGCTCGTTACTCCGCTGGACATGGTCAACGTTGCTGTCGTCAGCCACAAACAGCCGCTAACGCAACGTCAGGACCGTAACGACCTGGTCAGTGCAATGTGGGAAAAAGAAACTCAGTGATAGCAGCGCCCGGCAAGTTGTTTACAACTTCGCTTAATTATTGATCTTTACGTAACCCATGACATTACCAGAGCGTAGCCTGCATCCAGCAT
>CAZWDK010000343.1:0-3226 GCA_964633095.1 uncultured Polaromonas sp. | reverse complement strand
CAACCATGGCCTCCCAGCTGGGGCTACCCACGGTCCGGCAGTGAAAGGCACTCGCTACAAATTTAATCGCTGCCTACGCTCATCATGTATTGGCAGAGGCATAAAACACAATGAATTCGCAAGCTATTGCAACTTGGCCCCGCGTTCGGCAAGCAGCGCACGCAGTACCGAGCGATGGCAATGCGATTCGTCTTCGCAATAGCAGCCGACGGAAAAGTTGGCGTGCTGCGACAGCGTGGCCAGCAGATCGAGGGTTCGGCTGTTGTCGGGCTGGGCCATTTCGGCGCGGTACTTCTTGGTGAAGGCAAGCCACTCCTTGGGCGTTGTGGCCTGCTGGGCGAACTTCATGGTGTCGACGCTGGGCGCCAGATTGGGGAACCAGACGTCGTACCAGTTCTGCGAAGCGAACGCTTCTTTGGGAACGCCGCGCGGCGGACGGCGGACCGTGCCAATGCGGGTGCCTTCATCCTCGACCCGCGCGCTCCCCAGCCTGACAACACGAACCACCATAGATACCCCCTTGGTTATGACGCATGACGCGAGACTTGCGGCCAGCCAGTGCCCTCATCCATCGTGCGGCAAGCGCGAGCCTTTCGGCGGCTCACCCCTTCAGCCGGCCAGGGACATCCCGGCCATTATCCCCATGGAGAGGGATCCCGCCAAGCCGGGTTGTGCCATGCCTGGCGGGCGGCGATGGCGATGCGCGGACCGGCGCTCAGCGTTGGCCCAGCGTCGCCAGCACCGCGGCGGCGTCGGCGTCCTCCACGCAGGGCGTGACCGCGATCGGGAGCAGGTCGGCCCATTGCGCCTGAAAGAGGTACAGGGCCTTGGCATCGCCAGACTCGATGACCGCGAAGCCCTGGCCGTTCATGCCGTGCCAGCGCCCCAGCATCGCCACACCCTTGGGCGGCGCGCCCCCGGTCTCCAGAAAGCGCGCCACGGCGGCGCTGTAACTAGCCTGCGGCAAGGTCCAGCTGAGGAGGTACTTCATGACAATCTCCAGAAATCGTAGACAGGGCCTGCCGCGGTTTGCACCTCGGCCTCGCGGCATCCCGAACCCATGGGCCGACCCGGGGCTTGGAAGCGTACTCCGCTGCCGGGCCAAACGGAAGCCCCTTTTGTTCTTGTTGGTAAGGCGCCCACAGACCTCCCGGGCGCGTCGCGCGGCCAGCCAGTTTGCTATTAATTAAATAGCAAACTGCGCCCGCCACATGCCGACCCGAAGCATAAAACGCGTGCGACTCCGCGCATCCGCGACGCCTCAGCCGATGCCGCCGTGTGGCAGGACCGAGCAGCACAGCGGCCAACTTGCGAGAGGCTCAAGCCGCCGCCGCAGCCTTCCGAATCTCTTCGCGATGCGCCTGCTGATGGACATGCCGGCCTTGCCGTTCGGCCCTCGGCTTGCCGGGCGCGACGGGCAAGGCCAGCCGTTCGGCACTCAGCAGCGCAGCCAGGCATTGAGGCCGGCCGCGCGCCCCGCTGGCCCGGTAATCCGCCAGCAATGCGGCGCGCACCTCGTGCTCGGCCAGCCCGCGCACGGCCGTCAAATGCTCAAACAGCAAATCCACCAGCTTCTCCAGCGCAAACTCATGCGTCTTGCCGGTGCCCTGCCACAGCCAGTCGCTGAAGGCCAGGAAGTGCTTGAAGGCCGAACCCGGCGCCAGCAGCAGCGTCAGCCCCAACGCAAAGCGCCCCGAATTCGCCACCATCTCCCAGTAGCGCGCAAAGCGGTTGATGCGCTGCATGGTGGCAAAGTCGATGGTCGAGTTCTGCAGAATCGTGTAGGGCGTCTGCGGGTCATAGGCCATGGCGTAGTCGGCCGTGTGCCGGGTGATAGGCGTGCCGCGCAGGCGCTTCAGGATGCCGAACTGGATTTCGTGCGGCGCCAGTTCATGCAGCTTGTCAAAGCCCTGGGCAAAGCTTTCCAGCGTTTCGCCGGGCAGGCCAAAAATCAGGTCGGCATGCACATGGGCCTGGCTCTGCCCCACCAGCCAGCGCAGGTTGTCGGCGGTCTTGACGTTGTCCTGCCGGCGCGAAATGCGCTGCTGCACCTCGGGGTTGAAGCTCTGGATGCCGACCTCGAACTGGAGCGAACCGGCCGGAAACTGGGCAATCAGCGCCTTCAGGCGGTCCGGCAGGTTGTCGGGAACGACTTCAAAATGCACGAACAGCTCGGGCGCGGCCATGATGTCACCCGCTTCGTTCTTCATGCGGTCCAGGAAAAACTGCAGGATGCGCACCGAGTGGTCGACCTTCAAATTGAAGGTGCGATCGACAAACTTGAAGTTGCGGGCGCCGCGCCGGTACAGCGCGTCCATCTCGGCCATGAACCCATCAAGCTCAAAGGCCCAGGCGGTCTTGTCGAGCGAGCTCAGGCAGAACTCGCACTTGAAGGGGCAGCCGCGCGAGGCCTCGACATAGAGCAGGCGCTGGGCCAGATCCTGGTCGGTGTACTCGCTGTAGGGCAGGGCCAGCGCATCCAGCGCCGGCTGTTCGCCGGCGATCACCTTCATCAAGGGCTTGGGGCCGTCCAGCAGGGCGCGGCACAGCTTGGGGAAACTGACATCGCCCCAGCCGGTGATCACATGGTCGGCCAGCCGGCAGATCTCTTGGCTCTCGGTCTCAAAGCTGACCTCCGGCCCGCCCAGCACGATCTTGATGTCGGGCCTGAGGGTTTTCAGCAAGCGCACCACCTGGGTGGTTTCCACCACATTCCAGATATAGATGCCCAGGCCTATCACCTCGGGCTGGAGGGCCAGCAGTTCCTCGACGATTTGCGTGGGCCGCTGCTGGATGACGAACTCGCGCAGCTGCGTCTGCTGGCGCAGGCCGGCGCCGCCATGCCTGTCCATATTGGCGGCCAGGCAGCGCAGGCCCAGCGAGGCGTGGATGTATTTGGCGTTGAGGGTGGTGAGCACGATGCGCGGCATGGCCCTATTATCGGAGTTGCCTCCTTCCTTATGGCACGCTTGTGGCAATCTGGAACTATTGCCCCCGCCCCCGCTCACACCCTGACCATGAATTTCAAGCGCCCCCTGCTCGCCCCCCTGTTCGCTGCGTTTTTTATAGCTGCCTGCGCCCTGCACACGGGGGCCCATGCCCAAAATGCTCAAAGCAATCTGCTCGGCGCCGGCAAGAGTGCCGTCGTCAGCACCGAGCAGGTGCGCGCCGAACTGCTGGCCTGGGCGCCCGAGGGCGTGGCGGCCGGCAAGCCGGTCTGGCTGGG
>CAZWDK010000342.1:0-3229 GCA_964633095.1 uncultured Polaromonas sp. | reverse complement strand
ATCATGAAGCGCCTGCCTTCGGTGTTCGAGATTGGCCACAACTTCGCCAACGTCGACATCACCAAGGAGCCGATTCCCGTGGTGCCCACCATCCATTACCAGATGGGCGGCATCCCGACCAACATCCATGGCCAGGTCGTCACGCAGGACGCCAACAACCAGAGCCAGGTTGTCAACGGCCTGTATGCCGTCGGCGAATGCTCCTGCGTCAGCGTGCACGGCGCCAACCGCCTGGGCACCAATTCGCTGCTCGATTTGCTGGTGTTTGGCCGCGCCGCCGGCAACCACATTGTCGAGTTCAACAAAACCGCGACGCACAAACCCCTGCCGCTTGACGCCGCCGACGCCACGCTCGCGCGCATTGCCCGCCTGGACAATGCCACCGGCGGCGAATACGCACAGGACGTGGCCAACGACATTCGCACCGCCATGCAAACGCATGCCGGCGTGTTCCGCACCCAGGCCCTGATGGACGAAGGCGTGACCAAGATCGCCGAATTGCGCGAGCGCGTGAAAAACATCGGCCTGAAAGACAAGTCGAAGATTTTCAACACCGCCCGCATCGAAGCGCTGGAAGTCGAAAACCTGATTGAAGCCGCCCAGGCCACCATCGTGTCGGCCGCCGCCCGCCATGAAAGCCGCGGCGCCCACTCGGTCGATGACTACGGCGACACGCCAGCGCACCCCAATGGCCGCAACGACACGGACTGGCACAAGCACACGCTGTGGCACAGCGAAGGCAACCGCCTGAGCTACAAGCCGGTGCAGATGACGCCGCTGACGGTTGAATCCGTGCCCCTCAAGGTACGCAGCTTCTAAGCCAAGCCGAACGCCAACCCGTCAAGCCAACAAGACCCGCGAGAACACCCCATGTCCAAACGTACTTTCCAGATTTACCGCTACGACCCTGACACCGATGCCAAGCCTTACATGCAGACCATCGAAGTCGAACTCGACGGCAGCGAGCGCATGTTGCTGGACGCGCTGATGAAGCTCAAGGCGCAGGACCCGACGATTTCCTTCCGCCGCTCCTGCCGCGAAGGCGTTTGCGGCTCCGACGCCATGAACATCAATGGCAAGAACGGCCTGGCCTGCCTGACCAATATGCGCTCGCTGCCCGGCACCATCGTTTTGAAGCCGCTGCCTGGCCTGCCGGTGGTGCGCGACCTGATCGTCGACATGACGCAGTTCTTCAAGCAGTACAACTCGATCAAGCCCTATTTGGTCAACGACAACGTGCCGCCCGAAAAAGAGCGTCTGCAAAGCCCGGAAGAGCGCGACGAACTGAACGGCCTCTATGAGTGCATTCTGTGCGCCAGCTGCTCCACCTCCTGCCCCAGCTTCTGGTGGAACCCTGACAAGTTCGTCGGCCCGGCCGGCCTGCTGCAGGCCTACCGCTTCATCGCCGACAGCCGCGACGAAGCCACCGCCGAACGCCTGGACAACCTCGAAGACCCCTACCGCCTGTTCCGCTGCCACACCATCATGAACTGCGTCGATGTCTGCCCCAAGGGCCTGAATCCGACCAAGGCGATTGGCAAGATCAAGGAAATGATGGTTTTGCGGGCAGTCTGAGGACAGTCATGAACGCGCTCGATGAACGGCTTGATGAACGCAGTTTGAGCAAGCTCAAATGGCGTTGCCGTCGCGGCCTGCTGGAAAACGACCTGCTGATCGAGAAGTTCTTTCTGCGCCACGAGGCCACGCTGACCGTCAGGCAGGCAAAAGGTTTGAATGATTTAATGGACTTGTCGGACAACGACCTGATGGACCTGCTGCTGAGGCGCAAGGAGTCCAGCCAGCTTTCGGATGCGACCGCCCAGAGCAGCGCCTCGACACCCGAAGCCCTCGAAGTTTTAAACTTGCTGCGACCGCGGCAACTGGCCCCGTGACAGTCCCCGTGACTGCCCAATTTGATTAGAAAGAAGCACGAAATGAAGCTAGCTGACAACAAAGCCACTCTGTCCTTCAGCAACGGCAGCCCCAGCGTCGAGCTGCCGGTGTACCAGGGCAATGTGGGGCCGGATGTCGTGGACATCCGCAAGCTGTATGCCCAGACCGGGATGTTCACCTACGATCCGGGCTTTCTGTCGACGGCGGCCTGCCAGTCAGCCATCACCTACATCGATGGCGACAAGGGCGAGCTGCTGTACCGCGGCTACCCGATCGAGCAGCTGGCCACCAACTGCGACTTCCTCGAAACCTGTCACCTGCTGCTCTACGGAGAGCTGCCCAACGAGGCGCAGAAAAAGGACTTCACCAACCGCGTGACCAACCACACCATGGTCAACGAGCAGATGCAGTTCTTCCTGCGCGGCTTCCGCCGCGACGCGCATCCCATGGCCATCATGACTGGCCTGGTCGGCGCGCTGTCGGCCTTCTACCATGACAGCACCGACATCAACAATCCCGAGCACCGCGAAATTGCCGCGATCCGCCTGATTGCCAAGATGCCGACGCTGGTCGCCATGGCCTACAAGTACACCATTGGCCAGCCTTACATGTACCCTAAGAACGAGCTGAGCTACGCCGGCAACTTCCTGCACATGATGTTCGCCACGCCCTGCGAAGCGTACAAGGTCAACCCGGTGCTCGAACGCGCCATGGACCGCATCTTCACCCTGCACGCCGACCACGAGCAGAACGCCTCCACCTCGACCGTTCGCCTGTGCGGCTCCTCGGGCACCAACCCCTTCGCGGCCATCGCCGCCGGTGTCGCCTGCCTCTGGGGCCCGGCCCACGGCGGTGCCAACGAAGCCTGCCTGAACATGCTCGAAGACATCCAGCGCCAGGGCGGCGTGGCCAAGGTCGGCGAGTTCATGGAAAAGGTCAAGGACAAGTCGTCCGGCGTGAAGCTGATGGGTTTTGGCCACCGCGTCTACAAGAACTACGACCCGCGCGCCAAGCTGATGCAGGAAACCTGCAACGAAGTGCTGGCCGAGCTGGGCCTGGAAAACGACCCGCTGTTCAAGCTGGCCAAGGAGCTCGAGAAGATTGCCCTGGAAGACGACTACTTCGTCTCGCGCAAGCTCTACCCCAACGTGGACTTCTACTCCGGCATCGTGCAGCGCGCCATCGGCATCCCGGTGCCGCTGTTCACCGCGGTCTTCGCGCTGGCCCGCACCGTGGGCTGGATCGCCCAGCTCAATGAAATGATCAGCGACCCCGAGTACAAGATCGGCCGCCCGCGCCAGCTGTTCACCGGCTCGACCACGCGTGCCGTGAAGCC
>CAZWDK010000341.1:0-3247 GCA_964633095.1 uncultured Polaromonas sp. | reverse complement strand
GGGTGGCGAAAACCAGCCGACTTGCCGGGCACAAGCTGGGCACAGATAGGGCACAGATAGGGCACAAGACTTGGGTTTTCGACAGTAACTGAGCATCGGTCTTTTTCTTGAATGTGCCAGCTGCCGCCCAGATTGTTCTGCGCGGAATGTTCATGGTGATAAGAGAGTAACTGCTAACTAGTGCGGACACCCCCGTTTTGTGGGGCTGTTTGTGATTAAACCTTCGACTATCCGCTTGGAGAACCTGCAGAGGGTTCGGCGTGTGCGAAAATACTGATTGTTGAAAAATTCAGCGTTGCGGCTGTAGCTCAGTGGATAGAGTATTGGCCTCCGAAGCCAAGGGTCGTGGGTTCGATCCCCGCCAGCCGCACCAGATAACGATTTCGCCTAAATACGGGCGCTTTTCGATCACAAATTTCTGGCGGTCCCATAGTCGGTTCTTGCGAAATGGCCAAAGCGGGCTAATGGTCATCGCTGACACATCATGATTGCTATGGCCCGCCGGTGGCCCACTCTTGGCCCATCGAAAATCCGGCGCCCGCTGATTTTTTGCGTCCTGAGCATTGCCCCCTGCGTCAGAATAGTTGTCGCCTCCATAGAACCAGAAACCCGGGGGCGGCGATGAAGGACAGAAGTGGCTCGATATGGACAAGCATTCAAAGACAGAGCGGTAGCCAGGTTGCTGCCGCCGGAGAACGCAGCGGTGGAAGTCGTGGCGCGTGAGGTGGGAGTTGGGGTGGGCACGCTGGAGCGCTGGCGCGAAGATGCGCAGTCCAGGCCCGCCCTCGGGCGGGCCTGGACTGCGGCGGCGCGGCTGGAGGCGGTGATCACGACGGCGGCGATGAGCGAGGCCGACAAGAGCGCCTGGAGCCGCCAGAACGGGGTGTATCCGGCCGAGCTGGACAAGTGGCGCGCCAGCGCTACCACCGCGCTGGCCGAGCCCGAGGAGGCCCGTGCAAGTCCGCAGGCGACACGGCAAGACAAGAAGCGCATCAAGGAGCTCGAACGCGACCTGGCGCGCAAAGAGCGGGCTCTGGCTGAGACCGCCGCCTTGCTAGTCCTGTCAAAAAAAGTCGAGGCGATCTTCCGCAAGGGCGAGGACGAATGATCGGCCTCGAAGATCGCCAGGCGTTGGCCCGAGACATCCACACCGCGCATAGCGCAGGCGCGCGGCTGAGCCTGGCCTGCGAGGTTGCCGGCATTGATACGCGCACCTTGCAGCGCTGGAAGACCCACGCAGGCCTCACCGCGGGCGATGGCAGACCGCAGGCAATGCGCCCGACGCCCGCTCATGCCCTGAGCGAAGCCGAGCGTGCGCAACTGCTGCGCGTGGCCAATGAGCCGCGCTTTGCCGCAGTGCCGCCGGCGCGCATCGTGCCTATGCTGGCCGATGAAGGCGTCTACCTGGCCAGCGAGTCCAGCTTTGCCCGCGTGCTGCGTGCGCACGGCCAGAACGCCCACCGTGGGCGCGCCAAGGTGCCCAAGGCCGGCAGGCCGCCCACCACGCATATCGCCACGGCGCCGCGCCAGGTGTGGTGCTGGGACATGACCTATCTGCCCGCTGCCGTGCTGGGGCGCTGGTTCCACCTGTACCTGATCCTGGACTTGTACAGCCGCAAGATCGTGGGCTGGGAGGTGCATGCCACAGACGATGCCGACCATGCCGCGCACCTGGTGCGCCGCACGGCGCTGGCCGAGGGCATTGCCGCGATGGCCACCAAGCCGGCGCTGCATGGCGACAACGGCTCCACGCTCAAGGCCACGACGGTGCTCGCGATGCTCAACTGGCTGGGAGCCAAGCCCTCGTACTCGCGCCCGCGTGTGAGCGATGACAACGCCTATGCTGAGTCGCTGTTTCGCACCGCCAAGTACCGCCCCGAGTTCCCGGCCAAGGGCTTCGACAATCTCGAAGCCGCGCGCGCTTGGGCGGCCGGTTTCGTGCATTGGTCATTGGTACAACTGCGAGCATCGCCACAGCGGCATCGGTTACGTCAGCCCGGCGCAGCGCCATGCCGGAGCAGATCGCGCGATCCTGGCGGCACGCCATGAGTTGTACACCCGCGCTCGCGAAGCCCATCCAGCCCGCTGGTCCGGTAAGACCCGCAACTGGTCGCCCATCGGCGCCGTGACGCTCAATCCCGAACGCGACTCGATCGTCAAAACGCATTCGGACTACACCGATAGACAGCCGCTGGCTGCATGAACAAGGCGACAACTACCTTGACAGCCGCCGGTTTTCTAGAACTGCACGTTGTTCGTCATCAAGATTCTTCATAGCAAGCCACCAGCCAAGGTCGATAGGCGTGTCCCTCACCACCCGCTCAAGCCGTAGTGCCAGCAGCAATTCGGCACCAAGTAACGGGAGTGCTTTATCTCCGGCGTTTTCTGGCAGCTGCCCCAAAAGGCTGATGTTGCTACAGCCCTTGCAAGACGCCGAATCAGCGCTTGACCGCCCGTGTCATCAGATAGTGTTGCCGCAGCATATTGTTTTCCAGATGGCGGCCAACGAAGTCGTCCAGCTCGGCGCGAAAGGTCGCCAGCCTGGCCGCATCACCTTGCAAGGTCTGCACCAGTTTGACCACCGGACCAAGCGTCTCCTCCATAGTCTTTCGGTAGTGCTGCGAGCTTAATGTCGGGACGCACATCACGCCGCGGTCGAACACAACGTCAGTGACCGCCTCGCCGAGCCGCTGGCGAATGATATTCGGATCCCCCCATTGCGGGGGCGGCGCCGCACCGGGGGGCGGCGGCTGGTATTTGCCAACCAGTGCAAACATTTGGCCAACAAAGTGTTCCGGCGGCCAAGTCGAAAACGCGATGGTGCCGCCCGGTTTTAGTACGCGTAGCATTTCCGCAATCGCCACTTCGGGCCGCGGTGCGAACATATGGCCGAATTGGCTTAGCACTACGTCGAAGCTGGCGTTGTCATAGGGCAGCGCCTCGGCGTCCCCTTGCTGGAAATCGACCTCGACACCGGCCAGTGCGGCATTCTTCTTCGCTTGCTCAATCAGCGCCGGTGCCAGATCCAGGCCACGTACCCGGGCGCCGAGGCGCGCCGCGGTCAGCGCGACCACACCGGTGCCGCAACCAACGTCGAGTACCGATTGCTGTGGAAGCACCCGCGCATGGCGGACCAATTCGGCCGCCGGCATCGTCGTAACCGCTTCCAACGGTGCAAACACTGCCCAGGCTTCGCGTTGTACCGCCTTCAGTTGGGCAAAGGGATCGTCTGACATGGAAGCCTCCA
>CAZWDK010000340.1:1454-3278 GCA_964633095.1 uncultured Polaromonas sp. | reverse complement strand
CCCCTCAAGGGCAAGAAACCGATCATTACCCTGCTGCGTCACGCACATGTTGTGCCGGAGTCCGCCATGCCCGAGCAACTCACCAAGCATCCCGAGCTTACCCTGCAGGTCCTGCGCAGTGCGGGCGCCCAGTGCGCCGAGGGTGCTCCCCAGGACATACTCACCAGCTGCCCCACCGAGCGCTTTTGCAAACTGCCGGGAGGTGAGATCTGCGTCTTCGGCTTGAGCGAAGCCTCGAAAATGACGCAGATCACGTCTGCCGAGTGGAGAGCTTTATTGCCGTCTGACTTGCCCGAATCACCGTCCATGTCTCAGCCGTTCATGGGGGAGGTTCTGCTGAGTGGCGGTTTGGGTCTGCTGGCAGGCGTGGCCATAGCGCTGGCTGTCTCGCACTTGCGGCGCCGGCACCATTGAGGCCGGGCGGTACGGTCAAGCCTGCGAAGCATCATGCCAATACCCCAGACGCTCCAGCCCGGACAGCGGCCGGAGTCTGACCCCATTTTTCGATACGGGCCATGGAAGTCCTGCTGAAACTGTTGACCGTGGGTGGCGCGGCGTATGCCGTGTTGTTGGCCATCGTGTTCGTGCTGCAGGGGCAGCTCCTCTACTTGCCCGACGCGGGTCGGCAGATTCTGCTGACGCCCGGGGACGTCGGGCTGGCCTATGAGGCGCTGTGGCTGACGACGGAAGACGGAGTCCGGATCGAGGCCTGGTATGTCCCCGCGCCGGCGGCGCGCGGTGCGGTGCTGCTCGCCCACGGCAACGCCGGCAACATCTCGCACCGGCTGGACTACGCCCTCATGTTCCAGCGCCTCGGCTACTCGCTGCTGCTGCTCGAATACCGCGGCTACGGCCGCAGCGAAGGCAGGCCGAGCGAGGAGGGCACCTACGCCGATGCCCGCGCCGGCTGGCGCCACCTGGTGGCGCAGCGGGGAGTCCCACCCGAGCGCATCGTGCTGCTGGGCGAGTCCCTGGGCGGCGCCGTCGTCGCCCGGCTGGCTGCGGCCGAGCGCCCCGGGGCGCTGGTGCTGGCATCGAGCTTCGTCTCGGTGCCCGAGCTGGCGGCGGAGCTCTATCCCTGGCTACCGGCGCGCTGGCTGGCGCGCTACCGCTACGACACGCTGGAGGCCCTGGCGCGCGTCTCCAGCCCGGTGCTCATCGCCCACAGCCGCCAGGACGACATCGTGCCGTTTCGCCACGGCGAGCGGCTGTTTGCCGCCGCCCGGGAGCCGAAGGCGTTCTTGGAGCTGGCCGGCGGCCATAACGACGGTTTTCTGTTCACGCGTGAGGCCTGGCGCGAGGCGCTGGGGCGCTTTCTGGCGCAGCACCTGCCGGCGGACGCCATGGGTGCTGTTCCACGGTAGCAAGTTCGGCTACAGTATTTTCATTCGGGGCTGCCGCGATCAGGCTTTGGACTTGCATGGCGCATCATTTCGCCCCCCTTTACCTTGAGAGAGGGACGCGCATGAACACTGACGAAGCACTCCCCTTTGACGGTGGCTGTACCTGCCGCTCGGTGCGCTACCGCATGACGACCAAGCCAATGTTTGTTCACTGCTGTCATTGCCGCTGGTGCCAGCGTGAGACCGGAAGCGCTTTCGCGCTCAACGCCATGATCGAAGCGGATCGCGTGGAGTTGCTGCAGGGCGAGGTCGAATGGGTCCAGACGCCGTCCAACAGCGGCAAGGGCCAGAAGATCGCGCGCTGTCCCAGCTGCCGCATCGCGGTCTGGAGCCACTATGCCGGCGCCGGCGATGCGGTGTGCTTTGTCCGCGTTGGAACACTGGATGAGCCGGACCGCCTGCCGCCCGACATCCATATCTT
>CAZWDK010000340.1:0-1354 GCA_964633095.1 uncultured Polaromonas sp. | reverse complement strand
AGGAGAGGAACGTGACCACTTTGGCCTTGGCGGGCGACGTGATGCTCGGGCGGCTCGTCAACGACGCGCTGCGGCGAAAGCCGGCGGCAAAACCCTGGGGCGATGTGCTGCCCGTCATGGCGGCGGCCGACGTCCGCATCATCAACCTGGAATGCGCCATCACGAGCCACGCCACCCCGTGGACGCGCACGAGAAAAGTGTTTCATTTTCGCGCCGACCCGGCGGCCGTCAAGGTGTTGCGTGCCGCGCGTATCGACGCGGTATCGCTCGCCAACAACCATGTGCTCGACTTCAACGAGACAGGCCTGCTCGATACCCTGCAGCACCTGGACCACGCCGGCATTGCGCATGCCGGCGCAGGACACGACCTGGACGAAGCCAGGCGCCCCGCCTTCATCGACGCGGACGGAAGCCGCATCGCGCTCATCGCGCTGACGGACAACGAGGCGGCGTTCGCGGCCACCGCCACGCATCCGGGCACCTACTATCTGCCGGTCTCGACCGACGCCGATACCCTGGCGCAGATAGGCGCCGGCATCCAGGCGGCGCGCTCAGCCGGCGCTGACATCGTCGTGCTCTCCAACCATTGGGGGCCGAACATGACCCAGTACCCCCCGCGCCACTTTCGCGACTTTGCCCATGCGGCGATAGCGCTGGGCGCGGATGTGTATTTCGGGCACAGCGCCCACCTGTTTCACGGGGTCGAGATCTACGACGGCAAGCCGATTCTCTACGACACCGGCGACTTCATCGACGACTATGCCGTCGATCCCTGGCTGCGCAATGACTGGTCCTTTCTGTTCCTGGTCACGTTCGACGCGGGCAGGCTGGTCCGGCTCGAGCTCCTGCCCGTGCTGTTGACGCTGGCCGAAGTCCACCTGGCCCAGCAGCCCTTGGCTGCCCGGCTGTGCCGCCGCATGCGGGCCCTGTCCGAAGAGTTCGGAACGCATTTCAGGGAGAGCGACGAGCGCCTGGTGTGGGAGCCAGGCCGGGATGGTGGCGTGGGGGCGGCGAGCAGCTGATCGCCGCGCCGATGGGACCGTTGGTGGACCGCGCCCGGGCGGCAAGGCTATATCCGCAGCACCCGCCCCGGGTTCATCAGGTTCTGCGGGTCCAGCGCCTGCTTGATGGCGCGCATCAGGCCCAGCGCCACCGGGGATTTGTGCTGCTCCAGCTTGTCCAGTTTCAGACTGCCGACGCCATGCTCGGCGGAAATCGAGCCGCCGAATTTCGCCACCGAGTCGTAGACCAGTGCATTGACCTCTTCTTCATGGTCGCGCAGAAACGCCGCCGCATCGCCATCCGCCGGGGCCTGCACGTTGTAGTGCAGGTTGCCGTCACCCAGGTGGCCAAA
>CAZWDK010000339.1:0-3288 GCA_964633095.1 uncultured Polaromonas sp. | reverse complement strand
ACCTCCGGCCTCTACGTCCCGAACGTAGCGCTCTACCAGGCTAAGCTACACCCCGTCTAGATCGAACTTATATCTCAGAAACGCCTCGCCAGCAATTGGGAGGCCAGCTGCTGCAAGGCATGGCTGTAAGGATTTTGCCCCAGGGCTTGCAAGGCGTTCAGCGCGCGTTGCGCTTCCGCAGCCGCCGCATCGCGCGTCGCCTGCAGGGCACCGGTCTGCTGCACGATCGAAATAATCTGCGCCATCTGCCCGGTTCCGCCCGTTTCAATGGCCTGCCGGATGGTGGCGCGCTCGGCCTCGGTGCCGCGCTGCATCGCGATGATCAGCGGCAGGGTCACCTTGCCTTCACGCAAGTCGTCCCCCAGATTTTTCCCCATTTCCGACACCTCACCGTCATAGTCCAGCACGTCATCGATGACCTGGAATGCGGTGCCCAGCGCCTGCCCGTACTCTGCACAGCTTTGCTCGACAGCCGGGGAGGACCGCGCCAGCAGGGCCGCCAAACGGGCACTGGCCTCAAACAGTTTGGCCGTCTTGGAACGGATCACCCGCAGATAGCCCTCTTCCGACAGCGAGGCATCATGCATGTTCATGAGCTGCAGGACTTCGCCCTCGGCAATCACATTGGTGGCCTCCGCAAGCGTTTGCATGATGCGCATATCCCCGGCATCCACCATCATCTGGAAGGCGCGGGAGTACAGAAAGTCCCCCACCAGCACACTTGCAGGATTGCCAAACGCCTCATTGGCAGTGGCCCGGCCGCGGCGCAGCGTCGATTCGTCCACCACGTCGTCATGCAGCAAGGTAGCGGTATGAATGAACTCCACCACGGCCGCCAGGTTGTGGCGCTGATCACCGCGATAGCCCAGGGCACCACACATCAACAACAGCAGAGCCGGCCGCAGCCGCTTGCCACCGGCGGCCACAATGTATTGCGAAACCTGGCTGACCAGGGAAACATCGGATTTCAGGCGACGCTCGATCACCATGTCCATTTCGCGCATGTCGCCCTCAATCAGGGCAAGGGCAGCAGCAGTGCTTGAAGAGTTGGCAGACAAAAGACAGTCCCGACGTTAAGTTTGGGCAGATTATAGAAAGTAGCAAACCCCTCCCCAGCCATAGGTGCCGAGCGGCCTGGAAAGCACTCCACAACGCCCGTCTGGCTATTTCCGGCCCGCCGTGCTAGAATCAAAGGCTCTGTGGAAATCCGTCCGCAGAACTCAATTTACGGGGTCTCACATGTACGCGGTCATAAAAACCGGCGGCAAACAATACAAGGTTGCTGCTGGAGAAAAAATTAAAGTAGAACAGATTGCTGCGGACGTAGGCCAAGAGATCGTTATTGACCAGGTATTGGCTGTCGGCGAAGGCAGTGCAATCAAGGTTGGTACGCCCTTGGTGTCCGGCGCGACTGTCACAGTCACGGTGCTGTCTCATGGCAGGCACGACAAAGTGCGCATTTTCAAGATGCGCCGTCGCAAGCACTACCAAAAACGCCAGGGTCACCGGCAAAACTTCACCGAACTGCAAATCGGCGCCATCGTCGGTTAAGCAGGGAAGTACCAGGAGTAACGAGAAATGGCACAGAAAAAAGGCGGCGGCTCTACGCGAAACGGGCGTGATTCACAGCCCAAAATGCTGGGCGTCAAGAAATTTGGCGGCGAAGTGATCAACGCAGGCAGCATCATCGTGCGCCAGCGCGGCACCAAGTTCCACCCAGGCGTCAATGTCGGCATCGGCAAAGACCACACCCTGTTTGCACTGGTTGACGGCGCGGTATCCTTCTCTGTCAAGGGTGCACTGAACAAGCACACCGTCGACGTGACGCCGGCGTAAGCCGATCACTTCGATGGCATCGAAGCCCCGACCTGTCGGGGCTTTTTTGTTTGTAAACTACCCTGCAGTACCTCAAGTACGCCGCCCTAGCCCCACCCTATCCCATCATGAAATTTGTTGACGAAGCTTATATTGACATTGCCGCTGGCGATGGCGGGAGTGGCTGCGTCTCGTTCCGGCACGAAAAGTACAAGGAATTCGGCGGACCGAACGGGGGCGACGGCGGGCGTGGCGGCCATGTGTACGCGGTGGCCGACGTCAACCTGAACACCCTGGTCGATTTCCGGTTCTCGCGCCGCCATGAGGCCCGCAATGGCGAACATGGCATGGGCTCCGACATGTTTGGCGCCAAGGGCGATGACATCATCCTCAAAATGCCAGTCGGAACCATTCTGAGCGATGCCGAAACCGGCGAGGTGCTGTACGAGCTGCTGGTGCCTGGCGAACAAGTCCTGATCGCCAAAGGCGGCGATGGCGGTTTTGGCAACCTGCGTTTCAAGAGCTCGACCAACCGGGCGCCGCGCAGCAAGACGCCGGGCTGGCCCGGTGAGCGCAAAAGCCTGAAGCTGGAGCTGAAGGTGCTGGCCGATGTCGGCTTGCTGGGCATGCCCAACGCGGGCAAATCCACCTTCATCTCGGCCGTTTCCAACGCCCGGCCCCGCATTGCCGACTACCCGTTCACCACCCTGCACCCCAATCTCGGTGTAGTACGGGTAGGCCCGGAGCAAAGCTTTGTGGTCGCCGACCTGCCTGGCCTGATCGAAGGCGCCTCCGAAGGCGCCGGCTTGGGCCACCTGTTTTTGCGGCACCTGCAGCGCACCCGGTTGCTGCTGCACATCGTGGATCTGGCGCCTTTTGATGAAGGTGTGGACCCGGTCGCCCAGGCCAAGGCCATTGTGGGCGAGCTCAAGAAATACGACGAAGCGCTTTATGAAAAGCCGCGCTGGCTGGTGCTCAACAAGCTCGACATGGTGGACGTCGACCGGCGCGCGGCCGTCGTCAAGGATTTCATCAAGCGCTTCAAGTTCAAGGGCCCGGTGTTCGAAATCTCGGCGCTGACGCGCGAAGGCTGCGAACACCTGGTCAAGGCGATTTACCAGCATGTGCAGGTCGTGCAGAAAAGCGAGCAGCCCGCAGAAGAAGCCGATCCGCGATTTGCCGAGCTGCCACCGGAGCCGCCTGCATCCGCCTAACCCGTTGGCAATCGCCTGACAACGGTTGCTATATAAACAATAGCTGCTTGTGCCCGTGGTTATTGGGCCAAAGCCTGAAAACACTGAAAATGCAAGATCAAACAGCCTCCCCCGTGCTGCGCAACGCCAAACGCATTGTGGTCAAGGTGGGCTCCAGCCTGGTGACCAACGAGGGCCGGGGGCTGGATGCCGCCGCCGTCGGCCAGTGGTGTGAGCAGCTGGCGGCCCTCGTCAAGGATGGGCGCGAGGTGATCATGGT
>CAZWDK010000338.1:0-3291 GCA_964633095.1 uncultured Polaromonas sp. | reverse complement strand
GCGCTACAACACCGTGGCGGGCCTGCTGCAAAGCGTGTCGGGCCGCTTGCTGGAGACCGGAGAATATGTCGACTGCGTGGGCTGGCGCTTTGAAGTGCTGGACCTTGATGGCAAACGTATCGACAAGGTGCTGGCGAGCCCTATGGTCGAACAGTCGGAGGCGCTTTAGCGGTCATTGGCACGAGTTGACGTGCCGGGGACATGAAAAGGGGTCGACCGCGATGGTCAACCCCTTATTTGTTGAGCGCAGGGCACGCCACTGCCTGTGATCGCGGGTGGTATCGCTACGGTATAAGCCAGTGACCAGCAAGCCCGCGGGGCGGTGCTGCAGCTGCTCGCGCAACAGCTGTTCCTCTTCGCTGTGGTCGTAGTGCGTGAGCCGATCAGCGTCTGGTAGCCCGCTGGGCGCAGGGTGCGTTGCACGGCTTCAAGCAAGTCGACAAACAGGGCGTTAGAGAGCATCGGTATCAGCACCGCCACATGCGAGCCGTGGCGCGAAGCCAGCGCCCTTGCGGCAGGGGCAGGCATGTAGCCAGCTTGTGGACTGCATCTTTGACGCGGGCGATCAAGTCCGGGCCCACCGCTCGTTCGCCACGCAGTGCACGCGACACCGTGATGGGGCTGACCCCGGCGAGTTGCGCCACATCAGACAGCGTAACGCGGCCTGTAGCGCGGGAACGAGAAGACAAAGTGCGCATGGCGATCAGGGTAAATACCAATGATGAAAGGGTCGAAGCTAATTAGGATAGCGCTATCCTAAAAAATGTGCTGTTTTGGAAATTTCAGTGGTAAATTGATTTAAAACTATTTGGATTGCGCTGTCCCTCGATGAATGATTCTGTGGTGATTATGGGTGTGGCCGGTTGCGGAAAATCGAGCCTGGCGGCGGCCATCGCCCAAGCTGCCGGCATGACCCTGATGGAAGGCGACGACAGGCACAGCAGCGCCAGTCGCGAAAAAATGCGCCAGGGCATCCCTCTCACCGATGCTGACCGCGCTGGCTGGCTGGCCGATCTGGCCCAAGCGCTGCACGACCGGCCTCGTGGTGTGGTGCTGACCTGCTCGGCGCTGCGGCGCAGTTACCGCGAGCAACTGCGGGCGGCGGCTCCCCGGCTGCGTTTCGTTTTTCTTGCGCTCACACGCGACGAGGCTTTGGCCCGCGTCAGCGCCCGGGCCGCGCATTTTTTCTCAGCCAGCCTGGTCGACAGCCAGTTTGTCACTCTGGAATCACCGGTGGGCGAACCGGGCGTGCTTTGCGTCAATGCCGCGCTGCCGTTGCCGCAGTTGCAGGCCCAAGTTTTGGCCTGGCTGCAAACCGACGCACAGAGCCACCTGCCAGCCAAAGAAGCCCTTTGAGCGAAGTTCTCACCTTTCCACAACCCCTCTTTAACCCCCCAGGAGATGCCGAATGGCTGCTAACAATCTTTCTTCCATGCCCGATTTTTCCCGTCGCACTGCTATAGGTGCATTGATGGCCAGTGTGTTGCCCGGCGCGGCATGGTCGCAGGCCGCCTGGCCCGACAAAACCATCACCCTGGTGGTGGGCTACCCACCGGGTGGCCAGACAGACTTTGCGGGCCGCGTGCTCACTGCCGGCATGCAAACTGCCCTGGGCCAGGGCGTGGTGATCGACAACAAGGCCGGGGCCAGTGGCAACATCGGCACGGACTACGTCATGAAGTCCGCACCTGACGGCTACAAGCTGCTGGTGGGCAATGGCAACATCACAATCAACCCGCACACCTTCCGCAACACGGCGATGGCCGACCCGCTCAAACTCACGCCGATTGGTCTGCTGCTGCAATCGGCCTTGGTGCTGGCCGTGCCCACCAGTGTGCCCGCCAAAAATCTCACAGAGTTCATCGCCTGGGTCAAAACACAGAGCACGACCAAGGACGGCATTTACTACGGATCGGGCGGCCCCGGCAGCTTGACGCAGGTCACGATGGAGCTGTTCCGTGAGCGCATAGGCAAGCCAAAAATGAATCACATCCCGTACAAAGGCAGCAGCCCTGCTATGGTGGATTTGATTGCAGGCCGCGTCAGCGCCATGTTTGATGCCATATCTGTGGTAGCGCCATTCATCAAGTCCGGCCAACTTAAACCGCTGATGGTGACGAGTACGAAGCGCGTGCCGGCGTTCCCTGATATTCCGACGGCGATGGAAAGCGGCTTGAAAGACTTCTCGGTGATCTCGTTCGTCGGCCTGTACGGCCCACCCGGCTTGAACGCGAATGTGGTGAAGAAACTCAACACGGCGATGAACACCGCCATGAAAGACCCGGTCCTCCAAAAAAGCATCACCGACCGAGGTGAAGAGCCGGGCGGTGGCACCGCTGAAGAGCTTAACAAATTGACGCGGGACTACTACAAGCTGTGGGGCGAGGTGGTGAAGGCGAACGACATTCGGGCGGAATAATTCTGCTCAACATCAGCCACCGTGCGGCCTGTTGCGGGCCACCTTTAAGACGCGGAGCATCGTCGCAGCCCGGTATTCATGGCGATGCTCATTGATGAAGCAATCGTAGGCCCGGACTGTCTACCAGATCGTGGAAAGTCCACATTCTTATCTTCTGATTTTTTGGTGAGGGCCCAGCACTATGGCTGCTACCAAGGAACACGCCGCTAGAGTCCAGACAATCTCGGCGCCCGAGGGAAGGTCAAACAGCGCAGATAGGGCCAGTCTGAGGGCGTAGCGGCCGCCGCAGCCCTGTCCGATGCCTACCTCAAGCTCACCGTTGAGGCTGTAAAGAAACCTCTGGCACGAGGTTTGCGGTCCATCCGGCCAAGGAGATCACGACCACCCGCCTTCAGATTGCGACAGGTATGACCTGAACCGATAAGGGTGGTCGACGCTGATGTCCGCTTTCCTAGATAGCCGGGGCCGGCTTTGGGTCGAGAACTTCCGGTCAAACGCTTTTCACTAAACGTCCGCTATGGCCGTGTTGCGAGTATTGCCAGATATCTGGTCAACACAGCTATCTACGCCTTTGCTGCCCAACAATTATCGGAACAGATGGTCAACTAGACCGGAATTTGCACCCAAGCGTGGCGTTCTACTTGGCCGAGATGCTGCGTTGTCGGATGAGCGCTCTGCAGTTGCGTAACTCGCAAGGCAGGGGCTGTGACAGCCTGAGGGGGCGAATGAACGAAATTCAGTGCGTCTCGGCTACATGGTGGCTACACGACTCCAGAAACAAGAAAGCCCGCTATCTTTTCGATAGCAGGCTTTCTTGCTGTTATTGGTGCCGGAGAGATGAATCGAACACCCGACCTTCTCATTACGAATGA
>CAZWDK010000337.1:0-3296 GCA_964633095.1 uncultured Polaromonas sp. | reverse complement strand
GGGGTGTTGTGTGGAATATTTGACATTGACGAAGCTGGTCATGAGGAACTCCCGTTGTTTAACCGTGCCCGCCAAGCACAATCGTTGGCGGACGGGAGAATATTAGGGTAATCACTAATGTTACTCAACTTTATCTTTGTGATTCTTGTTATTCACATCAGTGATAATTTAAAAGCCTGAACGTCCCCTTCGGGGCGCACAAGCGATGAGCCCTCTTAATTTCCGCACGCTGGACCTGAACCTGCTTCGTGTTTTTGACGAGGTGATGGCCGAGCGCAGCCTGACGCGGGCGGCGCGCAACCTGTCGCTGACGCAGCCGGCCGTCAGCAACGCCCTGCGCCGCCTGCGCGACACCCTGGGCGACGAGCTGGTGCAGCGCAGCGGCCAGGGCATGGCGCCCACGCCGCGGGCCGTCGCCATCTGGCCGGCCGTGCGCGAGGCCTTGCAGCAACTGCAGGAATCGCTGGTTCCCAACGAATTTGTGCCGGCCCGGGCCGATGCCACCTTTGTGCTGGCCATGGCCGATGCCACCGCGGCCGAGCTGATGCCGGGCCTGACGGAAACGCTGGAGCATGAGGCAGCGGGCGTGGCGCTGCGCGTCGTGCCGCTCACCACGCGCGACCCGCGCAAGCTGCTGGACGAGGAAAGCTGCGATCTGGCGGTCGGCTATTTTCCGTTGGTGGTGGCCGACCTGACGGCCCGCGCCCAAAGCGGCGAGGCCACGCCCTTTCTGTACCAGCGGCTGTACGACGGTGAATATGTGTGCGTGATGCGCAAGGACCATGCGCTGGCCAGCGGCCCGTTCACGCTGAACCGCTATTGCGCCGCACGCCACCTGCTGGTGAGCTTTTCCGGCCGGCCTTACGGCTTCATCGACGAATCGCTGGCCGCGCTGGGTCGCAAGCGCCAGGTGGTGCTGACGGTCAACCAGTTTTTCACCGCCGGCCGGGTCGTGGCCAATTCCAACCTGCTGACCGTGCTGCCGCGCCATTTCGTGCGGGTTACCGGCATTGCCGAGCAGCTGGTGCTGCGTCCGCTGCCGTTTGAGGTGGCGCCTGTGCATGTGGATGCGGTCTGGCACCGCCGATCCCAGCAGCGCAGCGACCACATGTGGCTGCGCCAGGTGGTCATGCGGGCAGCGGACAAGGCTTTTTCGGGTCAGCCGGAGTAAGCGGACGTGTCGGCGTGTACGGCGGCAAGACCAGCGAAGCCTCCAGGCCATGCGGTTTGCCGGGCGGCGGGGAGGCCAGCACCAGTTCGCCGCGGTGCCGCTCCATCAGCGTGGCGACGATGGACATGCCCAGACCGTAACCCACCGCATCCGGCGAATGGCGAACATGGCGCTGCCGCAGCAGGGCGAGCTGCTCAGGACTGACGCCGGGCCCATCATCGGTCACGCGTATGGTGGCCGGACGCTCCACCTGGAGGGTGATCTGGCAGCCCTTGCCGTGACGCAGGGCGTTCTCCACCAAATTGCGCAAGGCAATGGCCAGCGCATCAAAATCGCCCTGCGCGAAGATGTCCTCGTCGTCCGGCACGGACAGATGCAAGGGCTTGGGCAGTCCGGAGTCGGTCCAGAACTCCTGCGCCACCGCCGTGGCCAGCATGCCCAGATCCACGGGTTCACGCGCCATGGCCGCGCCAGCCTCCGCGCGCGAGAGTTGCAGCAGTTTCTCGCTGCGCCGGCTGAGCTGGTCCAGCGCGCCGACCGCGCTACGCACCTCTTCGCGGGCCGCATCGGCCAGCGGCTGCGACAGCACATTCTGCAAGCGCAGCCGGACGGTGGCCAGCGGCGTGCGCAGTTCATGCGCAGCATTGGCGGCCAGGGCGCGCTCGGCATCGAGCGCTTCGCCCAGGCGCTGCATCAGGTAGTTGGTGCTTTCGGCCACAGAGGCCAGTTCTTGCGACGGGGAGCCTAGCGCGACCGGCCGCAGGTCGTGCTCCGTCCGCTCGCGAATCTGCTGCGCCAGATCGCGCACCGGGGCCAGTTCGCGCCGGGACACATGCCGGATGATCCAGGCCACCAGCGGCAGCAGCCCCAAAAGCGGCAGCAGGCCCCACAGCGTTGCGGCCAGCTGCATCTGCCGTCGGTACGCCAGCGGCGCACCAATATGGATGCGCACCGGCAGCGTCGGGTGCTTGAGCGTGTAGATCCGCAAGTCGGCCGTGTCGAAGAATCCGTCCACCAATGGAACCGACATGGCCTGCGCCGGCGCGTCTGCCGAACGGATCAGGACATGGCCCCGGGAACTGACGACCTGGTACATCAGGTCGTCGTCTTCAATAATGGGGCCCGACGGCAGGGGCGACGACACGCGGGAAAGCGTCAACTCATCCAGCGGTACGTGGTGTTCCGACAGTTCGTGGCTGGTCAGTTCAAGCAGCCGTTGGGCACTTTCGAACAGCGCCGCATCCAGCGTGCGGGCAACCTCGGCCCGCACATACCAGGCCGAGCCTATGGCGGCCACGCACCAGACCAGCGCCAGCGGCAGCAGCAACGCCCGCGTGAGCCGCTGCGCCAGGCTGTCAGACGGCGCCGTCAATCGGCGCCCCCGGTCAGCCGGTAGCCCACGCCGCGCAGCGTCTGGATGCTGTAGCGCCCAAGCTTGCCGCGCAGGTGACTGATGAATACCTCCAGCGTGTTGCTGCCGGTCTCGTCGTCGAAACCATACAGGGCATTGAGCAGCGCCTCGCGCGAATGGCTGCGATTGGGCCGGCTGACGAGGACGCGCAGCACGGTCCACTCCTTGGAGGTCAGTTCCACGGGGCAGCCACGCCTGCGCACGCACATGTGCGCCAGGTCGATTTCGAGCGCCCCAACGGTGACGACCGAAGCCGCCGCGCCACTGATGCGCCGCTCCACCGCGCGCAAACGGGCCAGCAGTTCATCGGTATCGAATGGTTTGACCAGGTAGTCGTCAGCGCCCGCATCAAGTCCCCGGATGCGGTCGGTAATCTGGTCGCGCGCCGTCAGCATGATGATCACCGACTCCGGCGATATCCGTTTGATCGCTGGCATCAAGGTCATGCCGTCGCCATCCGGCAACTGCAGGTCCAGCAGCACCACGGCCCACTGCGCCGCCGGGAGCGCCGCGTTCGCCTCGGCGAGTGTCGCCGCATGGTCAACGGTGAAGGCTCGGCCCCGTAAAAAAGACGCCAGCGCGTCGGCCAGCGGCAGATCGTCCTCGACCAGAAGCACTCTCATGGTGAACCCCTTACGACGGTCTTAAGATTTGTATTTAAACGCATCAAACTAAAGCCAACCTTAACACCATAAGGCCAAACCGGCTCGCGCC
>CAZWDK010000336.1:0-3304 GCA_964633095.1 uncultured Polaromonas sp. | reverse complement strand
GCGCACGCCGTCAGGGATTCAACGCCTGAGTCCCTTCATGACCTCGGCTTCCATGGCCGCATTGCGCTCCTCACTGGCCTCAATGGGTTCCATGTCCTCGTCAATCGAAGCCGCCGCGCGTTCTGCGGCCGCTTTCATTTCATCAGCGGTGCTGGCATCGAATTCTTCGTCGTCGTCGCGCGGGGGCTCCAGCATGTCTTTAAGCATGGCCGCCAGCTCCGGTGTGTCCCACGCCTCGCCATGCTGCTTTTTCTTTTTGATGTAGTGTCTGACTTCTGCGTCTTGCTCCGCGGTCAGGGGAAGCCCGCGAAAGGTGCTTTGAGGGTCAATGTCGGGCATGGTGTTTCTCCGCGTTTCATCGGAACCCATCGCGAGACTCAGACTCGATGGCACCGTGTCGTCTGCCAGCAAGGCAAGCCCGCGCGGGGGTTGAAAAAGTTGATCTCCATCCCGCCATCCTAGTCCTATTTGCGCTCAAACGGGAGTACTCCGCGGCATCTCCTGCCTCGCCATCCCTGCGTCAGCCCCTCGGGTCCGGGCTCGGGTTTGTAACAGGAACAAACCGCCCTTCGCGAGAGTATCCGTCAGCCCTTGACACCCGCAATATAGTGTTCAAGTTGCTGGATGATGAAACTCTGCTCGGAGATGATGTCCTTCACCAAATCGCCGATGGAAACCATGCCGATCAGCTTGCCCTTGTCCAGGACGGGCAAGTGGCGAAGGCGCTTTTCCGTCATCAGTGCCATGCAATCCTCATTGGTATGGCTGGGTCCGACGTACTGCACCGGCGAGCTCATGATGTCGCGCACCGGCGTTTCCCTGGGCGAACGGTCCGCAACAACCATTTTCCGCGCGCAATCGCGTTCGCTGATGATGCCGACGAAGGCCTCGCCCTCCAGCACCAGGAGCGCACCGAGATTTTTCTGTGTCATCAGCTGGACGGCGTCGAACACCGATGCCGAGGGCCCAACGGTGTAGACCGTTTGATCAGGCTTCGACTTGAGGATTTGTGCGATGTCTTTCATGACTTCATGTTCACCGTCTGCAGCCGCCGGCCCTCATCACGGCGATGGGGACGGTTCATTCTAGGTGTCGCCATGCCCCCCGTCAAACCGGTCCCGGGCTCGGCAGGCCCCTAAAATCCCGTATGACTTCTGACAGCTCCAAGCCCGCCAAAACGACGGCGACCGCCGGTCTTTTCACGGACGATGCCAACACCCCGCGCTGCAGCTGGTGCCAGGCCACGCCGCTGTACCGCCACTACCATGACAGCGAATGGGGATTTCCGGTGGCGGATGAACGCAGGCTGTTCGAGAAGATTTGCCTGGAAGGCTTCCAGGCGGGATTGAGCTGGCTGACGATCTTGAACAAGCGCGAAAACTTCCGCAGCGCATTCGCCAACTTCGAGGCCGAGCAAGTGGCCCGCTTTGATGCGCACGATGTCAGGCGCCTGCTGGCCGATGCCGGCATCGTGCGGCACGCGGGCAAGATTGCGTCCGCCATCAACAACGCCCAGCGCGTGCTTGCGCTGCGCCGTGAATTCGGCTCGCTCGGAGCCTATGTCTGGCGGCTCGAACCCGATGCGGCCAGCCGGCCTGCGCGCATCACGCTGGATGCCCTCAAGGCCATGGCGAGCTCAGCGGCGGCCGTGGCGCTGTCCAAAGACCTGAAAAAACGCGGCTGGACCTTTGTCGGACCGACCACCATGTATGCCTTCATGCAGGCCATGGGCCTGGTCAATGACCACCTGGAAGGCTGCGCCAGCCGCCAGGCCGCGCTGGCGGCACGCAAGGCCTTCAAGCCGCCCGGCTTATAACCAGCGCGCCTTCCTGAAGCGCCAGTAGAGCAAGATGCTGGTAAAGACAATCAGGCCCAGGGCCATCACATAGCCGTAACGCCACTTGAGTTCTGGCATGCCTTCAAAGTTCATGCCCCAGATGCCCGCAAACGCGGTGCAGACCGCGAAAATACTGGCCCAGGCCGCCAGTCGCTTGGTGATTTCGCTCTCTTCAATCGTGACCATCGCCAGATTCACCTGAATGGCGGTACCTATGGTCTCGCGCATCGTATCGATCAGGGCATTGATGCGCGACAAATGATCGACCACATCGCGGAAATAGTCCTGCACGCCGGCACAGATCTGCGGCACCCGGCCGCCGTGCAGCTTGCTGGCGCCCTCCAGCAACGGGGCCACCGCATGTTTCAACACCATCACGCGGCCCTTGAGCTCATACAGCCGTTCAATATTCAAACGGGCCGTGCCCTTGGTAAAAATATCATTCTCGATGACCTCCAGCTCGGTCTCAAGCCCGTCGAGGATGGGAAAGTAGCGGTCCACCACCGCATCCATCAAGGCATACAGCACAAAACCGGAGCCGTTGCGCAGCAGCTCCGGCTCCCGCTCGCAGCGCGCGCGCACGCCCAGAAAGCCTTTTTGACTGCGATTGCGCACCGACAAAACATAATTGCTCCCGGTGAAGACATCAACCTCACCGAGGCTGAGCTCCTTGGGATTGCCGGGCACCGGCTCGACCAGGTGCAGCACTGAAAACAGCGAAGCGCCGTACTCTTCGATTTTCGGACGCTCGTGGCCATGCCGCGCATCTTCGACCGCCAGTTCATGCAGGCCAAACTCTTGCTGCATTTCCTCGAGTTCTGCGGGAGTGGCGTCTTGCAGCGCAACCCAGACGAAGGCGTCAGGGCGGGAAATATAGTCGCCGATCTCGCTGACCGCAATATCGGCAAGTTTGGTACCGTTTTGGTACACCACGCAATTGATGAGCATTGGAGCCGTCCGCCAAGTTAACTGGGTGCCTTGATTCTGGCACAGCAAGCCCCTGCTGCAGTGGCTTGGGCGCAGGCCCGCACCGGGCGGCGGGACAGGATGGGCCGGCCGCGAGGCAGCGCTGGCTGCACGGGCAGCCTTCACGCCACCGCGTTAAGCAGGCCTGCGCGGTACCACCAGTTTGCTGATGGAGAGCTGCAGCACATCACCCTGCTGGTTGCGCGTTTCGCTGCGCACCGTCACCATGCCGCGGTCCGGCCGCGAGCGTGAGGGCGTGACGCTCAGCACTTCGGTGTCCACATGCAGTACGTCGCCAGGCCGGGTCGGTTTGGGCCAGCTGATCTCGCCACCGGCGCCAATGATGCCACCGGCCAGCGGCAATCCACCACCCACCAGCAGGCGCATGGTGATGGCGGCGGTGTGCCACCCGCTGGCGGCCAGGCCGCCAAACAGCGTGGCCTTGGCCGCTTCAGCGTCCAGGTGAAAGGGCTGCGGATCAAACTGTGCGGCAAAGGCCTT
>CAZWDK010000335.1:0-3347 GCA_964633095.1 uncultured Polaromonas sp. | reverse complement strand
GCGCCGGGCAGCGCGGCCACGGCGGTTTTCAGCTCGAAGCCGGCCGTCATGTCTTGGTCGGTATACCCCAGCTCGACACCGGGCTTGACGCGCGCAAAGGTGGCGGGCGCCACGGCCAGGTAACCCTGCGCGGCAAAGCGGTCGGCAACCGCGCGGATGTGCGAGTTGACGCCGAAAATTTCCTGCAGCACAACCACCGCCGCCTTGGGCTGGCCCTGCGGTTGCGCGACATATGCCGGACAAACAAAGCCGTCGGCGGCCTTGAGATCGATAAATTGACCCATGATGTGCTTGCTCCTGTGAGATCTGTGGGATGTTTGCGTTGAAAGAGGGACTGGCGCAATGGGGTGACGGTGAAGTGCCGGGCTCAGGGCCTGAGCTTGCGCTCCACGAAGTCAAGCCTATCCTGACCCCAGAACAGTTCGCCGTCAATCACATAGCTGGGCGCGCCGAACACGCCGGCCTCGATCGCCTGCTGGGTGTTGGCTTCGTAACGTTCGTCAACCGCCTGGCTGTAGGACTGCTCCAGCCGGCCGGCGGGCAGGCCGCATTCGGCCAGCAGTTCGGCCAGCACTTTTTCATCGGCAATATGGCGCTCCTGCGCCCACACCGCGCTGAATATGGCGCCGCTGATCTTCATGGCGGCGTCAACGCCGTCGTGCAGATCGACCGCGATGATGAGGCGCGAGGCGTCGTCGCCCGACACCGGGAAGTATTTGGGCTTGAGGTTGAGCGGCGCACCCAGGTAATCGGAATAGCGCTGCAGCTCCAGCAGGCGGTAGGCCTGGCGCTGCGGCGCGCGCTTGGCCAGAGGCAGGCCGCCCGAGACCGGGAACACCTTGCCGCCCAGATCGATCGGCAGCACGCGCACCGCGGCGCCGGCCGCGCGGGCAATCTGCGCAAAACGCGCGTGGCCCAGATAGGTCCAGGGGCTTTGCGGCGTGAAGTAGTAGTCCACGGTGTTCCTGCTCGTGCTCAAGATGGTCTCCGGTGATTGCGGTACATTGATTCGCTTCAACCCCGCTTTTTAACCGGGATTGCCATTTTTTGCAGGAGGTCCGGCTTTGTCCCATGTTGTCTTGATCACGGGCGGCTCGCGCGGCATAGGCGCGGCCACGGCGCTGCTGGCGGCGCGCCAGGGTTACGCGGTGGCCGTCAACTACGCGGCCAACTCGCTGGCCGCCGATGAGGTGGTGCGCCGGATTCGCGCGGCGGGCGGCCAGGCCATCACGGTGCAGGCCGATGTGGCGCAGGAGGCGCAGGTGCTGGCGATGTTTGAAAAAATCGATGCCAAGCTGGGCCGCCTGAGTGCGCTGGTCAACAACGCGGGCGTGGTCGACAGCACCATTCGCGTCGATGCCGTGACGCTGGCCCGCCTGCAGCGCCTGTTTGAAATCAATGTGTTCGGCTCCTTCTTGTGCGCGCGCGAGGCCGTCAAGCGCATGAGCACGCGCTATGGTGGCGCGGGCGGCGCCATCGTCAATGTGTCGAGTGCCGCGGCCCGGATCGGTGCGCCAGGCCAGTATGTGGACTATGCGGCGGCCAAGGGCGCGATTGATACCTTTACCCTCGGCCTGGCCAAGGAGGTGGCGGGTGAAGGCATTCGTGTCAACGCGGTGCGGCCAGGCATCATAGATACCGACATTCACGCCTCGGGCGGCCTGCCCAGCCGCGCGCAGGACCTGGCGCCGCAGGTGCCCATGCAGCGCCCCGGCAGCGCCGAAGAGGTGGCCGAGGCCATTGTCTGGCTGCTCGGTGAGAATGCGAGTTACACCACGGGCGCATTGCTCGACGTCGCGGGAGGACGCTGAACATGGACTTCAAACCGCTTGTGACCTTGCTGGCCATCGTCAACCCGCTGGCCATCGTGCCTTTTTTCATTCACTACACGCAGGGCTTTTCCAGCGCGCAGCGGCGGCGCACCATCGTCACCGCATCCATCAGCGCGTTTTTTGTGATTGCCACCTGCGCCTTGCTGGGCTTGCAGATTCTGGAGTTCTTCAGCATCTCGCTGGCCAGCTTTCAGGTGGGCGGCGGCATGCTGCTGCTGATCAGCGCCATGAACATGCTCAACGCCCAGCCGGCCGAGGCCAAGACGCACACCCACGAGATGGAAGACGGCGCCGAAAAGGCCGCCCGGGGCGCCAGCATTGCCGTGGTGCCGCTGACCATCCCGCTGCTCACCGGTCCGGCCAGCATGTCGACGGTGGTGATTTACGCGGAAAAGGCCAAGAATGTTTTCCAGCTCGGCACGCTGGTCGGCTACGGCGTGGTGATCGGCCTGGCGACAGCGCTGTGCTTTTCCCTGGCCGAACCGATTGCCCGCGTGCTCGGGAAAACCGGCATCAATGTCATGACCCGCCTGATGGGCCTGATCCTGGCGGCGCTGGCGGTGGAAGTGATGGCCGATGGCCTGGGAAAACTGTTCCCCATACTGCGGCATTGAGACCTGGCCTGCAGCGCTGATTGCCAGCATGCGGATGTCGACTGTCTTGACGTACAGCACCCTTGTCTGCGCCAACGCGGGCATGGAAAATTCCGGCTTTTCACCCCGATGCCATAAAGGAAATTCATCGATGCCGAACACCCTCCTCCAGCCAGCGATTGACGCCCTCGTTCGAGCCCGGACCGAACAGCGACCGGTTGACGACGCAGAGGTCGCCCATGCGGTGACCAGCCCCGAACTGGCCTATGAAGTGCAACAGGAGGTGGCGCATCGCCTGGCCTGGTTCAAGAGCGGGAGCCCGCGCTACTGGAAATCCGGCGGGCCGTCACGCGAGGCCGTGCTGACCCATGCCCCGCTGCCCCCCGACGGCGTGTGGTCCAGCCCCGCAGATGCCCGCGCCTGGCCTTTCAACTTCCGGCTGATCGAGGTGGAAATCGCCCTGCGCCTGGGCCGCGAAGTGACGGCCGCGCAGGCGGCCAAACTCACGCATGAAGAAGGCGCCGCCCTGGTCGACGCCATGACGGTATCGATCGAAGTGGTGGATTCGCGCTGGCGGCAAGGGGTCGAGGCGCCGGCGCTGCTGAAACTGGCGGACCTGCAGTCGCACGGTGCGCTGGTGCTGGGCGAGTGGGTTGCCTTTGCGCCGCGCGACTGGGTCGCCCAGACCTGCACCATCCAGATCGGCGCGCAGCCGCTGGTCGAGCGGCGCGGCACCCATTCCCTGGGGGATCCGGCCTGGTTGCTGGCCCCCTGGCTGCGCCATGCGACGCGTGACGGCCAGACCGTTCCCGGCGGCACGGTGGTCACGACCGGCACCTGGTGCGGCATGCTGCCGGCCGCCGCCGGCGACCTGGTCACCGCGCGCTTCGAGGGCGTGGGCCAGGCATCGGTCCAGCTCTAG
>CAZWDK010000334.1:1218-3360 GCA_964633095.1 uncultured Polaromonas sp. | reverse complement strand
CCGCGGACCAGTGGGTATTGCTGCTCAAGCTGAGTTTTGTGGCCCTGCTCCATGACCAGGATCAGCTCGGCGGACTGGCACATCCAGCCGACCAGTTGCTGGGCGCGATGGGCCGACAAGTCCACACCATGCGCCGCCGCCACTTCAATGGACAGCGGGTCTGCGGGATTACCCACCAGCGCACCCAGCCCGGCAGACCAGATGGTTTTTTCGGGAAATTGCTGCTTGAGCAAGGCTTCAGCGATCGGGCTGCGGCAGATATTGCCGACACATACCACCAGAATGTGCTTCATTTGACGGCGTTGACCACCTGCGCGCTGGGCAGGATCAGGCTGATGACGCGGTTCCAGCGCACCAGCGATGAAGGGTCGACATAGACCACATCGCGCGATTTGAGTTCGAAGCCCTCGGCCAGGGCATAGGCCACGGGCGAGCGGGCATCGAGGTGATAGATTTCGGGCTGGCCGTCAGGCGCGCTGCGCACCACGTAGATCTGGCGCGGGTCGCCCGAGGTGGGGCTGACGCCGCCGGCCTCGCCCAGCGCCTCGTTGAGCGTGAGGCGGCCGCTGCGCAGGGGCTGGGCCAGCGGGCGCGTGACCTCGCCCATCACATAGACCTTGGAATCTTCGCGGCTGAGCACGCGCACCAGGTCGCCACTGCCCAGCAAAATGCTGGAGGGATTGATGCCCAGCGCGGTGAGCTGCTGCAGGTTGATGGCGGTAGTGTTGCCGTTGCGCGAGATGGCCACGGCCGAGCGGTCGGCCGTGGCGGTGAAGCCGCCAGCGCGGTTGATGGCCTCGGGCAGCGTCATGGGAATGTCGTTGACGGCCTGCAGGCCGGGTAGGCGCACCTCGCCATCGACATACACCCGGCCACTGCGGTAAGACTGGATGCGGACGGTGACCTGCGGGTCCTTGAAGTATTTGGACAGGCGCTGGGCCAGCAGGTCGCGCGCTTCGTATTCGGTGAGGCCGCCGAGTTTGAGGTTGCCGACATAGGGGAACTGGACCAGGCCAGCCGGGCTGACGTTGTAGCCGTTGCCGACCGGCGAGAGGCTGGAAGAGTCCACGGTTGCCGAGGACCCGGCTGGCGCAATGGCCAGCTCGGGATGGTCCCAAACCACGATGTTGAGCACATCGCCGGGGCCGATCAGGTAGGGCTTGGCCTCGCCAAACAGTCGCTTGACGTCTTGCCCGACATCGGTGGCCTGAGCGGCGCGCTGCTGGCGGATGAGATCGGGGGTGATGCTGAGCAGCGCACCCGGCGGCGGCGCATCGGTGCTGGACCCGGCCGTCCCGGACGGGGTGGTGGCGCGCTGCGTGGTAATGGAATAGGGGTTGGCCTGTGAGTCGGGGCCGGACGCGCCTTCGCCCATTAACAGGCCGGGAGCGTAGGCGCAGCCGGTAAGCCAAGCGGCGCCCAGGACCGGGGCCGACCAGCGCAAAAGCCTCAGCATGGAGAGGGGGCGTGAAGATGCAAAAGTGACCATGAAAATTTAGCAATCTGTCGAAAATAAAAGTGCCGCGCAGGCTACCGCAGTGTTTTGTGCAAAAAAGACACAAAACACCCTTAAAAACGCCCATCCCACCCCGTTCCAACCCGGCCGGCGGCTTGCCGGCCAAGATCGGGAAGCCTTCGGGTTTCAGGCCAACTCAAGCTGGTGATGCTCTACATCCACCGTTGCCTGCCGCCCCAGCAACTCAAGCAGCAAGGTCACCCGCTTGGCAGAGACCGACTTGACCAGGCCCTCGACCCCCTGCAAGCCGCAGCGACGCAAGCGCACCAGAAGCCCCGGCTGAAAGGGACTAACTTCACCAGCATCCGCCCGGTTGCGCTCGCTTTCGCAAGCCCGAATGAGCAAAACCTGCTCTGGTTTTAACAAGGCAGGGTTAAACCCAAATGACAGGAGGAAGGACACCCCGCGCGTTGAACGGGCACCCGAAATCGACTGCCCGGCGTGACCCGGCCTGAAAAACACATACCGGGGGAACATGGGCTCAAACGCCGCAAGCAAACCCGCAGATGATTTTTTGAATGTTTTGTACTGAGGCAGATAGGCCTCAAAGCCCTGCTGCTCGAGATTGGCAACAGCAACCTGCTCGCGCTTGGGCTGGGTGTAGACAACGTACCAATCGCCCTTAT
>CAZWDK010000334.1:0-1118 GCA_964633095.1 uncultured Polaromonas sp. | reverse complement strand
CCTTAAACAACGATGGGTTGACAAGGCCTTTGCCGCATTCCCAACCCCTCGACAGACTCCGGGCCAAGAGATTTCCCGAGCCGGGTTGTGACGCCCGCGCCACTTTCGTCGCGTCATCCACCCAAAGCTTTGGCACAATTTGTCCATGACCATCCACGCCTCCAACTTCGCCGCCTATCCCATGGGCCGCCCGCGTCGCCTGCGCCGCGACGCCTTCACGCGCAACCTGGTGCGTGAGCATGCACTCACTTCAAATGACCTGATTTATCCGGTGTTTGTCACCGACGGCAGCCAGCGGCGTGAAGCCGTTGCGTCCATGCCGGGCGTGGAGCGGCTGAGCCTGGACTTGCTGCTGCCGGTGGCCGAGGAATGCGTGAAGCTGGGCATCCCGGTGATGGCGTTGTTCCCCGTCATTGATCCGGCCCTCAAAACCTGGGACGGCAAGGAGGCGCTGAACCCGGATGGCCTGGTGCCGCGCGTGGTGCGTGAGCTCAAACAACGCTTTCCGGAACTGGGCATCATGACCGACGTGGCGCTGGACCCTTTCACCAGCCACGGCCAGGACGGCCTGCCCGACCCAACCGGCTACATCCTCAACGAGGAAACGATTGAAATGCTGGTGGGCCAGGCGCTGGCCCAGGCCGAGGCCGGTGTCGACATCGTCGCGCCCAGCGACATGATGGACGGCCGCATTGGCGCGATCCGCCAGGCACTGGAGGCCCGCAAGCTCATTCACACCCGCATCATGGCCTACAGCGCCAAATACGCCAGCGCCTTTTACGGCCCCTTCCGCGATGCCGTCGGCTCGGCCGGCAACCTCGGCAAGGCCGACAAAAAGGTCTACCAGATGGACCCCGGCAACAGCGACGAGGCGCTGCGCGAGGTGGCGATGGACATTGCCGAGGGCGCCGACATGGTGATGGTGAAACCCGGCATGCCCTACCTGGACGTGGTGCGCCGCGTCAAGGACGAGTTTGCGGTGCCGACCTTTGCCTACCAGGTCAGCGGCGAGTACGCCATGCTCAAGGCCGCCGCGCAAAACGGCTGGCTGGACCATGACGCGGTGATGATGGAAAGCCTGCTGGCCTTCAAGCGCGCCGGCGCCGACGGCGTGCTGA
>CAZWDK010000333.1:0-3364 GCA_964633095.1 uncultured Polaromonas sp. | reverse complement strand
CTAGTACGACGGCCCTAATGCCAGCGCTTTTGACCGGCCATGTCCAGGGCGGGGCCTTGGCCGGGCTGGCGGTCTGCCAGCGCATCCAGGTGACCGTACCAGTAGGCGGCATCACGCCGGCTGTGGTCCGGTGTGCCGGCCAGGCCGTCGAGGTAGCCTTTCAGCACCGCCGCCGGTTCGAATTCCTCGGGCCAGTCCGGCGGACTGTCCCCGGATCCCCGCTTGCCATGCCGCGCCGTCCGTTCGCGCAAAGGGCTGGCCGTGTTGCTGCGAGTGGGGCGGGCGCTGTGCGCGCGTGGTGTTGTGTCAGGCATGCCTTCGTCGGCTTCGGACTGCGCTAGGCTGGCGCACTGCGACAAAACGGCTTTTGTCTTGCTCATGCTCGCCACTGTCCACCCGGCGGGAGGCGCCGCGCTGTCGGCCCAGGAAGGCAGGGCGTGTAGGAGAACGCCGCGTCATGAGCGGCCGTCCAGGTGGCTGCATCGATGGCTGCCATGGTCGCGGCGTGCCGTTTCCCGTCCTCAGGCCGTTTGGGCCCGCAGAGCGGCCGGGCGGTCAAAGCCGTAGAAACCGAAATTCATGGCCGGTGATTCGCCGCTGATCAGCTCGGCCATGGCCTTGCCCGAACCCGCGCCATGGGTCCAGCCCAGGGTGCCGTGGCCGGCATTGACCCATAGGCGGCCGACCCTGGTCTTGCCGATGTAGGGGATGTTGGTCGGTGTGGCGGGCCGCAGGCCGGTCCAGAAATGCGGCCTGCCGCCTTCTTCTTCAGACCGCGTGTCGCAGACGCCGGGCAGCACCTGCTCGATGCGGTCGGCCAGCATTTTGCAGCGGGCCCTGGCCAGCGGGCTGTCCAGCGTCAGGTCATAGCCGCCGATTTCGATCGTGCCGGCCACCCGCAAATGGCCGTTGAGCCGGCTCATGGCGCATTTGACCTCGTCGTCAATGGTGCTGACGAAGGGCGCGTTTTCGGGCTGGAGCAGCTTGAAGGTGGCGCTGTAGCCCTTGCCCGGGTAAATCGGCAGGTCCACGCCGACAGTGCGCAGCAGCGGCGCGGTGTAGGAGCCGCAGGCCGCCACCACCTCATCGGCCTTTAAATGAACCAGATTTTCGGCTTTGCCCCTGATGGTGCGGGCGCGGACAGCGACGGATTCGATAGCGCCGCCGGCTTTCTCCAGGCGCTCGATGTCATGGCCATAGAGGAATTGCGCGCCGCGCTCGGCGCAGCGCTGCGCCAGCGCCTGGGTAAAGAGGCGGGCATCGCCGCTTTCGTCGCTGGCGGTGTAGGTGCCGCCGACGATGCGGTGGGCGAACTGCCGGAAGGCCGGTTCTATCTCCAGCAGCTCGGCGGTCGTCACCACGCGGCGCGCCACGCCATATTTTTGCATCAGCGCGGCGGCGTCGCCGGCCGTGTCGAAGGACTTCTGGTCGGTGTAGTAGTGCGCAATGCCGCGCTCCAGCCGGTGGTAGTCGATGCCGGTGGCCCGCACGACTTCCTTGAGCGCGCTGTGGCTGTAGGCGCCCAGCGCCACGATCTGCTGCACATTGCGCTCAAACGCGGCATCGTTGCACTGGGCCAGAAACTGCAGGCCCCAGCGCCATTGCTGCCAGTCCAGCTGGGGCCGGAACAGCAGCGGCGCCTGCCTGTCAAACATCCACTTGAGGGCTTTCAGCGGCGCATCCTTGTTGGCCCAGGGTTCGCAGTAGCTGACCGAAATCTGCGCCGCATTGGCGAAGCTGGTTTCCAGCGCCGCGTCGGGCTGCCGCTCCACCACCGTCACCTCGTGGCCGCGCTCAAGCAAATGCCAGGCCGTGCTCACGCCAATAATGCCGGCCCCCAAAACAACAACTTTCATGGCAACACCTTTCTGTCGCAAAGTGTGAAGCAAGTTGCTTTCAATTAACAGAAAAATTAAACTCTTAGTGAAAACATCAGAACAACTAATACTGAGAGACTTCGCATGAGTACTTTTGACCCCGATGCGCTCGAATGCCTGGCCGCCATTGTGGAAGAGGGCGGTTTTGAGCGCGCGGCGCAGCGCCTGTCGATCACCCAGTCGGCGGTGTCGCAGCGTTTGCGGGCGCTGGAGGCCCAGGTCGGCACGGTGCTGATCGTGCGCAGCCGGCCGCTCAAGGCCACTTCCGCCGGCCAGCTGCTGCTCAAGCACACGAAGATGCTGCGCCTGCTGCGCGCCGACCTGGAGCGCGACCTGAAGGAGCTGGCCCCCAGTTCGCTGGGTGGCGCGCGCGAGGAAGAGCGCATCTCGATTGCCATCAATGCCGACAGCATTGCCACCTGGGCCCTGCCGGCGCTGACCGAGCTGGCAAGCCAGGGCCTGCCGCTGGAAATCATTGCCGACGACCAGGATTTCACCCAGGAGTGGCTGCGCGAGGGCCAGGTGCTGGGCTGCGTCACCACGCTCAGGCAGGCCTTGCGCGGCTGCAAGGTGGTGGCCCTGGGCGCCATGGAGTATGTGGCCGTGGCCAGCCCCGCGCTGGCGCAAAGCCGGCTGTCCAGGCCGCCGCCCGGCGGCGCGCGCGCGCATGAGCCCATGCTGACGGCCCACAACTTTCGCGATATTCCCTTTGTCTCCTTTAACCGCAAGGACGACATGCAGAGCGAGTTTGTCGGCAAGGCTTTCGGGCTCAAGCGCGTGACGCTGAACCAGCTGTTTGTGCCCTCGTCGGAAGGCCAGGTGCGCGCCGTGCTGGCCGGTTGGGGCGCCAGCGTGGTGCCGCGGCTGCTCGCACAGGGGCTGATCGATCAGGGCTTGCTGGTCAACGTGGCGCCGGCCAGCACCCTGCCGATCCAGCTCTACTGGCATTGCTGGAACCTGCAGTCCGAGGTGCTGGACGCGCTGACCGCGGCCCTCAAGCAGTCGGCGGCCGCATCGCTGGTGGCTTGAGCTGCCGGCCGCCGCGCCAGCGCCCTAAAAGTTGTGCGCCCGCAGCGTCTCGCGCAGCGTCTGGGCCTTGCCGGGGTCAAACTGCCCCTGGACCTTGGCCAGCACATCGCCCTGCCGGTTGACGACCACCGCATAGACCTGGTCCGTGCCGTTCAGGCCCGCAGCGCGTGCAAAACTGGCACCGTCGGTGAACACCGGCAGCAGCCTGGCCCTCTCGGTGTCGCTGGGGTAATGCTGCAACAGCTTGCTTTCGACCGCGCTGCGGCCCGACGGCGTGCCCGGGTCATTGAGAACGGGCATGCGCATCCAGGCAATCGACGCATCGTTTCTCAAATTCAGGCCCTGTATCCAGCTCTCCACCTGGGCCCGCTGGCCGCGCTGGAAGGTGATCAGGGCCAGGGTGCGGTCGGAGGGCAGGCCCTCGGGCACGGCCAGGGGCTGGTGCGCCAGGGTTTGCG
>CAZWDK010000332.1:0-3367 GCA_964633095.1 uncultured Polaromonas sp. | reverse complement strand
CGGCATCACCTTGTGCAGCTTCATGGCGTCGTGGCCGGCGCCGCTGGGCATGCGGTGCAGCGGCACGCCCAGGGTTTCGACGGCGCGCTCCCAGCGCTGTTGCCAGGCCGGCGCGCTGGGCGCGGCAGCGGCGCGTTCGGTCAGCTCCAGCGTGTGGTGCACGCCGCGGCGCTCGCATATCGCCTGCAGCTGCGCCAGCACATCGGCGACTAGGGCGTCGCGCTGCGCATCCACGGGGGCGCGCATGTCGAGCGAAAAAAGGCAGCGGCCCGGCACCACGTTGATGGAGCCGTTGGGCACGTTCAGCATGCCGATGGTGGCGACCGAGTCGCCGTCCTGCGCCGCGCGCTTTTCCACATACAGGGCCAGCTCGGCGACGGCGGCGGCGGCATCGCGCCGGCGGTTCATGGGCGTGGTGCCGGCATGGCTGGCCATGCCGGTGACCTCGCACAGGTAGCGCGCGCTGCCGTTGATGGAAGTCACGATGCCCAGCGGCAGGTCGATCTCATTGAGCACCGGGCCCTGCTCGATGTGCACCTCGACAAAACCCAGGTAGTCGGCCGGGTCGCGGCGCAGTTTGGGGATATCGTCGATGCACAGTCCCGCGTGCTGCATGGCGTCCCGCATGGCGATGCCGTCGGCATCCTTCTGGTCCAGCCAGTGCGGATTGAAGTCGCCGATCAGCGCGCCCGAGCCGAGAAAAGTGGCCTTGTAGCGCTGGCCTTCCTCTTCGGCAAAGCCGATCACCTCGAAGTCGAAGGGCAGGCGTTGGCCCTGGCGCGAGAGTTCGCGCACGCAGGCCATGGCCGTGAAGATGCCCAGGCGCCCGTCGTACTTGCCGCCGTTGCGCACGGTGTCGTAGTGGCTGCCCGTCATCAGGGTCTTGGCGCCGGGCTGGGCGGCCTTGTAGCGGCCCACCACGTTGCCGACGGCGTCTATTTCCACCTCGTCAAAGCCACAGTCGCGCATATTGGTCGAAATGCGCTGGGCGCAGGCGCGGTGCGCGTCGGTCAGGTAGGTGACGGTGAGCTGGCCCTTTTCGGCATAGCCGGGGTCGCTGTGCTGGGCCAGCTTTTCCTGCCAGTCCCAGACCAGGTTGCCCAGCGTGGGCTCGATGCCGAGCTTGTCGTTCAGGCGAATCTCGGCGATGCGGTGAATGTTGCGCAAGGCCTCGGCCAGTTCGAAGTCGGGGTGGTTGTCCAGCCGGCGCGCGAAGGTGTCTATGATCTCCTGCCGGGGCAGGCCGGTGCCGCGCGGGCCGCGCACCGCCAGAATGAAGGGAAAGCCGAACTTGGCGTTGTAGTCGGTGTTGAGCTGCTGGATTTTCGCGAACTCTTGCGCGCTGCAGTTCGTCAGACCGGCCTTGCTCTGCTCGTTCGTTGATTCGGCGGTCAGCGTCTGGCTGACCATGGCCTTGCCGGCCAGTTCGGGGTGGGCTCGGACCAGCGCCAGCTGGGCTTCACGGTCGGCCTCGGCGACAATGCGCGCCATGAGGTGCTTGAGCTGCGGCAGCGACTTGAACGGACGCTGCGCGAGCGCGGCCTCGGCGATCCAGGGCGAATGCTCGTAGAGGCCATCGAGCAGTTGGGCGGCTTCGGAGGCGGAAGCCGCATTGAGTTGTTCCAGTGTGAGAGCCATGGTCAGCCTTGGTAGGGGTGGACTTGTTGCCAGTGGCGCGCGATGTCGATGCGGCGGCATACCCACACGCGGTCGTGCTTCTGGACATGATCGAGAAAGCGCTGCAGCGCCACGATGCGCCCGGGCCGTCCCAGCAGGCGGCAATGCATGCCGATGCTGAGCATCTTGGGCGCCTCGTCGCCTTCGGCGTAAAGCGCGTCAAAGCTGTCACGCAGGTAGGTGAAGAAGTCATCGCCCTGCGAAAAGCCCTGCGGCAGCGAAAAGCGCATGTCGTTGGTGTCCAGGGTGTAGGGCACGACAAGGCGTGGCACCACCGTGCCATCGGTCCGGGCGACCTTCATCCAGAACGGCAGGTCGTCGCCGTAGTAGTCGCTGTCGTAGGCCAGCTGGCCGTCATCGGCCACCAGCCGCCTGGTGCGCGGGTTGTCGCGGCCGGTGTACCAGCCCAACGGGCGCGTGCCGGTGAGCTGCGCAATGGCGTCCAGCCCCAGCCGCATGTGCTCGCGTTCGGTGGCTTCGTCCACGCTCTGGTAATTGATCCAGCGCCAGCCGTGGCAGGCGATTTCGTGGCCCAGTTCGACAAAGGCCGCAGTTACCTCCGGATGCCGCTGCAAGGCCATGCCGACGCCAAACACCGTGAGCGGCAGCTGGCGCTTTTCAAACTCACGCAGGATGCGCCAGACGCCCACGCGCGAGCCGTATTCGTAAATGCCTTCCATGCTCAGGTGGCGCTCGGGGAAGCTGGGCGGATTGAACATTTCCGATAGAAACTGTTCGGAGCCGGCATCGCCATGCAGCACGGCGTTTTCGCCGCCTTCCTCGTAGTTCAGCACAAACTGAACGGCGATGCGCGCCTTGCCGGGCCACTGGGCGTGCGGCGGGTTGCGGCCGTAGCCGACCAAATCACGGGGGTAGGGTGCAGTGGAGTCGTAGGTGTTCATGACAATGCCATCGAAATATCGTTGCTGGGAACCTTGCGGTCGAAGGCGAGGTTTTCTTCGACATGCAGCAAATGCTCGGTCATCAGCTGCACGGCGCGTTCTTCGTCTTTGGCCGCCAGGGCCTTGACGATTTCTGCGTGTTCATCGTTGGAGTGCTCGGCGGCGCTGGCGGTCTGGTACATCAGGGTGATCAGCGCGCAGCGCGAGATCAGCTCGCCCAGCATTTGCGCCAGCACCTCGTTGCCCATGAGCTCGGCCATGCGCACATGAAAATCGCCCAGCAGCTCGGTACGCCCCGGCACGTCTTCGCGGTCGACGGCCGACCTTTCCGCGGCCACATGGTCTTTCAGCGCCTTGATCTTGGCGGGTGTGACCTCGCGCACAAAGGCGCGCGTCATTTCGGCTTCCAGCATGCGCCGCACGGCAAACACCTGCCTGGCCTCCAGCACCGAGGGCGCAGCGACGAAGGCCCCGCGCGCCGGTTCCAGGCGGATCAGGCGGTTTTGCGAGAGCTGAAACAGCGCTTGCCGCACCAGCGTTCGGGATACGCCGAAATGGTCGGCCAGTTTTTGTTCGGCCAGCTTGGTGCCAGGGTGCAGCCTGTGCTCCACAATGGCTTTGGTCAGGGCCTCGACGATGGCGTGGGTCGTAGATGATTCCATTGGTTCATCATAGCCTTAAATTCAAAAAGTGTATACACTTTTGGTGGACAAGGTTTTTTTGCCTTTACCTTTACCTTTAACCGTAACTTTTAAGGAACACCATGGGCTTGAGCACACATGTACTGG
>CAZWDK010000331.1:0-3407 GCA_964633095.1 uncultured Polaromonas sp. | reverse complement strand
GCGGCCAAACCAGGCGCCGCCGGCAATCGCCGCTGCGATCACCACGCCATAGACCGCCAGTGCAGCGCCTTGCGCCATGAACACCTGCACCAGCCCGCCGCCCCAGCGAATCGCCAGCCAACCGCCGATGGCCGCAACCGCAAGGCGCGCGATGTTGCCGATCACCGGCCACAACAGCCGCCCTGCGCCTTGCGACGCAAAGTACAGCACCAGCCCAACGCCAAAGAAGCCATAGAGCGGGCCGACCGCGCGCAGGTACAGCGTGCCGGCCTCCAGCATCGCGGGGTCGGTGTCGAACAAGGAAAGCCAGGCGCGCGGAAAGGCCGAGGCCACGAGACCGATGGCCTCGGTCAGCGTGAAGGCCATGGCCGCGCCTATCCAGGTGGCACGCAGTGCCCGCTCGTGCTGGCCGGCACCTATGCAGGTGCCGACCATGGCCACCAGCGGCGCACCCAGGCCAAACACCAGCGGCACCAGCAGGTATTCAAGCCGCGAGGCCGTGCCATAGCCCGCAATGGCGGCGGGGCCGAAGCCGCCCGCCAGCGAGGTCGCGACACCAATCGAAAGATTGGTCGCCACCGTCGAAATGGAGCCAATCAAGCCGATGCGCAGGATGTCGCGAAAGAGCGGCCAGCGCAGCTTCACATGGCTCAGCGACGGCTTGAGCAGGCTGTTGCTGGACCACAAATAGGCCGCCAGCGCCAGCGTGCCGCCCAGGTAGTACAGCAGCAGCGCCATGGCGCCACCCGCAATGCCCAGCGCGGGCAGCGGGCCCCAGCCGAAGATCAGCAGCGGCGACATGGGCACCAGCGCGATCACGCCCGCCACCGTCACCTTGGCCGGCACGGCCATGTTGCCGGTGCCGCGGATCACGGCGGCGAGCGAATTGAACAGCCAGACCAGCACCGCCCCCGCAAACACCCAGTGCGAATAGGTCACGGCCGCTTCGAGCGAGGCGCCGCTGCCGCCCATCTGCGCATAAAGCCCGCGGCCGCCCAGCAGCAGCGCCAGCGAAAACGCCAGGCCAAAACCAAGCGCAATCACCATCGCATGCAAGACCAGTGCGTCGGCATCCTTGCGCCGACTCGCCCCGAGCGCGCGTGCAATCGACGAGGCGATGCCGCCGCCCATGGCGCCGGCCGAAGTCATCTGCATCAGCATCACGACAGGAAACACCAGCGCCATGCCGGCCAGCGCATCGGTGCCGAGCTTGCCAACAAAATAGGTTTCGATCAGGCCGGCGGCGGCCTGCGCCACCATCACCAGCACGTTGGGCGCGGCCAGGCGCAACAAGGTCGAACCGATGGGCGCCTCCAGCAGGAGGCGGGTGCGCGGATCAAGGGTGCTCATGGCGGCTACCTCAAGCCGCTGCCTGCGCGGCGCGCGGCAGACGCGCTTCACTGATCGGCAGGTTCACCAGCGCGGCACCCGCGGCCAGCACGATATCGATGTACCAGACCCAGTCATAGCTGCCGGTGGCCTGAAACACATAGCCGCCGAGGAAGGCGCCCAAAAAGCCGCCTATCTGGTGCGCCAGCATCACGATGCCGAACAACATGGCCATGTTGGCCGTGCCGAACATCTTGGCGACCAGTCCCACCGTCGGCGGAACCGTCGAGAGGAAGGTCACGCCCATGACTGCGGCAAAAACCAGCATCACGGCCGGCGTTTTCGGCGCCAGCAAAAACGCCAGCACGGCCAAGCCGCGCGTCGCGTAAAGCAGCGCCAGCAGCGACTTCATGCGCCAGCGGCCCACGGCCCAGCCCATGGCCAGGCTGCCGACGATGTTGAACAGGCCAATCATTGCGAGCGCCCAGCCACCGATCTCGGGCGGCAAGCCACAGGCCGCCACCACGCCGGGCAAATGGGTCGCCAGAAAGGCGACGTGAAATCCGCACACCAGAAAACCCAGGCTCAAATAGCGGTAGCTGGGCGTGGCGAGCGCCTGGCCGATGGCCTGGCGGGCGCTGAGCGCCCTGGTGCCCGAGGCCGCCGCAGCCTGCGCGGCCAGCGCTTTGGCGTTGCCCTTGAGCACCAACGCCGCCGGCAGCGCCAGCAGCACCAGCACACCGAGCCACTGCATGGCGCTGGCCCAGCCGACGACGGCCGTCAGGCCGATCGCAATCGGCGCCATGGCGAACTGGCCAAAGGAGCCGCCCGCATTGACGATGCCAGAGGCCAGGCCGCGCTTGTCAGCCGGCACCAGCCGCGCGCTGGCGGCCATCAGCACCGAAGGGCCCGCCATGCCCGCGCCGCCGGCGGCGAGCATGCCTATGGCAAAAATCAGTCCCGCCGTGCTCGTCATGAGCGGCGTGATGATGGTGCCCACGGCGACCAGCAGCACGCCGGCAAAAATCACGCGCCCGGTACCGATGCGATCCGCGATGGCACCGGCAAAGGGTTGCGTCAGGCCCCACCAGAGCTGGCCGAAGGCAAAAGCAAGGCTGATGCTGCCAATGCCCAGCGCGGTCGAAGTGTTGAGCGCCGACAGAAACAGGCCCATGGTCTGGCGCACGCCCATGGTGAGGGCAAATGCGCCACCGGCGGCCAGCAGTACCAGCCAGAGTGCGGCCTTGCGCGGGCCGGCGGCTTGGGGTTTATTCATCATCAGCTCCAGGTTCGGGTTCAGACGGGGACAGGAGTTCAAGCGATTCATTGATCAGCCTGTGCAAGGCCAGCACCCGTTCGGGGCTAAGACGCTGGTTCAGGCTTTCCTGCGCCACCTTCCAGCGCTGGCGGGCCTCTTCACGTTTGGCGCGCCCGGCCGGCGTGATGGCCACGATGCGGCTGCGCGCATCGCTGCCGGCAGCCAGCTCAACCCAGCCCGCATCAATCAGCGGCTTGAGGTTGCGCGTGAGCGTGGAGGCGCTGCACTTCATGCTCTGCGCCAGCTCACCGGGACGCAGGGGCCCCAGTTTCAAGACATGGCTCAGCAGCGAGTACTGCGTGGTCTTGAGCCCCGCCTTGGCCATTTCAAGGTCGTAGTGCTGGGCCACGCGCCGCATCAGCTGGCGCAGCCTCAGGTTGGTGCAACCCTGGGCTTTCAACTCGGCCGCGATTGACAGGGACGGTTTATCGTTCATAATTTAATTGTACCTACAACTATTGCATATGCAAGTTTAATGAAAGCCATGACCCTACAAGACACATTGACACAATGGATGCAGCAAAGCGCCGCGGTGCGCGCCCGCATGCTGCAAGGCGGCGGCAAACCCGGGCTGGCCCGCCCCGAGCAGGTCGCGGGCAAGACGGGCATGGAGGTGATGCAGGCCATGCTGGCCGGTGAGCTGCCCTACCCCCACATTGCCGAAACGCTGGACTTCGCGCTGATAGAAGTCGAGCCCGGCAAGGCCACCTTCCAGGGCACGCCGCAGCTCATGCATTACAACCCGCTGGGCAGCGTGCAT
>CAZWDK010000330.1:0-3420 GCA_964633095.1 uncultured Polaromonas sp. | reverse complement strand
GGCGCTGGCGCAGCTCCAGCGTCTTGGCCACATAAAAGGCCTGCGGATCGAGCACCGCCTCCAGCTGCTGTTGCAGCTTCAAGAAATTCTTTTTCGAGCCGGCCACCAGCCGCGCTTCCAGCAGCGAGGTTTGCACCGTGACGTCTTTGGCCGCTTCTTCCACGCAATCGGCCGTGGTCCGCACGCTGGAGCCTATCTCCAGGCCGCTGTCCCAGCAACTGCCGATGAAGTATTCCACCCTGGCCTTGAGGGCCGGATCGCTGTCGACCCTGGCATCGTCGGGCAGCAGCAGCAGCACATCCACATCGGAATGCGGGAACAACTCGCCCCGGCCAAAACCGCCTGCGGCCACCAGGCAGGCCGCTTCGGGAAAGCCGGCGCGCTGCCACAGCCGTTGCAAGGTGATGTCGGCATGCCGGGCGAGTTTTTGCAGCAGGCTGTGAATGCCGCGGGACGACGCGCCGCTGCCGGCCAGCGAGGCCAGCAGGGCGGTTTTGCCCGCACGGTACTGTTCGCGCAGCTGGGCCAGGTCAGAAAGGGGCAGGGCTGTGCTCATGGACGACGACACCGCCGGCCCGGATCAGGCGCTGACCGTGAGCTGTGCCGGTTTGTTGTGCGGCACAAACGCGGGAATGGCCGGGCTGCCGGCCGACAAGGTCAGCACTTCGTAGCCGGTTTCGGTGACCAGAATGGTGTGCTCCCACTGGGCGGACAGCGAGTGGTCGCGCGTCACGATGGTCCAGCCATCTTTTTCGGGGCCGTCCTTGATGTCGCGCTTGCCGATGTTGATCATGGGCTCGATGGTGAAGGTCATGCCGGGCTTGAGTTCTTCCAGCGTGCCGGGGCGGCCGTAATGCAGCACCTGCGGTTCTTCATGAAAGCGCTGGCCAATGCCATGGCCGCAGAACTCGCGCACCACGCTATAGCCCTGTTTCTCCGCGAAGGTCTGGATGGCATGGCCGATGTCGCCCAGCCTTGCACCGGGTTTGACGCGCATGATGCCATGCCACATGGCCTCGTAGGTCACGCTGCACAGCCGCTTGGCGGCAATCGAGGTCTCGCCAATCAGGTACATGCGGCTGTTGTCGCCAAACCAGCCGTCTTTGGTGATGACGGTGACATCGATGTTCATGATGTCGCCTTTTTTCAGCGGCTTGTCGTTGGGAATGCCGTGGCACACCACATGGTTCAGCGAGGTGCACAGCGATGCCGGGTAGGGCGGATAGCCCGGCGGCTGGTAGCCCAGCGTGGCCGAGGTCGTGCCCTGCACGTTCACCATGTAGTCGTTGGCGAGTTTGTCGATTTCCTTGGTGGTGATACCGGCTTTGACAAAAGGCGTGAGGTAGTCCAGCACCTCGGAGGCCAGTTTGCAGGCCACGCGCATGCCTTCTATGCCGGCTGCGTCTTTGTAAGTAATGCTCATGCCGCGATTATCCCACTGGAGAAAGGGATTTGTGCTCCGTCCGGCCGCGCCGGCGGGCGAAAACCGGCCCAATTGCGCGGGCGGGAGAGCGAAGGCGAGTCACTGATAAAATTCAGGGTTAACGCGCACCCCGCAAACCTTTGCGCTTGCAGGCATTGCCAAGGCCCTAAAACAGCCGATGCGCAGCCCCTTTCTCACCACACAACTACAAGGCCACCGCTACCGTGACCCTGCACCTGACGACTTTTGAGGGCCAAGCCCACGGCATCAGCGCCCTGAGCGATTTCCGCGCCCAACTTCTTCTTCCACGCCTGCAAGCCATAGAGGGCAAGATCGTCGGCGTCAGCGCCCGGTTTGTGCACCTGGTCGCCACCGAGGCCGCGCCTTCCGATGCCCTGAAGACCCAGCTGGCGGCCTTGCTGAACTATGGCGAGCCCTGCCCGCAACCGGCTGATGGTGCGGCCAATGCGCTGCTGTTCATCGTGTCGCCGCGTTTTGGCACGGTGTCGCCCTGGGCGTCCAAGGCCACCGACATCGCCCACAACTGCGGGCTGGCCGTGAAGCGCATAGAGCGCATCACCGAATACCGGCTGACGCTTAAATCCGGATTTTTTGGCAAAACCGCGCTGACGGATGCGCAGCACGAGCAGGTCGCAGCGCTGCTGCACGACCGCATGACGGAAAGCGTGATGTTTGAGCGGGCGCAGGCTGCGGGCCTGTTCACCGAGCTGCACGGTGCGCCGCTGCAAACCATTGACGTGCTGAAGGGGGGCAAGGCCGCGCTGGAAGCCGCCAACCGCGAATTCGGCCTGGCGCTGGCCGCGGACGAGATCGACTACCTGGTGAATGCCTTCACCCAGCTCCAGCGCAACCCGACCGACGTCGAGTTGATGATGTTTGCGCAGGCCAACAGCGAGCACTGCCGCCACAAGATCTTCAACGCCGACTTCACGATCGACGGCGTGCCGCAGGACAAAAGCCTGTTTGCCATGATCCGCAACACCGAGAGGCTGCACCCCCAGCACACGGTGGTGGCGTATTCGGACAACGCCTCGGTGATGGAGGGCGCCAAAGTCCAGCGCTTCTATGCCAAATCGGACTCCAGCCCAGAAGGTGCGGGCACAAGCAGCTATCAAACTTATAGCGAAACCGACGACGTGCTGATGCATGTGCTGATGAAGGTGGAGACGCACAACCACCCGACGGCGATCTCGCCTTTCCCGGGCGCATCCACCGGCGCCGGCGGCGAGATCCGCGACGAAGGCGCCACCGGCCGCGGCTCCAAACCCAAGGCCGGCCTGACGGGTTTCACCGTCTCCAGGCTGTTTGACGGTGATTACGGCAAACCGGCGCACATCGCCAGCCCGCTGCAAATCATGACGGAAGGCCCGCTGGGCGGCGCGGCCTTCAACAACGAGTTTGGCCGGCCCAATCTGGCCGGCTATTTCCGCGAGTACGAACAAACCGTGGGCGGCCAGCGCTGGGGTTACCACAAGCCCATCATGATTGCCGGCGGCGTCGGCACCATCGATGCCGGGCTCACGAAAAAAATACCGTTCCCGGCCGGCACCTTGCTGATCCAGCTGGGCGGCCCGGGCATGCGCATCGGCATGGGCGGCAGCGCGGCCAGTTCCATGGCGTCTGGCGCCAACGCGGCCGAGCTCGACTTTGACTCGGTCCAGCGCGGCAACCCCGAGATCGAGCGCCGCGCCCAGGAGGTCATCAACCAGTGCGCGCAACTGGGCCAGGCCAATCCGATTCTGGCGATTCACGACGTGGGCGCCGGTGGTTTGTCCAACGCCTTCCCCGAGCTGGTCAACGACGCAGGACGCGGTGCGCGCTTTGATCTGCGCGCCGTGCCGCTGGAAGAAAGCGGCCTCTCGCCCAAGGAAATCTGGAGCAACGAAAGCCAGGAACGCTATGTGATGGCGATCGCGCCGGAGTCGCTGGCCCAGTTCCAGGCCTTTTGCGAGCGCGAGCGCTGCCCGTTTGCCGTG
>CAZWDK010000329.1:0-3430 GCA_964633095.1 uncultured Polaromonas sp. | reverse complement strand
GCTTGCAGCGCGACGATTGCGGCCCGGCCGTTCGACCTTCAGGCGGGCATCCGGGCCGCTATGCCAGCTTGGCAAGAACCCCGTTCATCTCTTGCTTGGAGAAGGCGCGCAGGGTTTGCGTGCGAATATTGCCCGCCATGCCAATGGCCAATGCGAATGCGGTGGCGGATGTCTCGTCCGGCGCCTCGATGATCGTCACCACATCGTATGCCCCCAGTGTCCAGTAGATTTGCGTCATCGTGGCGCCAAACTTCCTGGCGGCCTCCTGGACGGCTTCGGCACGTTTGGTGGTGTCCTTGACGGTGCGAATCCCTTGATCGGTAAAGTTGGAAAGTGCAATATAGGTAACCATGTTGTTCTCCTTCAGGGGTGGGGGGCCTGACAGATCAAACCGGCCAGCGAGGGCCCCGTTACGCTGGCGTACGGCAATTCAGGCCGACAGGCTGCGCCCGAGCGGTGATCAGGGGAGCAGTGCGTCAGGCAACGCATGGCCTGCCAGCCCTTGATCTGAATCGCCAAACTTCAAGACTACAAAGCCCGCCAGGCAAGGCCTATCCCCAGAACAGGGGAGGGCTGCATGCCCGCAATGGGTTTTCTGGGATGCCGCAGCTGCAGATTAACTACTAAAAAATCTAATTAATGAATTTATTATTCTTTTGAATTCTAGGGAAAACCCTATAAAGTCCCCACCTGTTCCAAAAAAGAGCCAATCGCCTCCACGCGATGCGAGCGGCCACGACGGGTTTTCATGATCGAACTCAAGAGTATTTTTCAAACCTACAAGGGGCCGACGGGCCCGGTCGAGGCGCTGAAGGGCGTCGATCTTCACATCAATCCTGGCGAGGTGTTCGGCATCATTGGACGCAGCGGAGCCGGCAAAAGTTCGCTGGTGCGCGTCATCAACCTGCTGAACCGCCCCACCTCGGGCCAGGTGCTGGTCGGCGGCCGGGCGCTGACCTCGCTGGATGGCGATGCGCTGCGCGTGGCGCGGCGCGACATCGGCATCATTTTTCAGCATTTCAACCTGCTGTCTTCGCGCACGGTGTACGGCAACGTGGCCTTGCCGCTGGAGATCGCGGGCCTCTCCCCGCAAGAGATCAAACAACGCGTGGAGCCCTTGCTTGAGCTGGTGGGGTTGACGGCATTGCGCGACCGTTACCCGGCACAGATCAGCGGCGGGCAAAAGCAGCGCGTGGGCATTGCGCGCGCGCTGGCCAATCGGCCCAAGGTGCTGTTGTCCGACGAGGCGACCTCGGCGCTGGACCCGGAAACCACACGCTCCATCCTGGGCCTGCTCAAGCAGATCAACAAGGAATTCGGCCTGACGGTTGTGCTGATCACGCACCAGATGCAGGTGATCAAGCAGGTGGCCGACCGGGTGGCGGTGATTGATGCCGGCCGCATTGTCGAAAGCGGCCCCGTCATCGACGTTTTCACGCGGCCGCAGCACGAGACCACGCGCAGCCTGATAGCGGAGATCGTGCCGCAGGAACTGCCCGACAGCGTGCTGGCGCGCATTCGCACGCTGATGAGCGCAGAACACCCCGAAGAAGGGCAGTTGCTGCGGCTGGCGTTTGCCGGCGACGAGTCCGACCGGCCCTTGCTGTCCGACGTGATTCGCCGCTTCGGCATCGACCTGTCCATCGTGCATGGCCAGGTCGATGAGATCCAGGGCAAGCCTTTTGGCACGCTGGCGCTGTTTGCGCGCGGTGCGCGCGAGCAGCTCAACGCGGCGGTGGCGCATTTGCGCGGCGCGGGTGTGCATGTTGACCAGGTGCCCAGCTTGTCGAGTCAGGGGTTGATCCATGTTCAGTAATTTTTCGCAGGCCCTGCTGGAGCTGTTTGTCAGCTCGCTCTGGGAAACCATGGTCATGGTCGGCATTTCGGGCCTGGTGGGCGCGCTGATCGGCATTCCGCTGGGGGTGTTTTTGCGGCTCAGCGACGACGGCGGGGTGCTGCACAACCCGGTGGCGAATCGCATCGTGGGCGGCATCGTCAACGCGGTGCGCTCCACGCCCTTCATCATTTTGCTGGTGGCCATCATTCCGCTGACGCGCTTGATCACCGGCTCGTCCATAGGCACGGCGGCGGCCGTGGTGCCGCTGACGATTGCGGCTGCGCCTTTTGTGGCGCGGCTGGTGGAGGCCTCCTTGCGCGAGGTCGACCATGGCCTGATCGAGGCGGCGCTGGCCATGGGCGCGACCACGCGGCAGATCGTGCTCAAGGTGCTGCTGCCCGAGGCCTTGCCCGGCATTGTGGGCGGCCTGACCATCACCTTTGTGAGCCTGACCGGTTACTCGGCCATGGCCGGCGCGATTGGCGGCGGCGGTCTCGGTGACCTCGGCATTCGCTACGGCTACCAGCGTTTCCTGCCCGAAGTGATGCTGGCCGTGGTGGTGGTGCTGATCCTGTTTGTGCAGGCCGTGCAAAGCCTGGGCGACTGGGCGGTGCGGCGGCTGAGCCACAAATGAGTTCGCACCTTCCTCAAGGCGGCTACTGGCGTTGTTGATTCTGCTACGTTTTTGATAGCTGCCTGCGCCCGTCCTGTATAGACTGGATCCCTGTTTTTCTTAAGAGCCTGGCTTTCAGGAAATTTTCCCCATTCACGCATTCCATTTTCATTTTTTCAAGAAGGACACACCATGAACAAACGCAGCCTTGTGCAATCGGCCCTCGCGCTGGCCCTTGCCTCCTCTTTCTCCGGCAGCGTGCTGGCGCAGGACAAGCCGCTCAAGATCGGCGTCACGGCAGGCCCGCACGCGCAAATTTTCGAGCAGGTCAAAAAGATTGCCGAAAAAGACGGCCTGAAGATCCAGGTCGTCGAATTCAGCGACTACATCCAGCCCAATGCCGCCCTGGCCGCCGGCGATCTGGACGCCAACAGCTACCAGCACAAGCCTTTCCTGGACCTGCAGGTCAAGGACCGCGGCTACAAGATTGTCTCGGTCGGCTACACCGTCAACTTCCCGATCGGCCTGTACTCCAAAAAGGTCAAGAGCCTGGCCGAGCTGAAGGAGGGCGCGCGTTTTGGCATTCCCAACGACCCCACCAACGGCGGCCGCGTGCTGCTGGTGCTGCAGGACAAGGGCCTGATCAAGCTCAAGCCCGAAGCCGGCCTCAAGGCCACGCCGCTGGATGTGATCGCGAATCCCAAGAAACTCAAGTTTGTCGAACTCGAAGCCGCGCAACTGCCCCGTTCGCTGGACGACCTGGACGCGTCGGCCGTCAACACCAACTTTGCCCTCTCCGCCGGCCTGAACCCCAAGGACGCGATTGCGCAGGAGTCCGCCAAGTCGCCCTATGTGAACCTGCTGGCCGTGCGTGAGGCCGACAAGGACAAGCCCTGGGTCGCCAAGCTGGTCAAGGCCTACCACTCCGAAGAAATCCGCAAGTTCATCCAGACCGAGTTCAAGGGCTCGGTGCTGGCCGG
>CAZWDK010000328.1:0-3438 GCA_964633095.1 uncultured Polaromonas sp. | reverse complement strand
GCCTCCCGGCGCGCATCCAGGTTCAGCGGGCCCTTCAGGCGCGGCGCGCCGTATTGTTGGGCCAGCACCGCGTAGGTGGCGACAGGGTCCAGCCCGCGCTGGCCGCACAGCTGGCGGTACCAGTGGTTGCCAATGGCGACATGGCCGATTTCGTCGCGCAAAATGATGTCGAGGATCGCCACCGCATGCAAGGCGGCCGGTGTGCCGACCTTGCGCAGCTTGGCCTGCATGGGCGGCGTGGCGTCCAGCCCGCGCGCCTCCAGCGTGCGGGGCACCAGCGCCATGCGTGCCAGCAGGTCGTTTTCGGTCTTGGCCGTCATGTCCCACAGGCCGGTGTGGGCGGGGTAGTCGCCGTAGTCGTAACCCAGGCTTTGCAGGTGGGCACGCAACAGGCTGAAATGCTGTGCCTCTTCGGCGGCCACTTTCAGCCAGTCCAGGTAATAGGCGCGCGGCATGCCGGCAAAGCGCCAAACGGCATCCAGAGCCAGGTTGATGGCGTTGAATTCGATGTGGGTGACCGCATGCAGCAGCGCGGCCAAGCCCTCCTGCGTGAAGGGCGAGCGCTTGGGAACATCCAGGTGCGACCGCAGCTCGGGCCGCTGCGGGCAGCCGGGCAGGCCGTCGGGAGCTTGCAGGTCGGCCGTATTTGCTATCAAAATAGTAGCTGCTTGCGCCCATAGATGCTGGGCTAGCAGCACTTTTTGCTGTGGATCCGGTTCCAGCAAGGCGTCCAGCGCCAGCCGGCGCAGTTCTGGCGGGGTTGGCGAGGCGGTCATGGCTGAATTGTCGGCGATAGGCCGCAGGCCGCGTGGACCGGTGGTTCTTTACAATCGGGGCACCCCTCCCTCAGACCCCGTCATCAAGGACAACCATGGCCATTTACCAGCTGGACGATTTCACGCCTGCCATCCCCGACTCAGCCTGGGTGGCTGACAGCGCGCAAGTCATGGGCCGTGTCACGTTGGCCGAGGACAGCAGCGTCTGGTTTGGCGTGGTGATCCGGGGCGACAACGAAACCATCACGGTGGGCCGGGGTTCCAACATCCAGGACAACAGTGTTTTGCATGCCGACCCGGGCCAGCCGCTGGTCATTGGGGAGCATGTCACGGTCGGCCACCAGGTCATGCTGCATGGCTGCACCGTTGGCGACGGCTCGCTGATTGGCATTCAGGCGGTGGTGCTCAATGGCGCGAAGATCGGCAAGAACTGCCTGGTCGGTGCGGGCTCGCTGGTGACCGAAGGCAAGGAGTTTCCCGATGGCTCCATGCTTCTGGGAAGCCCGGCCAAGGTGGTCAGGCAACTCTCGCCCGAACAGATAGAGGGTTTAAAAAAGAGCGCCAGGCACTATATGGACAATGCCAGTCGCTATAAGGCTGGGCTCAAGAAGCTGGCCTGATACGGGTGTCCATGGCCGGCTTTCGTTTTTTTGCTCCGGCCGCTACTTTTTTCAATTTCCGATATGTCTGAACTTCATAAATTTCTCTTTGACGGCCTGCCGGTGCGCGGCATGCTGGTGCGCCTGACCGATTCCTGGCAGGAAATCCTCAAGCGCCGGCAAGCCGCAGGGGCTTATCCGACCGAAGTCACACACCTGCTCGGTGAAATGACGGCTGCGGGCGCCCTGATGCAGAGCAATATCAAGTTCAATGGCGCGCTGGTTTTGCAGGTTTTTGGCGATGGCCCGGTCAAGCTTGCGGTGGCCGAGGTGCGGCCCGACCTGAGCCTGCGCGCCACGGCGACCGTGACCGGGCCGATTGAGCCGGGCAGCTCCCTGAGCCAGCTGGTCAACGTGAACAACGAAGGGCGCTGCGCCATCACCCTGGACCCCAAGGACAAGTTGCCGGGGCAGCAGGCTTACCAGGGCGTGGTGCCGCTGTTTGGCGACCAGCGTGAAAAACTGGAGAACCTGAGCGAGGTGCTGGAGCACTACATGCTGCAAAGCGAGCAGCTCGACACCAAGCTGATTCTGGCTGCCGACGGCAACATGGCGGCGGGCCTGCTGATCCAGCGTTTGCCGGTGAAAGGGCAGGGCAATCTGGAAGGCCGGATTGACCGGGACGCCAATGAAGACCAGATTGGCCGGAATGAGGACTACCAGCGCATCGCCATGCTGGCGGGCACGCTCAAACGCGAAGAGCTGTTGACGCTGGATGCCGACACGATTTTGCGCCGCCTGTTCTGGGAAGAACAGATCACGCGGTTTGAGCCCTTGACCCCCAGCTTTGCCTGCAGCTGCTCGCGTGAACGGGTGGGCAATATGCTGCGCAGTCTGGGCTCGGCAGAGGTCGAAAGCCTGATTGAAGAACGCGGTGAGGTGGCGGTGGCTTGCGAATTCTGTGGTGCGCAGTACGCGTTTGACCCGGTGGATGCGGCGCAGGTTTTCACCAGCCAGAGCAGCCGGCAGCCACCGACGGCCACCGTGCAGTAAGTCGCCCGGTCCGCGCCGTCACTGCGCGCGAGGGCGCTGGGCCAGAAGATCGCTGAGCAGCCGATGCTCGCACTGCGGGTCGCTGCATTTGTCGCAAGCCCAGACCCAGGCCTTGCCGGCGGGGCCGATGTTTGGCCGCGTGCGCTGCCCGGCGGCAGGCAGCAAAAACTCCAACTCGCGCAGGGCCTGTGCCAGACGCTCTGCTGGCTGGCCGTAAAGCACACGATAAGGCAGGCCAGAACGTGCCAGTGCGGCGCGCAGCGACTGGTCTGCGGCCAGCTGCTGCTGTGCCCGTTCCGGGCTTTGCGCGAGCGCCTCCAACCCCATCAGCAGCGTCAGGTCGTAGTGCAGCGGCTCCGCCAGCAGGGCCGGCGTTTCGGCCGTCACGATGACGGCGTGCCCGGCGGACGGCTCCAGCGCACGGCCGAGGGCCGCAGCGAGTTGTGATTTTCCGGTGTCGGGTGCGCCAAGCAGCGCAATGGTCAGCTCAGCCATGCCAGGAGCCCCTTGAAAGAGGCGGCTTACTTGGTGATTTGCACAAAGATTTCGTTGGGCTTGACCATGCCCAGCTCGCCGCGGGCTTTTTCTTCGACCATTTCCAGGCCTTCCTTGAGGTCGCGGACCTCGGCCGACAGCTGGTCATTGGCGGCCTGGGCCTTGGCGTTATTCGCGAGCAACTCGTCCAGCCGTTGCTGCAAGTCCTGCACGCTGGGAATGCTGCCCCGGCCAATCCAGAGTTGCGCGTGGAACAGCACCAGCAGCGCAATCAGAATGGCAGGGACGACGCGCTTTCCCACGTTCAGCCTCGTGTGCCTGACTCGATTTGGACTGGAGAGCGCGTCAAACAGGGCTTAACGCAGGTTGTAAAACGCCGCGCGGCCAGGGTAGGAGGCGATGTCGCCCAGGTCTTCTTCGATGCGCAGCAGCTGGTTGTACTTGGCCATGCGGTCGGAGCGTGACAGCGAGCCGGTCTTGATCTGGCCGGCGTTGGTGCCCACGGCGATGTCGGC
>CAZWDK010000327.1:0-3448 GCA_964633095.1 uncultured Polaromonas sp. | reverse complement strand
ATGGCGCGCGGCAAGGCGAGGATTCTGGGACGACTCTGCATGGAGGACGATATCCTCGCGCCCAATGTCCACCTGCCTGCGGACATCCGGCAAGGCGAGTTGCTCGCGATCTGCGATGCGGGCGCCTATGAAAGCAGCATGGCCTACACGTTTGGACGAGGTAAGACCCATGGACTCTAAACCGCCACTTGCCGACGAGGTCACGATCGATGCCTGGCACTCGCATCCGGCTTCCTACTTTTCGCACCACGGACAGGCCTGTTGCCACACCGCGAGAAATTGGCTGATCAGCCAGGACTACAGCCTTGACTCCGTGGGCGGAAACAATAGTCGGCTCATCTCCGCGCCGCGCTGGGTCCCCGAGAGGTATGAATGGGGCCCTTCACCCTGGCCGCTGTTCTGGTGCGATGCCGTCGCGATGAAGAAGCTGGACTGCGGGGCGCTGGCGGCAATTGCCCGCGAGGTCTACCAATCGCGCGGGGTAAAGACCGCGTCCGTACAGCTCATCCAGAGGCTCTCCAGCCACGCGATCGGTCAGTTGCGCAAAATATGGCGGGACGGGCCCGGCTACTTTAACTGGCTGGCCGATGACAAGATTTACCACGAGGCCGTGGCCGTGAGCCTGGATGGGACCCGGATTCAAATTTGGGACGCCACCAGCGGCTGGTGGATACAGCCGTTTCAGACCGACGGATACGGCGCCGTTCTCAAAGTGAAAGTGAGTCCGCTCCAGCCCGATGCGCAGCACAGCCTGCATTGGGGGAACCGAATGTTGGCGCCCGGCAGCTGGACCCAGATCTGTGCTGAATGAGTGTCTCCATGGACGGTTTACGGGCCCTTTTTTTTGGCGTCAGCCAAAGCGTGTTTCAGCAGAACGGGTACACGGGGCTTGTTCTGCTGTTGGGCATTTTTCTCGGCTCACCATGGCTTGGCCTGGCGGCCCTGCTGGGACTGCTCACGAGCACTTCGGTGGCGTGGGCGATAGGCGCTGAGCGTGGTCTCATCCTGAGCGGGGTCTACGGCTTCAACGGTTTTTTTTCCGGCCTCGCCCTGGCTTCCTTCCTCAATCCGAACCCAGGGCTCTGGATGATTGTGGCGGTCGCAGGCGCCCTGTCGGCCGCCCTGACCTACGCGCTCCATCGGCTCCCGGGCCGTCTGCATCTGCCCCCGCTCAGCGCCCCTTTTGTCGGCGTGCTGTGGCTGATTCTTCTTTCCGTCATGCAGTTGGGCGGTCTCGTCTATGCCCAAGGCCCTGTCCCAAGGCTGGGCGAGCGCTGGCTGACGGATGCGGCCAGGGCATGGACGGAGCCGTTCACGAATGGGCAAGATAGCACCAGCCTCCTGCTGAACGGAACACTGCGGGGAATCGGCCAGATCTTCTTTCAGGACGACCTTGTTGCGGGCTTCATCTTCCTGCTTGGGTTGCTCGCAAACTCGAGCCGGGCCGCCATGCTGGCGGCAGCCGGTTCGTTGACGGGATGCTTGACCGCGCTGCTCATCGGTGCCGCAGACTCGGCCGTCTTTCACGGCTTGTACGGCTTTAATTCCGCGCTCAGCGCCCTTGCCGTGGGGACCCTCATCGTGAAGCCCGGCTGCCGGACCCTGATGGCGGCGCTGCTGTGCGCGGCGGTCGCGGCGATCGCGACCGGGGCCATGATCCCGCTGTTGCGTCCTGCCGGATTGCCGGCGCTGAGCGCACCGTTCTGTCTTTCCTCCTGGATGTTCCTTCTGGCGCTGCAAGCGCAGCGCCCCGCACTGCGACAAACAGTCCCCGATCGAGAATGAGCAGCGAAGGCGATGGGCGTGGCCGGCTCGGGGTTGATCGTGGACTAGCTCAGATGGACTTGCTGCGACCCACTCGACGCTCCGCTTCCCGTCAGGATGTCGACCGCTCTGGCGAGCCGGCGGAAATTAGAAGGCATGGTTCATGCCAATGGCTTGACCCGTGATGTTGCCCCTGGTCTTTTCACGGTACAGATCGGCATACAGGTTGGTGCGCTTCGATAAGGGGTGGTTGTAACCCAGGCTGATCTTGTGATTGCCACTTTCCTGATTGCGGCCATAGCCGGCCCTGAGGGTACCGGAGCCTAGCGCATAGGTCGCGGCCAGCACCATCAATCGTTCTGCATTGATGCCTACCAGTTTGGTGTGGGCATACGATCCCATCAGTGCCAGGCCGCCCAAGTCATAGGAGCCGCCAATGAAGTAGATGATGTCGGTATTTCCATTGCGCTCATAGGACAGCATCGCGCCGATCGGGCCCTTGCCGTAATTGACCGAGATGCCCCTGTTGCGCGTTTTGGCGGCCGGATTTTTTTCCAGCTCGCCAGCCACGGCGAAGCGCCAGCCCGACATGTCGGGCGAATCGTAAAACAGGCCGTTGCTGACGCGCGCAAAATTGGCAAAGCCGAGCGCGACATCGCTGATGCCGTCGCTGCTGTAGTTGCCAGTCTGGTACGACGCCAGCGAGCCGTTGAAGCCGCTGTTGTACCAAGGCTCAAACAGCCAGATGTTGTTCCACAGCGGGGTCAGGGCACGGCCCAGGCGCAGCCTGCCCAGCGATGCGCTCTTCAGCCCTACCGTGCTTTCACCTTGCCAGAAGGTTGAGGTACGCTCTTGCTCACCCGTGTCTGGTTTAAAGCGCGCCTGCAAATTGAAGATGGCGGACAGACCACCGCCCAGATCTTCCTGGCCCTTGAAACCGATCAAGTTGTTGGAACCACGATCCAGTTTTAACGCAGCACCGGTTTCCTTGTTGAGTGCCACGTCCAGATAACCATAGATGGTGACATAGGACTGTGGGGCGACTTCAGGCGGGCGGCTGCCTCTCGTGAGTGCCAGCACTGCCGGAGCTTCGGCTTCCGCCAATTGCACCGGATCGGCCACTTTGCCTGTACCTCCTTTGGTACTCAATACGTAGCTCAGTTTCAAGGAAGGCCATGCGGCCAGCTCTTGCTGGCTTCCGGTGAACTGCTCTGCGGAAGCCATGCCTGCCACCAGAAAAAGGGCGGAGCAAGCCACCGAAGCGACGCGTTGCAATGGTTTTGGCTTCATGGATTTTCCGTGCGGGCTGACTGTCATGTGAGCAGGCCGCAAGCTTGAAGCGCCACTGCAGTCCACTTGGTGGAGCAGACATCGGTGATGATCAAGTGTGAAAAAATAATGAGCGCCACCTTGTGCCTTTTTGGGGTGATCGGATCTGGCTTTTTGTCTGTGATGTTAACAACAAAACAGCCATTCACCCCCACGCGCACCCGGGCTGAACCGCATCGTGTACCGGGTGCGGCGCGGCCCTATGGTTGCGCCGCTAGGTCGTGGTCGCGTGACGCCCGCGCAGCGCGCGCGCCAGGTGCTCCAGGCAGTCCGTCACCGTGCTGCGGCGCAACTCGGGCTGGCTGCGCACCATGAGCACGATGCGGCGCGTGATGGCGGGGCTGCCCAGCGGCCG
>CAZWDK010000326.1:0-3451 GCA_964633095.1 uncultured Polaromonas sp. | reverse complement strand
CCCATGAGGAATTCGTCGACGGCGCGCGCGGCCTGGCGGCCTTCGCGAATCGCCCACACCACCAGGGACTGGCCGCGCCGGATATCACCCGCCGCAAACACCTTGGGCACATTGGTGGCGTAGCCGCCAATGAAGTCGATGCTGGCCCTGGCATTGCCGCGGTTGTCCTTTTCCACGCCAAAGCCTTCCAGAATGGAGGCAACGGGCGAGACAAAGCCCATGGCCAAGAGCACCAGGTCGGCCTTGAGCAGCTGCTCGGAACCCGGCACTTCCACCATCTTGCCGTCCTTCCATTCGACGCGAACGGTTTTCAGGCCGGTGACCTTGCCCTTTTCACCGACCAGTTCCTTGGTCGAGATGGCGAACTCGCGTTCGCAGCCCTCTTCATGGCTGGAGCTGGTGCGCAGCTTGATCGGCCAGTAAGGCCAGGTCAGGGGACGGTTTTCCTCTTCGGGCGGCTGCGGCATCAGCTCAAACTGGGTCACGCTGGCCGCGCCGTGGCGGTTGCTGGTGCCGACGCAGTCGGAGCCGGTGTCGCCGCCGCCGATCACGATCACGTGCTTGCCGTCGGCCCGGATCTGGCCCTTGACCTTGTCGCCGGCGTTGACCTTGTTTTGCTGCGGCAAAAACTCCATCGCGAAATGCACGCCATCCAGCTCGCGGCCGGGCACCGGCAGGTCGCGCGACTGCTCGGCGCCGCCGGTCAGGATGATGGCATCAAAGTCTTTTTGCAGCTGCTCGGGCGCAATGGTTTCCTTGGCCCAGTTGGTGACCTTGGAGTCTTTGGGCAGCTTGCCGACCATCACGCCGGGGCGGAAGATCACGCCCTCGGCCTGCATCTGCTCGACGCGGCGGTCGATATGCACCTTCTCCATCTTGAAGTCGGGAATGCCGTAGCGCAGCAGGCCGCCGATGCGGTCGTTTTTCTCGAACAGCGTGACCGCATGGCCGGCGCGCGCCAGCTGTTGCGCCGCCGCCATGCCGGCCGGGCCGGAACCGACCACCGCGACCTTCTTGCCGGTCTTGTGCTTGGGCAACTGGGGCTTGACCCAGCCTTCTGACCAGGCGCGGTCGATGATGGCGTGCTCGATGGACTTGATGCCGACCGCGTCGTTGTTGACGTTCAGCACGCAGGCGGCCTCGCAGGGCGCCGGGCAGATGCGGCCGGTGAATTCGGGGAAGTTGTTGGTGCTGTGCAGCGTGTCGATCGCGTTTTTCCAGTCGGCGCGGAACACCATGTCATTGAAGTCGGGAATGATGTTGTTGACCGGGCAGCCGTTGTTGCAAAACGGCGTGCCGCAGTCCATGCAGCGCGCCGCCTGCTGGTTGGCCTGCGCGTCGTCCAGCCCGATGACAAATTCCTTGTAGTTCTTCAGGCGCTCGGCAACGGGCTTGTAGCCCTCTTCGACGCGCTCGTAGTCCATGAAGCCGGTGATTTTTCCCATGATGAAGTCCTGTGCGATTTTTTAAGTGTTTTAGGCTGGTTGCCCCTGTATATCGGGCGCAACCAGCTATAAAAACAATAGCAAATAGTGAGCTGTGCGGCGCCTTACTTGGCGGCCACGGCGTCCTCTTCCTGATTGGTGGCCACCTGCGAGCGCGTGGTTTCCGTCGCCGCTTCCAGCCGGCGCTCCTTGCGCTCGATCAAGGCCCGCTTGTACTCATTGGGGAATACCTTCACAAACTTCAGGCGCGATTCGCTCCAGCTGTCCAGCAGTTCGCGGGCGCGCTTGCTGCCGGTCCAGCGGTTGTGGTCCTGCAGCAGGCGCTTGAGGATCTCCTCGTCGCTGGCGCCGGCATGCCAGTCGGCCTGGTCATGGCTGTGCTGGTCGGCCGTGCTCACCACCCTGTCCATGGACACCATGGAGGTGTTGCAGCGCGTGGCAAACTGCCCGTCCTCGTCGTAGACATAGGCCACGCCGCCGCTCATGCCGGCCGCGAAGTTGCGGCCGGTCTTGCCCAGCACGGCCACGGTGCCGCCCGTCATGTACTCGCAACCATGGTCGCCCGTGCCTTCAACCACGGCCGTCGCGCCCGACAGGCGCACGGCAAAACGCTCGCCGGCCACGCCGCTGAAGAAGGCTTCGCCGGTGGTGGCGCCGTAGAGCACGGTGTTGCCGACGATGGTGTTTTTATGCGACTCACCGCGGAAGTCAATGCTGGGGCGCACCACGATGCGGCCGCCACTCAGGCCCTTGCCGGTGTAATCGTTGGCGTCACCGATCAAGTACATGGTGATGCCCTTGGCCAGGAAGGCGCCAAAAGACTGGCCGCCGGTGCCTTCCAGCTGGATGTGCAGGGTGTCGTCCGGCAGGCCTTCGGGATGCAGGCGCGTCAACTCGCCCGACAGCATGGCGCCCACGGTGCGGTTGACGTTGCGCGCAATCTCGATGAACTGGACTTTTTCGCCCTTTTCCAGCGCCGCCCTGGATTTTTCGATCAGGCGCACATCCAGCGCCTTTTCCAGCGCGTGGTCCTGGCTGTCCACATGCAGACGCGGCACGTCGGCCGGCACATTCGGCTGGTAGAACAGGCGGCTGAAGTCCAGGCCGCCGGCCTTCCAGTGTTCAATGCCTTTTTGCATGTCGAGCAGGTCGGCGCGGCCGATCAGGTCGTCAAACTTGCGCACGCCGAGCTGGGCCATGAGCTGGCGCGCCTCTTCGGCGACAAAGAAGAAGTAATTGACCACATGCTCGGGCTTGCCGCTGAATTTCTGGCGCAGCACCGGGTCTTGCGTCGCCACGCCGACCGGGCAGGTGTTGAGGTGGCATTTGCGCATCATGATGCAGCCCTCGACCACCAGCGGCGCGGTGGCAAAGCCGAATTCGTCGGCGCCCAGCAGCGCGCCAATGACGACGTCGCGGCCGGTTTTCATCTGGCCGTCGGCCTGCACCCGAATGCGGCCGCGCAGGCGGTTCAGCACCAGCGTCTGCTGGGTTTCGGCCAGGCCGATTTCCCAGGGCGAACCGGCATGCTTGATTGACGACCAGGGCGAGGCGCCGGTGCCGCCGTCATGGCCGGCGATCACCACATGATCCGACTTGGCCTTGGCCACGCCGGCGGCAATGGTGCCGACACCGACCTCACTGACCAGCTTGACGCTGATGCTGGCGCGCGGGTTGACGTTTTTCAGGTCATGGATCAGCTGCGCCAGGTCTTCGATCGAATAGATGTCGTGATGCGGCGGCGGCGAAATCAGGCCGACGCCGGGCACTGAGTAACGCAGCTGGCCGATGTAGTCGCTGACCTTGCCGCCCGGCAGCTGGCCGCCCTCGCCCGGCTTGGCGCCCTGGGCCATCTTGATCTGGATCTGGTCGGCCGACACCAGGTATTCGGCGGTGACGCCAAAGCGGCCGGAAGCCACCTGCTTGATTTTCGAGCGCAGCGAGTCGCCGTCCCGCAGCGGCATGTCGACCTCGACCTGTTTCGGGCCGATCACGCTTTTCAGCGT
>CAZWDK010000325.1:0-3456 GCA_964633095.1 uncultured Polaromonas sp. | reverse complement strand
CTCTTGGTCAAGCTGTCATCGCTGGGCGATGTGGTGCATGCCTTGCCGGTGCTGCAGGACATTCATGCAGCCTTGCCCGGCGCGCAGATTGACTGGGTCGTTGAAAAAGCCTTTGCCTCGCTGCTGGCGCGCAGCCCGGCCTTGCGGCGCATCATCCCCTGCGAAATCCGGCGCTGGCGCAAGTCGCCGCTGGCGGCGGCCACGCGCGGCGAATGGCGTGCCTTCAAGGCGCAACTGCAGCAGGAAAGCTACGACGCGGTGATCGACCTGCAGGGCCTGAGCAAGTCGGCACTGGTCGCCAGGCTGGCGCGGCTGGCCCCGGGCGGCAAACGCTACGCCCTGGCCAACCAGACCGAGGGCTCGGGCTACGAGGCGCCTACGCGCTGGGTCGCCGACGTGACGATTCGCATCGCGCCGCACACCGCTGCCGTGCCGCGCTCGCGCGAGCTGGCGGCGCGGGCCCTCGGCTATGCCTTCGCCGGTCCCCCGGATTTTGGGTTGAACAGGCATCTGGCCCAGCAAGAGCGGGCGCAAGCAGCTCCTGAAAAGAGAGCAAACACGGTTGCCTTCGTGCATGGCACCTCGCGCGCCGACAAGGAGTGGCCGCAGGCGCATTGGCTGGAACTGGGCCGGCGGCTGCTGGCGGCCGGCTACCGGGTCGCCTTGCCGCATGGCAATGCCAGGGAGCTGGCGACCAGCCAGGCGCTGGCCGATGCGCTCAATCAGCACCAGCCCGCCAGCGCCATCGTTTGGCCGCAGCTGGCGCTGGATGCGCTGACCGATGAACTCGCGCAATGCGCCGGCGTCATCGGCGTCGACAGCGGCGTCAGCCATATCGCCGTGGCGCTGGACCTGCCGCATGTGCAGATCTACAACTTCGACACCGCCTGGCGCACCGGGCCTGCATCCGCCGGGCGGCAGGTCAGCGTGTTTGCCCAGCCCACGCCCGGCGTGGAGGCGGTCTGGCAGGCCTGGCTGGGCTGCCTCGCCACGCTGGGCGCCCCATGAGCGGCCTGGCGCGCGGGCTGTATTCCGCCCTCATGACGCTGGGCCAGCCCCTGCTGCGGCGCAAGCTGGCGCGCCGTGGGCAACAGGAGCCGGGCTATCTGGAGGCCGTGGAAGAACGTTTCGGCCATTACAGCCAGCCGCTTGAGGCGCGGTCCGAGCTGGTCTGGCTGCATGCCGTCTCGCTGGGCGAAACCCGCACGGCGGCGGCGCTGCTCAAGGCCTTGCGGGCCCGGCAGCCGGGCCTGCGCATTTTGCTCACGCACGGCACGGCCACCGGGCGCGCGGAAGGCGCGGGGCTGCTGCAGCCCGGCGATGTGCAGGTCTGGCAGCCCTGGGACAGCCCGGCGGCGGTGAAGCGCTTTTTCAGCCACTTCAAGCCGCGCCTGGGCCTGCTGATGGAAACCGAAATCTGGCCCAACCTGGTGGCCGCCGCCCGGGCGCGCGCCATGCCGCTGGTGCTCGTCAATGGCCGGCTGTCCGACAAATCCCTGCAGCAGGCGCTTCGCATGGCGCCGCTGTCGCTGCCGGCCTATGGCGCGCTGGCGGCGGTCTACGCCCAGACCGAGGCCGACGCCGATCGCTTTCGCCGGCTCGGCGCGCCGGTCGCCGGCGTGTTTGGCAACCTGAAGTTTGACGCCACCCCCAACGCCGCCCAGCTGGCGCAGGGCCAGGCCTGGCGCCAGGCGCTGGCGCAGCCGGTCATCATGTTCGCCAGCTCGCGCGAGGGGGAAGAAGAGGGTTTTCTTCAGCAAATAAGGGCTGTCGCCCAGGAGCAGCGGGCGCAAGCAGCTATGAATTCAATAGCGAATGGGTCGGCCGGAAGCTTCAAGACGCTGATCGTTCCGCGCCATCCGCAGCGCTTTGACGAGGTGGCGGCGCTGGCGGAGCAGCACGGCCTGCGCGTGTCGCGCCGCTCGCAATGGGCGGGCCAGCCCGCCGACAACGAAGCGGCGCGCCAGGCCGATGTCTGGCTGGGCGACTCGCTGGGCGAGATGGCGCTGTACTACGGCCTCGGCGATGTCGCCCTGCTGGGCGGCAGCTTTGCGCCGCTGGGCGGGCAAAACCTGATCGAGGCCGCCGCCTGCGGCTGCCCGGTCGTGATGGGGCCGCACACCTTCAACTTCACCGAGGCGGCCGAGCTGGCCGAGGCCGAGGGCGCGGCGCGGCGCGTGGCCGACATGCCGGCTGCCGTGCAGGCCGCGCTGGCGCTGCTGAAGGAGCCGCCGGCGCTGGCGCAAGCGGTGGCTTGCGGACTGGCGTTCGCGGCGCGGAATCGGGGTGCGACGACCAGGACGCTGGATGCGTTGCGGGCCTATTTGTAGGTGGCCGGTCTGATGGGGTGTGTCACGCGGGCAGGTGTCGAACAAACCTAAACGGTTGCGGTCAATGAAAGCCGACGCAAATTTGGGTGTCGAGCGGAGGTTCAGGCGGCCTACGCCGCGCCCGCCCCACGCGCCAAGGCCAGCGCCAGCCTGGCCCCCACCTCGGCGTTGTGTTTCACGAGCGCGATGTTGGTCGCCAGGCTGCGCCCGCCCGTCAGCGCCTTGATGCGGGCCAGCAGAAAGGGCGTCACGGCCTTGCCGGTGATGCCTTGCGCCCTGGCCTCGGCCAGCGCCTGCTCGGTCAGCGCGTCGATCTCCTCGGACGGCATCGCCGCCGCTTCTGGCACCGGCGTGCTCAGCACCACGCCGCCCGCCAGGCCCAGGTCCCACTTGGTGCGGATGAAGCGTGCCTGCGCCGCCGCGTCGTCCAGCCGGTAGTCCGCGCGAAAGCCGCTGTCGCGCGTGTAGAAGGCGGCGAAGTTGTCCTGCCCGCAGCTGAGCACCGGCACGCCCTGCGTTTCCAGGTATTCCAGCGTGAGCCCTATGTCCAGGATGGACTTCGCACCGGCACAGACCACCGCCACCGAGGTCTTCGCCAGCTCCTGCAGGTCGGCCGAGATGTCAAAGGTTTCCTGCGCGCCGCGGTGCACGCCGCCTATGCCGCCGGTGACGAAAACCTCAATGCCGGCCAGCGCGGCGCATATCATGGTGCCGGCCACCGTGGTGGCGCCGAGCCCGCCGCCGGCCAGCACGGCCGGCAGGTCGCGCCGGCTCACCTTGGCCGCCTGGCCCGAGCGGCCCAGCAGCTCCAGCTCGTCGTCCGACAGGCCGATGCGGATGCGCCCACCGATCAGCGCGATGGTCGCGGGCTCGGCGCCCAGGTCGCGGATCAAGGCCTCCACTTCGCGCGCCGTGCGAATGTTCTCCGGGTAGGGCATGCCGTGAGCGATGATGGTCGATTCCAGCGCCACGAGCGGGCGGCCGGCGGCCCGTGCGGCGGCCACGGGCGCGCTGCAGGTCAACCAGGAGTGGGCAAGGTCGGCAACCATGGCTATGCTTTCGGCGAGGTGGATCACCTGAGTATGCCGCACAAGGCTGGTCCATGGCTTGCCGTGCAAGCGCGGGA
>CAZWDK010000324.1:0-3464 GCA_964633095.1 uncultured Polaromonas sp. | reverse complement strand
GATGAAGACGACGCGCACGAAACCGGCGCCATGCCTGAGCGCCAGCCGCGTGCCGAACAGGCTGCCCAGCACATTGGCCACGGCCATGGTCAGGGCAAAGTGCCACCAGACATGGCCCTTCCAGGCAAACAGCGCCAGCGCGGCCAGGTTGGTGGCGGTGTTGAGCAGCTTGGCCGAGGCCGAGGCGTTCAGAAAGTCGTAACCCAGCCAGCGCACAAACAGAAAGACAAAAAAGCTGCCGGTGCCGGGGCCAAAAAAGCCGTCGTAAAAACCCAGCAGCAGGCCAATGCAGCAGGCCGCCAGCGTTTCGGTGCGGCCGCTAAGGCGCGGTGTGTGGTGGCGGCCCAGGTCTTTTTTCACCAGGGTGTAGAGCAGCACCGCCAGCAGCACAAAAGGCAGGGCCTTGCGTAAAAAACCGGGCGCAATGATGGTCACCAGCCAGGCGCCGGCCAGCGAGCCGGCGAAACCTGCGGCAGCGGCCGGCAGCAGGGCGGCCCAGCGCAGGTCGACGCGGCGGGCATATTGCCGTGTTGCCACCGCCGTGCCCCAGACCGAGGCCCCTTTGTTGACGCCAAACAGGGTGGCCGGGTGCGTGCTGGAGAAAACGGTAAACAGGGCCGGCACCAGAATCAGGCCGCCACCGCCCACGATGGCATCCACAAAACCGGCCAGCAGCGAGGCGATCGAGGCAACGAGTAATTCCATGGCGGCGATTGTCGCATCGCACCGAAATGTCTCACCGCTACGGTATTGCTAGCAGCGGATGCCCGTCAATACAGGGCTGCTGGCTTATTCATTGATCGATTGCAAAAGCGGACGGGCATGAAAAAAGCGCTGGGGTTGCCAGCGCTTTGTCAAAAAAACACCTTGTGGAATGTTTGTTTGAAATGTTTATTGCTCTCTTGTGTGTCTCCTCGGCTCCTCGCGTTGCGAGCAGCAGGGCTCGTCGGCAAGACCACCAATGTAGCCGGTGCACAGGCTTAGTGCATTGGGGATTTCCCGCCCCTCCAGGGTTTCCCTGGGCCTTGGCTGGGGCTTGTTTTTGGGGTGTTTTTCCGTCGCCTTGCCCCCATCCGGCGGCTTGAATTGGCATGACTTATGCGTGTTGCTACCGGTGTTACAAATTGTTGGCCGGTTGAAGAAAGGCGGGCAGCTCATGCATCACAAGCGTTTCCGGGTCTTGGATCTGGGGCTGTGGCTGGGTCTGGCGTGCGCACTGGCCGGTGCGCAGATGCCGCTGGCCCCGTTAGCCGCCATGGCCCGGCCCGCCGCCCTTGTGGCCCCGGACGATCCGGCGCTGGCCGCCGCGCGTCTCGCGCCGCCACCGCTCACGCAGCCCGGCCTGGTCAACGCAGACGGCCTCAATGAAGGACGGCCGCACCATGTCTTCCAGTGAAAAAATCGCCATCGCCGCCCACCTGCATGTGCTGCTGCGCCGCAAAACCGGCCGCGTGACCGACATCGAGTGGATGGCGGCCAATCGCGACTACGCGCTGGAAATTGCCCGCTTTTCCCGCCAGAAAGCGGCCGAAGAAGGCCACTCCGACCTCAGTGTCTGGGCCGACAGGCTGGAGGAAATCATGGCCACGCCCGAGCCCAGGCCGCGCGTGCCGCTGGTCAGGCGGGTGGCGGATGCCGTGAATGCGCAGGCTGTCCTGGCGGGGCCCGCGCCGCAAGGGGGCCAGTCCATCGACACGGAACAGGCGCGCTACCCCGAGTCGGGTTTCATCGAATCGACGTTTGGCGCTTTCCAGGACGGCGAAGCGCAGCGTGAGCGCAAACTGCGGGAGGATGCGCCGCGCCATGTGAAGGGGCTGCGCTGAGCCTTGCCGGGCCAGCCCATGCCTGTCGCCCTTGCTCGGGCCGTTGACAGCATGCGTGAATTGCCGAAGTGGCTGAACATTCAGGGTGAACAGAGGCCCTGGCGCTTGTCCGGCGGCGCCAGCTTTGCGGCCTTTAAATGCCGTCCCGTATCCACTGCGCGGCCTTCTCGGCAATCATCAGCGTCGGTGCGTTGGTGTTGCCGCTGGTGATCAGCGGCATCACGCCGGCATCGACCACGCGCAGGCCGCGTATGCCGCGCACCCGCAGGTGCGAGTCCACCACCGCCATCGGGTCACTTCCGGGTCCTTCTGTGCGCCCCATCTTGGTGGTGCCCACCGGGTGGAAGATGGTGGTGGCGATGTCGCCGGCCAGCCTGGCCAGTTCCTCGTCGCTCTGGAACTGCAGGCCGGGCTTGAACTCTTCCGGCTGGTATTTGGCCAGCGCGCTCTGGCTGACGATCTTGCGCGTCACGCGCAGCGAGTCGGCCGCCACCTGGCGGTCTTCGGCCGTGCTCAGGTAATTGGGCGCAATCGCCGGTGCGTCTTCAAAGTGGCTGCTCTTGATCTGCACGGTGCCGCGGCTGGTCGGGTTGAGGTTGCAGACGCTGGCGGTAAACGCGTTGAAACTGTGCAGCGGCTCGCCAAAGGCCTCCAGCGACAGCGGCTGCACGTGGTACTCGATGTTGGGCCAGGGCTGGTCCGGCGAGCTGCGCGTGAAGGCGCCCAGCTGCGACGGCGCCATGCTCATGGGGCCGGTCTGGCGCAAGGCGTATTCAAGCCCGATGCGGGCCTTGCCCCAGAACGAGTTGACCATGGTGTTGAGCGACAGGCCCCAGCCCTTGTCGCCCTTGATCTTGTAGACCGAGCGGATCTGCAAATGGTCCTGCAGGTTGGCGCCCACGCCCGGCAGGTCCTGCAGCACGGCAATGCCATGCTGCTGCAGCAGCGCCGCCGGGCCTATGCCCGAGAGCTGCAGCAGCTGCGGCGAGCCTATGCTGCCGGCGCACAGGATGACCTCGCCCATGTGCTCCGAGTCGCGCGTGGCCAGCGCCGTCACGCGCTCCTGGCCGGTCCAGACCTCGACGCCGGTGCAGCGCTGGCTGCCGTCCGCCTGGCGCTGGATCACCAGCCGGCTGACCTGGGCATGGGTCCAGAGTTCAAAATTGGGCCGGCCCAGGCAGGTCGGCCGCAGAAAGGCCTTGGCGGTGTTCCAGCGCCAGCCCTTTTTCTGGTTGACTTCGAAGTAGCCCACGCCCTCGTTGTCGCCGCGGTTGAAGTCGGCGGTGGCCGGAATGCCGGCCTGGCTGGCCGCTTCGGCAAAGGCATCCAGGATGTCCCAGCGCAGGCGCTGCTTTTCGATGCGCCATTCGCCGCCGGCATTGCGGTGGCGCAGGATTTTCTGGTAGGGGTCGCTTTTATCCTGCATCAGCTCGGGCGCCGTTCCGCGCGCGCCATGCATCGCGTCCGCGCCCTTGTAGTGGTCTTCATGCAGCTTGAAGTGGGGCAGGGCCTTGTCCCAGCGCCAGTCGCTGTCGCCGGTCAGCTGGGCCCACTGGTCGTAGTCGCGCGCCTGGCCGCGCATGTAAATCATGCCGTTGATGCTGGAGCAGCCGCCCAGCGTCTTGCCGCGCGGGTAGCGCA
>CAZWDK010000323.1:0-3474 GCA_964633095.1 uncultured Polaromonas sp. | reverse complement strand
CAGGAAGTTGGCGTTCGATTTGTCCACGCGAACGCCCTGCTGCGTGACCGCCTGCGGCAAGCGCGGCGCCGCACGCGACAGCCGGTTCTGCACATCCACCTGTGCCAGATCGGCATTGGTGCCGGGCTGAAAGCTCAGGGTGATGTTGCCAGTGCCATTGGCCTGCGCCACCGACTCCATGTAAATCAGGCCCGGAGAACCGTTCATTTCGCGCTCGATCACGCTCAGCACACTGTCTTCCAGCGTCTTGGCGGAAGCGCCGGGATAAGCGGCTGACACCACAATCGCAGGAGGTGCCACGGGCGGGTACTGGGAAATCGGCAGTTGCGTGATCGCCACACTGCCAACAACCAGAATGAACAGGGCAATCACCCAGGCAAAGATCGGCCGATCAATAAAAAACTTGGCCATGTGCTGGGCTCCTTACTTCGCAGCCGCTGATGCGGCGGGCGCTGGAGCGCCTGCAGGCGCGGAAGCCGCCGTTACGGGTGCGGAAGCCGCTCCTGCGGGCTGGGCACCTGCCGGCTGCCAGGGCACAGCCTTGACGGGCGCATTGCCCTGCAGCTTCTGGAAGCCATCCACCATGACCTGTTCGCCAGTTTTCAAACCATCCAGCACCACCCATTGAGCGCCTTGGGCAGAACCGATTTTGACGGGGCGCGGCGCGACTTTACCGTCGGCCCCCACCACCATCACGGTATCGCCTTGCGCCGTGCGCGTCACCGCCTGCTGGGGCAAGGTGATGGCATTGGTCGCCTGCGCCTGCTCCAGGCGCACCCGCACATACAGACCCGGCAGCAACTGCCCCCCCGGATTGGGAACCTCGGCCCGCAAGGTGAGCTGGCCCGTGGTGGCATCAACGGTCAGGTCGGAAAACAGCAGGCGGCCGGGACGGGCGTATTCCGTGCCGTCTTCCAGCACGATGCGCACGCTGGCCGCATCGGCGCCATCGGCACGCTTGAACTGGCCGCTCTCCATCGCCGCGCGCAGTTTCATGACATCCGACGCGGACTGCGTGAAGTTGACATACATGGGATTGATCTGCTGGATCACCGCCAGCTGAGTGGCGTCGCCCTGCCCGACCAGCGCGCCTTCCGTCACCAGCGCGCGGCCAATGCGGCCCGCAATGGGCGCCGTCACGGCGGCATAGCCCAGGTTGATGCTGGCCGTCTGCACATTGGCCTTGCCAACCGCCACATCGGCTTCGGCCTGTTTTTGCGCCGCCACGGCGTTGGCGTACTCCTGCTTGCTGACCGCATTGGCTTCGACCAGCGGCTTGTAGCGCTCGGCCAGCGCGGTCGCCTGCGCCAGATTCGCCTCGGCACGCGCCTGAGCGGCTTTTGCACTGGCGGCGGCGGCGGCGTAAGGCGCAGAGTCAATGCTGAACAAGGGCTGCCCGGCTTTCACGTCACTGCCTTCACGGAACAGCCGCTTTTGCAAAATGCCGGCCGCACGCGCCCTGACCTGGGCCACACGCGAGGCTTCCAGACGGCCCGGCAGCTCGGTCACCAGACCGACATCCCCCGCGGTCACCGTGACCACGCCGACCTGCGCCGGTGGCGGTGCCGCACCACCCGGTGCGCCGCCGGTTTTGCCACAAGCGGCCAGCAAGAATGCCAGCGTGGTGGCCACCATGACGGGATGACGGCGCATAAATTTAAGCGCCAAATAAGGCTGGGCAACGCGAGACATGGGCATGCTGTTCCTGGGATTTTGAAAGGGGCGCAAAAACACAACCATATCGACAAATAGCGCTTTGCCAAAGCACGCAGAATACGGGGTTTTGCAAGCCCTACAGTTTACATACATTTATGAATGTATAAAAATGAACACTAAAAACCCCCTAGAGGAGACAGCGATTGGCCCGTCGAACCAAAGAAGAAGCCTTGGCAACCCGCCACAAGCTGCTGGATGCGGCCGAGCACCTGTTTCAGGTGCAAGGGGTATCGCGCACCAGCCTGCAGGACATTGCACGGCATGCCGGCGCCACGCGCGGGGCGGTCTATTGGCATTTCAAGGACAAGGCCGACCTGTTCAATGCCATGATGGAAAGGGTCACACTGCCCCTGGAAGAGCTTTTCATCCGCGAAGACGCTGGCACGGAATCAGCCAATGACCCCAGCATCAATCCGCTGGGCCGGATACAGCGCGCCACTACCAACGCCCTCACACAGATTACCAAGGACGCGCAAACCCGCCGCGTCTTTGAGGTTGCGACACACAAAGTGGAATATGTGGAGGAACTTCAAGCCGTCCGCGTCCGTCACCTGGCCGTGCGAAACGGATTTTTGAACCGTTTTGAGCAGAGCATTGACATCGCGTCGCGCCAAAAAAACCTCAAGCTCGCCATGCCGGCGCCCGTGGCCGCACAGGGTTTTCATGCCCTGATAGACGGTCTGATACAAAACTGGCTGCTGGATCCGCAGGCTTTTGACCTTCTGGAAGTCGGCCAATGCGCGATGAACGTCTACCTTGTCGGCCTGGGCTTTAACGCGGAGCGGGATCTCGCCATGCCGCCAACCAGCACGCCACAGCCGGAAGACCAGCCCGACGCCGCCTAGTTCGACTTAGTGCAGATGGCGGGGCTTGCGCCCGCCGCCGTGGCCTGAACCACCTTGCGATCCACCCAGGCCGCGCGGCGGCTTGCCCAGCTGCATGGAGTTGACCAGGGCATCAAAACGCTGCCCAAACAGCTTGTCAACGGCCGCCACAACTTCGCCGAGTTCCGAAGCATCAAAATGGCGCTCCATCAGGCCAATCATGTCCTGCACCAGCAGATCGCGCTGAACCTGCATGATGGCGGCCGGCGTGGGGCCTACAAAATACATGGCGAAGTCATCGCGCGCCTCCTCGTCATCGGCGCCCTCTTCCTCATCAAAGTCTGCATCGTAAAAAGTCACCTCGATCGGTGCACCCGTCTCCGCCAGCTCATTCAAGCCCATGCACATTTCATCGACCGCCTGACGAAAATCCTCATCGCCGGGCACCGTCCAGCACATCTGCAGCAAATGTTTGTGAACATCAAACTGAATGCCGGGCTCTTCTTCGTAGGCACTGACAGCACCCGCAGCCAGCGATTTTGAGCCCGCATACTTCCACAGCGGCTTGAGCGCTTCCTGCAGCTGATCAAAGGTAACATCCGCGCGCAGCGGCACTTCGCCGTGAACGTGAATCTCAAAAGGGGTGTTGTAGCGGGACATGGATTTATCTTACCCAGTTTTCAAGCGCGTGGCGCATGGGTTGGTGACAGTGGTGAGGATGGTGCCTGAGACCGGAATCGAACCGGTACGCCCGCTATTCACGAAGCGGCGGATTTTAAGTCCGCTGTGTCTACCTATTTCACCACTCAGGCTGATGCGTGCATCACACGCATTGTCAAACAAAAAAGGGCAGCATTTTTAAGTGCTGCCCTTCCGATTTGGAGCGGGAGAAGAGTCTCGAACTCTCGACCTCAACCTTGGCAAGGTTGCGCTC
>CAZWDK010000322.1:0-3505 GCA_964633095.1 uncultured Polaromonas sp. | reverse complement strand
ATACGGTAAATACCGGACAGCAGCGCCGGGCCGCCCCGAGCAAGGCCAGCCCCCCCGGGGGGCAGCGCATCACAAGAAGTGAGAAGCGTGGGGGCGATATGAGCGTGGGGGCCATACGTTTCGGCGCCGGGCCGCCCCAAGCCGAAACAGCCCCCTCGGGGGGGCAGCGAAATACACGCAGTGATGAGCGCGGGGGCCATCATACTTATTGACCCCGTATGTATTTGTTGACGGCGCGGTTGTGCTCATCCAGGCTGGCGCTGAACTGGCTGCTGCCGTCGCCGCGCGCGACAAAATAAAGCGCCTGGGTCGGCGCCGGTTGCACGGCGGCCAGCAGCGCGGCCTTGCCGGGCATGGCGATCGGCGTGGGCGGCAGGCCGGCACGGGTGTAGGTGTTGTAGGGGGTGTCCAGCAGCAGGTCGCGCTTGCGCAGATTGCCGCCAAATTGCGCGCCCAGGCCGTAAATCACGGTCGGGTCGGTCTGCAGCAGCATGCCGATGCGCAGCCGGTTGGTAAAGACGCCGCCGATTTGCGGCCGGTCTGAGGGCTTGCCGGTTTCTTTTTCGACAATGCTGGCCAGGATCAAGGCCTCGCTGGGCGTCTTCAAGGGCGAGTCGGGGGCACGCAAGGCCCAGGCGGCCGCCAGCCGCTTGTCCATGGCCCGTGCCGCGCGCCTGAGCACGGCCAGGTCGCTGCTGCCCTTGGCGTAGGTATAGGTGTCGGGGAAGAACCGGCCTTCCGGGTGCAGGCCCGGTTTGTCCAGTTTCGCCATGATCATATCGGGGCTTAGCCCAATCGTATCAGGCACAAGCTGCTCTTCTTTTTGTAGCGCGGCGCGGACCTGGAGAAAAGTCCAGCCTTCGACCAGCGTGACGCTTTTGAGCGCTTCTTCGCCACGCACCAGCATGCTCAGCAGCTTGCGCGGCGTGGTGCCGGGCATCAGCTCGTAGCTGCCGGCCTTGATCAGCCGGGCCTGCCCCGACATGCGAAACCAGGCTTGCAGCAGCGGCGCGGGCACATCGGCACCGCTGGCCACCACGGCCGCTGCCACGCCATTGGCCGGGGTACCGGGCTCGATTTCAAGGTCCAGCACCTGGCTGCCCGGTTGCAAGCGCAGCGGAATCGGCTCGTGCAGCCACCACAAAGCCGCAGCCAGCAGCAGCAAGGCCGAGGCAAACACTCCTATCAGCAAACTTGTAAAGACACGACGCACAACCCGGCTACCTTTTTAGAACCCGACCCAAAGTCAGAGGGCTATGATAATTCAGGCCACTTGTTCAACCACCGTGAGCCCGTTCCATGACCCTAAGCAGCCGCGCCAGCCCAGCCACCGACCTTGCCGCACCCCTTTCTGGCGTGGCCGAACTGAGCCATCTGGGCGTGATCCGCGTGGCCGGCGTTGAGGCGGCGCAATTTTTGCAGGGCCAGCTAACGCAGGATGTGGTCTTGCTGGGCTTGTCGGAGGCACGCCTGGCTGCTTACTGCAATGCCAAGGGCCGCATGCAGGCCAGCTTTGTGCTGTTCAAGCGCAGCCAGGAGGAGGTTTTACTGGTCTGCAGCCGCGACATTCTGGCGGCCACGCTCAAGCGCCTGTCCATGTTCGTGCTGCGCGCCAAGGCCAAGCTGAGCGATGCCACGGCCGATTTCGCGCTTTATGGCCTGGCCGGAAATGCTATTGAATCAATAGCTGCTGGCGACCGCCCGGCCTGGACAAAAATCGATTTTGATGGTGCCAACCTGGTGTTTTTGTACCCCGGTTCCGGCCAGCCGCGTGCGCTCTGGTGCGGGCCTGCTGGTGCGCCGGCGCCCGCGGGCCCGCCGCTGGACATCGCCCGGTGGCACTGGCTGGGCGTGCAGTCCGGCATTGCCATGATCAGCCAGCCGATTTTTGAGGCCTTTGTGCCGCAAATGCTCAATTACGAATCGGTGGGCGGCGTGAACTTCAAGAAAGGCTGCTACCCCGGCCAGGAGGTCGTGGCACGCAGCCAGTTCCGCGGTACGCTGAAACGCCGGGCCTACCTGGTGCATACGGCAGGCGCACCGGCGGTGGGGCAGGAGGTTTTTCATGCTTCGGATGCCGAGCAACCCTGCGGGCTGGTGGCCGCCGCCGCCGCCAACCCTGCGGGCGGCTTTGACGCCATTGTGTCGATGCAGACTTCGGCCGCCGCGGATGCGGTGGAGGTTCCCCTCACGCTGGGAAGCAGCACCGGCGCGGCCCTGACGCTGCTGCCGCTGCCCTACCCCTTGCTCGAAGATATCTGAGACTAAAGGCCTTGCCGTGTGCCTGATCGCGTTCGCCATCAACGCCTCGGCCCGCTGGCCGCTGGTGATCGCGTCCAACCGCGATGAGTTTTTTAACCGCCCGACCCTGCCGCTGGCCCGCTGGCAGACCGCTTCCGGACAGCCCATCATTTCCGGCCGCGACCTGCGCGCGGGCGGCAGCTGGCTGGGCATCACGCCCGGCGGGCGGGTGGCCTTTTTGACCAATGTGCGCGGAGCCCAAGCGCAGCTCATGCCCAACTCCAGGGGCGAACTGGTGACCCGCTGGCTGGACCAGAACTGTGACGCGGACATGTTTGCCGCGGCACTGGAAAAAGAGGGCGCAAGCTACGGCGGCTTCAATCTGGTGCTGGGCGATTTTCAGCGTCAGGCCTGGACCTGGCTGACCAACAAATCCGCCGACCATCCTTCGGGCTGGCAGGTCCAGTCCCTCCCAGCGGGCGTTTACGGGCTGTCCAATGCCGGGCTGGACACGCCTTGGCCGAAAACGACCGAGCTCAAGCGGGTTCTGGCGGCCGGCCTGGAGGCGCCCGGGCCGGATGCGCTGCGCGCCGCCCTGTGGGCAGCGCTGGCCAATCGCCAGCGCGCCCCCGTTGAGTGCCTTCCCGCTACCGGCGTGCCGCTGGCGCTGGAACAAGCCCTGTCCAGCGCCTTTGTGGATTTTCCGGAATATGCCTACGGCACCCGTTGCAGCACGCTGCTGCTGGCCAGCGCACAAGAGGGGCATGCCGCAGCCGGGGGGTGGGATGTGCGGCTTGAGGAGCGAACGCATGGGCACCAAGCAGCGAGCAGACAGCCAGTTGCTGATGCCATGGCCTCACAGGCCCGTCACTACACCCTGGCCTGGCGGCAGGCTGCAAGCACGGCCTAAAGTCTGGACCAGTAGGCTGGCGGGATCCGCTGCTGCATGGCGTCCCTGGCTCCTTCAGACGACGCAGCCATCGCGGCCTTGTAATACGCCAGCGCCTTGGCATCATCGTTTTTCTGGAACGCGTGGATGTGGCCCAGCTTGATCAGGCCATCCACCGGCTGGTCGGGCCAGACTTTGTTGCGCAGCTCCATTCCCTGAATCGCAAAGTCATAGTCACCGCTTTTTACGCCCAAGGCCCACGCAGCATTCAACAGATCGTAGTCATAGCGGCCCTCTGATAAATACTGAGTCGCCCCGGATTTCGTGGAGGCCGGTTGGTTTAAGTCAGACCGATTTGGTGGCCTGACTGGCTAT
>CAZWDK010000321.1:0-3526 GCA_964633095.1 uncultured Polaromonas sp. | reverse complement strand
GGCGGAAGCTGTGAGATTCGAACTCACGGAGGACTTGCATCCTCGGCAGTTTTCAAGACTGCTGCATTCAACCGCTCTGCCAAGCTTCCGAGCCCGATAGTTTAACCGCTGGGCTGGCCGGTCTTCGGGCAAGCCAGAAAAATAGGAATCAGGCTGGCCGCAGCATGCCCTTGGTTTCGATAAAGGCAATCACTTCGGCCAGGCCCGTGTTGGTTTTGAGGTTGGTCATCACAAAGGGTTTCAGGCCTTTGGGCGTGGTGCGCATGCGGATGGTGTCGGCCTCCATCACGCCCAGGTCGGCTCCCACATAGGGCGCCAGGTCGGTCTTGTTGATGACGAACAAATCGCTTTTGGTGATGCCCGGCCCGCCCTTGCGCGGGATTTTTTCACCGGCGGCCACATCGATCACGTAAATGGTGAGGTCACTCAGCTCCGGGCTGAAAGTGGCGGCCAGGTTGTCGCCGCCGGATTCGACGAACACCACATCGGCATCCGGAAAATCCACCAGCATGCGGTCAATCGCCTCCAGGTTGATCGACGCGTCTTCGCGTATGGCGGTGTGCGGGCAGCCGCCGGTTTCCACGCCCATGATGCGCTCGGCTTCCAGCGCGCCGCTCACGGTGAGCAGGCGCTGGTCTTCCTTGGTATAGATGTCGTTGGTGATGGCCACCAGGTCGTACTTGTCCTTCATGGCCTTGCACAGCATTTCGAGCAGGGTGGTTTTGCCCGAGCCGACGGGCCCGCCTATGCCCACGCGCAGGGGCGGCAGTTTTTTGGTACGGTTGGCGATATGGTGCAAGCTCATGGGTGAAGGCCTTGGAAAAGTTGATTTTCGCGGTGTTTCGTCAGGAGCGAAAGAGGCGCGAATATTGGGTTTCGTGCTGTGACGAAAGAATGGCCAGCATGGGTGCGAACGCCTGCCGGTCGCCCTCCGGAAGCTGCAGGGCCGACTCCACCGCGGACGGGATGTCGCGGCTCAGCCGGGCGAGGATGCGCTGCCCGGCGCTTTGGCCCAGCGGGACCGACTTGAGCGCGGCCTGCGTCATGTTTTCGGCCCAGCCAAACGCGTAGGCCAGCAGGCAGTCGCGTACGCCGGCCATGGTTTGCGATGCGGCCAGCGCAAACGCGACCGGATAGGTCGGCTGCAGTTGCGCGCAGGCTTCGATGTGCTCTGCATTCGCGCCGTCGTGGTTGCGCAGCCACTCCAGCAGCGAACGCCCCATTTGCTCGGCCTGCAGCCGCAGCTCGCTGGTCTCCCGGGTCTGCAGCACCCAGTCGTTGAGCGCCCGGATGCGCAGCAGATCGCCCTGGCGCCAGGCAGGAATTCCCTGGGCGAGCACGGCCAGGTCGCCGCGTGCCAGGGTCAGCTTGAGCTGGTCCGCGAGCCAATCGCCCGCTATGCTTTCCGTAGCTACTCCCGCCCTATCCACGCCGGCTTCAAGGCCTTCCGAGTATGAAAATCCGCCTACGGGCAAGGCCGGGGAGGCAAGCCAGATCAACTGGAGCAGGCTGGATGCCGGCAAGGGGTCCGCAGGCTGTTGAAGCATTCGCAGGCCTGGCCTAGTGGCTGTGCGGCTTGTGCTTGTGAATTTGAATGGCCACCGGCTTGATGGCGTCCCCGTGTCCATGGTCGTGGCCGTGCTTGCAGTCGGGGCCGTGGACATGTGCTTCCGGTAATGCAGGAGCCGCCGCTGCATGTCCATGGTCGTCAGCATGGCCATGTGCATGCCCTGCTGCGCTATAGGCCCCGCCTTCGGGCTCAAACGCCTCTTCAACCTCGTGCACGATCAAATGCATGGCGCGCAGCATGTCGGCCAGCACATGGTCGGGCTCAATCTTGAGGTGGTCGGGCTTGAGTTCAATGGGCACATGGCGGTTACCGAGGTGGTAGGCAGCACGCGTCAGGTCAAACGGCGTGCCATGGTTGCTGCAGTGCGTGATGCGCAGCACTGGCTGCGCTGCCGCAATCACCTTGACCATGGAGCCGTCTTCGGCCACCAGCACGTCGCCGCCGCGCACCAGCGTGCCGCGCGGCAAAAACACGCCGAGCCGGCGGCCCAGCGAGTCGGTGGCGTCAAAACGGCTTTTCTGGCGCACATCCCAGTCGATCTCGATGGTGGATGCGCGTTTGAGAAGCACAGGGGCCAGGCCGGCGCCCTGTGCAATGATTTTGGAAACTTGAAGCATGAAACTCGTCAAAAAAGAAAATAGCGTTGTGTCATGGGCAGGCTGAGAGCCGGCTCGCAAGTCAGCAACTGGCCGTCGGCCCGCACGGCATAGGTCTGTGCGTCGATCTCCATGGTGGGCAGGTAGTCATTGTGAACCATGTGCTGTTTGCGCACGCCACGTATGTTTTTCACGGCGCTTAAGCGTTTGGCCAGGCCGAAGCGATCCTTGATGCCCGCGGCCAGCCCGGATTGCGACACGAAGGTGAGCGATCCTTTGGCCATGGCGCCGCCAAAGCTGCCAAACATGGGGCGGTAATGCACCGGCTGTGGCGTCGGAATGGAGGCATTCGGGTCGCCCATGGCGGCCATGGCGATGAAGCCGCCCTTGAGGATGAGCGAGGGCTTGATGCCGAAGAAGGCCGGTTTCCACACCACCAGGTCGGCCCATTTGCCCGGTTCGATGGAGCCGACTTCGTGCGAAATGCCGTGCGCAATGGCCGGGTTGATGGTGTATTTGCTGATGTAGCGCTTGGCGCGGAAATTGTCGTTGCGCTCGGTATCGCCGGGCAGCTTGCCGCGCTGCTGCTTCATCTTGTGCGCGGTCTGCCAGCAGCGGATGATGACCTCGCCGACGCGGCCCATGGCCTGGCTGTCCGAGCTGAACATGCTGATCGCGCCCAGGTCATGCAGGATGTCTTCGGCCGCAATGGTTTCCTTGCGGATGCGGCTTTCGGCAAAGGCCAGGTCCTCGGCGATGCCGGCGTCGAGGTGGTGGCACACCATCAGCATGTCCACATGCTCGTCCAGCGTGTTGACGGTGTAGGGCATGGTCGGGTTGGTCGACGAGGGCAAGAAGTTGGACTCGCCCACTACCCGCATGATGTCCGGCGCATGGCCGCCGCCCGCGCCCTCGGTATGAAAGGCGCAGAGCGCGCGCCCCTTGGTGGCCGCGATCGTGTTCTCGACAAAGCCCGACTCGTTGAGCGTGTCGCTGTGAATCGCCACCTGGGTGTCGGTTTCTTCCGCCACGTCCAGGCAGTTGCTGATGGCCGCCGGCGTGGTGCCCCAGTCTTCGTGCAGCTTCAGGCCGATGACGCCGGCGTTGATCTGCTCGTGCAGCGCGGCGGGCAGGCTGGCGTTGCCCTTGCCCAGGAAGCCCAGGTTCATGGGAAAGGCATCGGCGGCCTGCAGCATGCGCTCGATGTTCCAGGGGCCGGGCGTGCAGGTGGTGGCGAAGGTGCCGGTGGCCGGGCCGGTGCCGCCGCCCATCATGGTGGTGACGCCGGAGGCCAGCGCTTCCTCAATCTGCTGCGGGCAGATGAAGTGGATGTGCGAGTCGATGCCGCCCGCGGTGACGA
>CAZWDK010000320.1:0-3530 GCA_964633095.1 uncultured Polaromonas sp. | reverse complement strand
AATGTGTTGAGGCAGCAGTACGGGGAGTTGTGAGGGCGGGATTGCCGGAGGCTGGGTGCCATTTTTTTGCTCCTCCTGTGGCCCGCCCAAGTGGCCCTGCTGGCGTTCCCGCTCGCGCTGCAATTGCTGCTGCTGGCGCCGGGCGCGGTTCTCCGCGTGGATGGCAGGGCGTTCTTGCGGGTGGGGGGGCGGGCCGGGTCTTGCCGCGGGAAGCTGCGCGCCCGGCAAGGCCGCCGCGGGAGGTGGAGCGGGCAATGCCGGTGTCTGTGCTCGGGGGGCGGCGCCGCGCTCTTCAGGGCGTTCATCTTTGCGGGCCTCCCGCCGCTCATCCCGGCGTTCGTCGCGGCTGCGGACCCCCGGCTGCGCCGCCATCAGCGCGGCAGGGGGCAGGGCGGCCGCCGCGGCAGGCCTTGGCCGTTCGCGGAAGTCGGGGCGTTGCGGCAGGGCGCCGCGGTTCACCGCCCCCTCCGAGAGCCCACCGCTGACCACCTGGGCGCGGCTCAGGTCGGCCGGGCTCAGGGGCGCCAAGTTGCCGTGTACCGGCCGGCCACGGACAAAGTCGTCTCTGCTGACGGCCGTGACGGCGGCGGGCTGGTGCTGGTAGCGGTAGACATTGGTGACGTGGTTGACCACGATGTTGTTGTTCACCAGGGTGACATAGCGCGGGCTGGCCCGGTAGGCCGGGTGGAAGGCCTCGCCCGGTGCCAGCGGGAACCAGCCTATGCCGGGCCGGGGTGGGCCGCCAGCACCCAGCGCGATGTTCCAGTGGGCGCCGCCGCTGTGGCCGCCCACGAAGACGACCAGCGCCGGGGCAAACATCGGGCGCACTGTCAGCCGCCCGGGCACCCAGGCCCAGCGCGGGCCGATCTGGGCCCAGCGGCCGTAGTGGCACGGGGCAAAGCCCCAGGGGGCGTCGTCAATCCAGGTCCAGCCCCAGGGGGCGATCCAGCTCCAGTGGCCCATCCGGTAGGGCGCCCAGTTCAGGGGCAGGGCGCGCGGCAGCCAGACGGTGCCATAGGTCGCGTCCTGGCGCCAGTCGCCGTAGCGGTCCAGCTGCTGGTAGCCCAGGGTTTCACGCGGGATATAGCGCGCCGACACCGACTGGTCTTCGCGCCGGTCGCGGTCGGCGGCCCAGGCATCAAAGCTGTCTTGCACGGCCGCGCCCGGGCCCGCCGGGGTCAGCCGGGTGCCGGTAAAGCTGGCCTGCTGCTGGCTGCCCAGGTCGATGCGCTCGCCGCCGTCGCCGTACATCATGCCGGCGCCCGACAGCACCACGACGCGCGTGCTGCCCTGGCTCGGGTCGACATCGAGCCGGTAGTTGCCCGGCTGCGTGACCACGAACGCCAGGTTGGGCGTGTTGAGTTCCAGGCGCTGGCCCTCGAACAGCGTGCGCACGCGCAGCTGGATGCTGCCCTGCGCCAGCCGCAGCTGGGCCGTGTCGTCGTCCAGGGTGACAAAGTCCAGGCCGGTCTGCTCGCTCATGCGCAGCGCGGTCGAGCCGATGTGCAGCTCAGCGCGCGCGCCGGGGCCTGTCCACAGGCGGTCGCCACTGCTCAAGGGGTGGTTCAGCGGCGCGGCGGTCCAGGCCTGGGCCTCGGGCGCGCCCGCCGCGTCAGCCGGGGCAAAGCTGACCGCGCCCTCCACCAGGTTGAGGCTGGCCACGCGGCCGGGCGGATCGATGGCGGCGCCATACTGGGCGCCATAGGGCATTGGCTGCATGGGCGTCTGCGCCCAGGCCCGGCCTGGCGGCAGCGGCGACAGGGCCAGCAGCGATGCGGCAAGCAGCAGCGGCCAGGCGTCGCGCAGGCGGTGGGAAAGCCGGCAAAAAAGGCTTGATAAACAAGCAGACGTGGTGCTCATGGCAAGCTCCTGACGGTGGTTGCGGCCTCCACATGACAGGACGGTTTGGGCGGGTGACCTGCCCTTTGGGGAACCTGCATGTGAGCCTATCTACCTAAAACGCGCGAGGCGATGGCCGGACAGCCAAGCGATGGTAAAGATTGCGCCATTCGGTCGCAAACTGAAACGAGATGTAATGCCGGCTTCCGGCGCTTGCCCGGCCGGCGCCGGCCGGGCCTTGCCGCAGCTCGGCTAGCATGGCGGGCTGCCGAATAAAATCCTAAGCATGCAGACGAACGCCCGGTGCGCCTCCTTGCCGTAGCGCATGTCTGCAGGCCCTAACCTGGAGACCTCACGATGTTTCGAAAGCTGCTTTCCTTCCTGTTGCTGGCGTGCGCACTGGCTGCCGCGCAGGCCCAGCCCTATCCCGCCAAGCCGATACGCCTGATCGTGCCCTTCCCGCCGGGCGGCGGCACCGACATTTTGTCGCGGCTGGTGGCCAACAAGCTCACCGAAGTCAGCAAATGGACGGTGATTGCCGACAACCGCGGCGGCGCCGGCGGCACCATAGGCATTGCCGAGGCCGCGCGGGCCGCGCCCACCGGCTACGACATGGTGATGGGGCAAAAGGACAACATGGTGGTCGCCCCCTGGCTGTACAAAAACCTGAGCTACGACCCGACCAAAGACCTGGTGGCGGTGGCCCATGTGGCCTACACCCCGGTGGTGATCGTCACCAGCACGAATTCGCGCTTCAAGACGCTGGCCGATGTGGTCGCGGCGGCCAAGGCAGCGCCTGACGCCGTCACCTATGGCTCGCCCGGCAACGGCACGACGATTCATCTGGCCGGCGAAATCTTCAAGACGGCCGCCAACATCAAGCTCAGGCATGTGCCCTATAAGGGCTCGAATCCGGCCCTGATGGATGTGCTGGCCGGCAATGTGGACCTGATGGTGTCGTCGCTGCCTTCGGCCATGGCGCAAATCAAGTCCGGCAAGCTGCGGCCGCTGGCGGTCACCTCGGCCCGCCGCAGCACCTCGCTGCCGGATGTGCCGACGGTGGCCGAGCTGGGCTACAAGGACTTTGACGTCAGCACCTGGTATGGCCTGTTCATGCCGGCTGGCACGCCCAAGGACATCGTCGCCACGGTGCATGCCGAGGTCAACAAGCTGCTGGCCATGCCGGATGTGAAGGCCGCCATTCAGGCGCAGGGCGCCGAGACGCAAAACATGACGGCCGAGCAGTTTTCCAATCTGCTGAAGACCGACTACCAGAAGTGGAAGGGCATTGTGCAGGCCTCGGGCGCGACCATCGAGTGATCACCCGCCCGCCTGGTGGGCGCCTGGCCGCCAGGCGCAAACCGCGGCCAGCCCGGGCCGGCGCCGCGTGGCTTAAAATCACCGGTTCAGCCATTTTTAACCCGGAGTCTTCCATGCCTAAAAAAATCAGAGTCGAAGCCGACATCTGCGCCCCCAAGCCCGTGCCGCCCAAGGGCTACACCCTCACCACCGGCCGCGGCCAGAAGGTCAGCCTGGAGCGTGGCTCCCACACCCGCAGCAAGAAGAACCCTGGCAAGCGTCCGTCCAAAGGCGGCTAAGCCCTTTCTTTTTGGCAGGGCCTGGCGCACAGGCCGCCACCAGCCGGTCGCTTCTGCCCAGCGCAGCAGCCCGGCTTTTTCTTTGGGCCGGCC
>CAZWDK010000319.1:0-3537 GCA_964633095.1 uncultured Polaromonas sp. | reverse complement strand
CCTTGTTGCCGGGCGAGGGGTTGTTGTTCATCTCGCCGTCGTTGATGCGCGTGTAATGCTCCCACCACTTGATGCGCCGGATCAGTTTTTCGGCCACCTCGGGCCGCACGGCGCGCCGCGTCAGCAGGTGCTCGGCGCCATAGATCTCGGGCGTCTCGCTCAGGATGGCCGTGCCGCCGTGCGCCACCAGCAGGTCCACTGCCGCGCCCAGCGCCGGATTCGCGCTGATGCCGGAGTAGCCGTCCGAGCCCCCGCATTGCAGGCCGATGCTGATGTGGGCGGCGCTGCAGGGTTCGCGCCTGACGGCGTTGGCCTGGGGCAGCATGTCCTGGATCAGGGCAATGCCCTTTTCCACCGTCTTGCGCGTGCCGCCCGTGTCCTGGATGTTGAACACGCGCAGGGTGTCGCCCTCGCGCAGGCTGCTATGGGCCAGCCAGGCATTGATCTGGTTGACCTCGCAGCCCAGGCCCACGACCAGCACGGCGGCGAAGTTCGCATGGGTGGCGTAGCCGGCCAGCGTGCGCTGCAGGATGTGCATGCCTGCGCCCTGGTCGTCCATGCCGCAGCCGGTGCCGTGGGTCAACGCCACCACGCCGTCGACATTGGCAAACGCCGCGAGCGCGGCCGGATTCGTTTGCCGCGAGAAATGGTCGGCGATCGCGCGCGCGGCGGTGGCCGAGCAGTTCACGCTGGACAGGATGCCGATGTAGTTGCGCGTGGCCACCCGGCCGTCGGCGCGTTTGATGCCCATGAAGCTGGCTTCACGGCGGGCCGGTTCGGGCTTGAGGTCGGCGCCGAACGCATAGTCGCGATCGAAGTCGCCCTTGTCCGGCCCCATGTCGAGGTTGTGGGTGTGCACATGCTCGCCCGCGGCAATCGGCCGCGAGGCAAAGCCGATGATCTGGTTGTAGCGCCGCACCGGCTCGCCGGCGGCCAGCGCGCGGGTGGCGATCTTGTGGCCGGGCGGGATCAGCCCCTTGACGGGGATGCCGTCGACCGCGCTGCCGCTGAGCAGCTGGGCCCGGGCAATCAGGACGTCGTCTTGGGGATGGAGTCGGATGAAAGGTGTCATGGTTCAGGAAGAGTGGGGGCTGGTTTTGGCGCGGCGCCAGCTTGCGCTGAACCGGGCGTGGGATTTGTCCATGTGCTGGTGCATGGCGGCGCGGGCGGCTGCCGCGTCGCGCGCACGGATGGCGTCAAGAACGGCTTCGTGCTCGGCGATGGCGGCGCGCCAGGATGTGAGGGTCTCGAAATAGCCGACCAGCCGCTCGAACAGCGGACCGCTGCGCGAGTCCCAGAAGCGCAGGACCGTCTCGATCAGGACGGCATTGCCGCAGGCCTCGACGATGGCCGTGTGGAAGGCCCGGTCGCCGTCCAGCGGCGGCAGGCCCCGGTCGGCATCGTGCTTCATGCTGGCGATGGCCTGGCCCATGGCCTCCAGATCCTTGCGCCTGGCATGGACGGCGGCCAGAGACGCGATCTCGCCCTCGACCACGCGGCGCGCGCGGATCAGCTCCAGCGGCCCCCATTCGGTTGGCGCGATCTGTGCGGCCGGGGGCTGGCTGCTGCGGCCGGCCCGGTCGAGCACATAAACGCCCGAGCCGGTGCGCACCTCGACCCAGCCCTCGACCTCCAGCGCAATCAGGGCCTCGCGCACCGAAGGCCGGCTCACGCCCAGCTGCTTGGCGAGATCGCGTTCGGCCGGCAGGCGAGTGCCCACGGCGAACTCGCCGGCAGCGATCAGCGAGCGCAGCTGCTCGGCGATCTGGCGGTACAGGCGTCGCGGCTCGACGGCTTGCAGGGGCATTGGGAGAAACCAGAATTGGACAAGTGGTAAGACCAATTGATAATGCCAGCGGTTCAACCTGGCAGCATCCGGCAAAACCCTGAAGCGGGGTTCCGGTATGGGCCATCCACACGGAGAAAGCATGAGACTCACAGGAAAAACGGCCCTCGTCACGGCCGCCGGGCAAGGCATTGGCCGCGCCAGCGCGCTGGCGCTCGCCGCCGAAGGGGCCCAGGTCTGGGCCACGGATGTGAACCCCAAACTGCTCGACAGCTACGAGGGCATCGCCAACATCCGGGCCGTGCCGCTCGACGTGATGGACAAGGCGGCCATCCAGACGCTGGTGGCGGGCCTGCCCGCGCTGGACGTGCTGTTCAATTGCGCGGGCGTCGTGCACAGCGGCACCGCGCTGCAGGCGAGCGACGAGGAACTGAACTTCGCCTTCAACCTCAACGTGCGTTCGCAGTTCTGGGTCATCCAGGCGGCGCTGCCGAAAATGCAGGCGGCCGGGGCGGGAAGCATCATCAACATGGCCAGCGTCTGCAGCAGCATCAAGGGCCTGCCCAACCGCTTCATCTACGGCACGACCAAGGCGGCCGTGATCGGGCTGACCAAGAGCATCGCGTCCGACTTCGTGGGCCAGGGCATACGCTGCAATGCGATTTGCCCCGGGACCGTGGACACGCCCTCGCTGCAGGAGCGCATCAACGCCAACGCCGACCCGGTCGAGGCCCGCAAGCAGTTCATCGCGCGCCAGCCCATGGGCCGGCTGGCCCAGGCCCATGAAATTGCGCCGCTGGTGGTGTTTCTGGCCAGCGATGAATCGGTGTTCGTCACGGGCCAGGCTTACGCGGTCGACGGCGGCATCACGATCTGACAAGCTTGGGGGACGGATTGCAGCTGCGCAGCGGCAAGCCCTGTCCCCAACCGATTAACCAGGAGAAAAACATGAAACTCGTACGTTATGGCAACCCCGGCAAGGAAAAGCCCGGCCTCATCGATGCCGAAGGCAAGCTGCGTGACCTCAGTGCCGTGGTCCCCGACATTGGCCCCGACCAGCTCGGTGATGCGGCGCTGGCAAAGCTGCGCAAACTCAAGACCGAGAAGCTGCCGCTGGTCAAGGGTTCTCCGCGCCTGGGCAGCCCGCTCAGCGGCGTGGGCAAATTCATTGCCATCGGCCTGAACTATGCCGACCATGCCGCCGAGTCCGGCCTGCCTATCCCTAAAGAACCCATTGTGTTCATGAAGGCCACCAGCTGCATCCAGGGGCCTGACGATCCCGTCATGCTGCCCAAGGGCTCGCTCAAGACCGACTGGGAGGTGGAACTGGGCGTGGTGATCGGCACGCGTGCGCGCTATGTCTCGCAAAAGGAGGCGCTCAACTTTGTCGCCGGCTACTGCACGATCAACGATGTCAGCGAACGCGAGTACCAGCTGGAGCGCGGCGGCACCTGGGACAAGGGCAAGGGTTGCGACACCTTCGGTCCGCTGGGCCCCTGGCTGGTGACGCGCGACGAGGTGCCCAACCCGCAAAGGCTCGGCTTGTGGCTGGAGGTCAATGGCCAGCGCATGCAGACCGGCAGCACCAAGACCATGATCTTCAGCGTGGCCAAGCTCATCAGCTATGTCAGCCAGTTCATGACGCTGGAGCCCGGCGACGTCATCACCACCGGCACGCCGCCCGGCGTGGGCATGGGCATGAAGCCGCCGCTGTTCCTGAAAAAGGGCGACGTCATGACCCTGGGCATCGA
>CAZWDK010000318.1:0-3564 GCA_964633095.1 uncultured Polaromonas sp. | reverse complement strand
CCCAGCCCGCAAATCGAGGCATCGACCATGACCTGGTTCAGGTCTTCCAGCGTCGCGTTGTCCCAGTTCCCGGCCTGCATCAGCCTGGCCGCCTTGGCCGTGCCGACGCGGCAGGGCGTGCACTGGCCGCAGCTTTCGTGCGCGAAGAATTTCATCATGTTGAGGGCCGCATCGCGCGCCCGGTCTTGCTGGCCGAGCACGATCACGGCGGCCGAGCCGATAAAGCAGCCATAGGGCTGCAAGGTGTCAAAGTCCAGCGGAATGTTGGCCAGGCTGGCCGGCAGGATGCCGCCCGAGGCCCCGCCCGGCAGGTAGGCGTACAAGCGATGGCCGTCCGCCATGCCGCCGCAGTATTCGTCGATCAGTTCCTGCACCGTGATGCCGGCCGGCGCCAGTTTCACGCCCGGGTTTTTCACGCGGCCGCTGACGCTGAAAGACCGCAAGCCCTGGCGGCCATGGCGGCCGAAGCCGCTGAACCACTGCGGGCCCTTCTCCACGATGTCGCGCACCCAGTACAGCGTCTCGAAGTTGTGCTCCAGCGTGGGCCGGCCAAACAGTCCGACCTGGGCGATGTAGGGCGGGCGCATGCGCGGCTCGCCGCGCTTGCCTTCAATGCTTTCAATCATGGCGGACTCTTCGCCGCAGATATAGGCGCCGGCGCCGCGGCGCAGCTCGATCAGGGGCAGATGGCAGGGCGGATCGGCCTGCAGCCTGGCGATTTCGGCTTGCAAGATGGCGCGGCAGTCGTGGTATTCATCGCGCAGGTAGATGTAGCAGGCCTCGATGCCCACCACCTGCGCGGCGATCAGCAAGCCCTCCAGGAAGCGGTGCGGATCGCGCTCCAGGTAGACGCGGTCCTTGAAGGTGCCGGGCTCGCCCTCGTCGATGTTGATCGCCATCAGGCGCGGCGCCGGCTGCTCGCGCACGATGCGCCATTTGCGGCCGGCCGGAAAACCGGCGCCACCCAGGCCGCGCAGGCCGGAATCCTCCATGGCCTTGAGGACGCGCTCGGCGTCGTCTTCACCATTGACCAGCGCCGCCGCCAGCGCGTAGCCGCCGTGCGCCCGGTACATCTCGTAGCCGGTGTAGCCTGGCGCGACATCCCCTGCCCAGCCCGTCACGCTTTTCTCCGCCCACTCTGACGCTACGAAATTAATAGCTGCTTGCGCCCGCTTCTCTTGGGCTGGCGGCCTGTTTACCTCATCAACAAGGGTTTCAGCCGTCGCCAGCGGCACGGCGCGCTGCTGTACCAGCGCCGCCGGCGCCTGCTCGCAACGGCCCAGGCAGGGCGCGGCGATCACCCGCACATCCTGCGCGCCCAGCAAGGCCGGCAGGCGCGCCAGCAGCTCCTGCGCACCGGCCAGCTCGCAGGCCAGCCCGTCGCAGACGCGCACCGTGAGGCCGGGCGCCGCGGCGTCGCCCTTGACGACCTCAAAGTGGTGATAAAAGGTGGCGACCTCATAGACCTCGGCCATGGGAATGTTCATTTCCCTGGCCAGCGCCACCAGGTGGCGCTCGTGCAGGCAGCGCCAGGCATCGTTGAGCTTGTGCAGGTGCTCGATCAGCAGGTCGCGCCTATGGCCGCCTTCAGGCCGCTCGCCGATCAGGGCGCGCACCTCGGCGATGGACACCGCGTCGGGCTGGCGGCCCTTGAGCTTGCTCTGGCGGCGTAGGCGCTCGCGCATTGCATCGGGGGTGGCAATGGCGATGGGCCTGATTTCGGGGGCCTGGCTGGGATGCATCATCACCGTACTGTCGCCGCCCGCGCCGCCGGCGTCAAATTGAATCGCTGTATGGGCCGATTCAAGCGCCGAATGAGGGCCTATGCTGCGCCGCCTACGCCGGCCCCGGGGCCGCCAGCCAGCACGGGGAAACCGGCGGCCTCATGGGCTCAGGTGTTTTTCGAGATCGTGATGGTCGGGAACTTGGCCGAAAAGTCCTTGGCCTTGGCCGCCACCGTGATCGCCACCTTGCGCGCCACGCCCTTGTAGATCGCCGCCACGTCGCCGTCGGGGTCGGCCACCACGGTCGGCCGGCCGCTGTCGGCCTGCAGGCGGATGTTGATGTCCAGCGGCAGCGCGCCCAGGTAGTCCATGCCGTAGTCGGCGGCCAGTTTCTTGCCGCCCTCCTGGCCAAAAATATGCTCGGCATGGCCGCAGTTGCTGCAGACATGGACCGCCATGTTTTCGACGATGCCGAGGATGGGCACGCCGACCTTTTCAAACATCTTGATGCCTTTTTTGGCGTCGAGCAGGGCGATGTCCTGCGGCGTGGTGACGATCACGGCGCCGGTCATGGGCACGCGCTGGCTCAGCGTGAGCTGGATGTCGCCGGTGCCGGGCGGCAGGTCGACGATCAGGTAGTCCAGGTCTTTCCAGTTGGTCTGGCGCAAGAGCTGCTCCAGCGCCTGGGTCGCCATCGGGCCGCGCCAGATCATGGCCTCGTCCTGCGCCACCAGGAAGCCGATGGACATGACCTGCAGCCCGTAGTTTTCCATGGGCTCCATGTTTTTGCCGTCCAGGCTCTCGGGCCGGCCTTCTATGCCCATCATCATGGGCTGGCTGGGGCCGTAAATGTCGGCGTCCAGCAGGCCGACGCTGGCACCCTCGGCCGCCAGCGCCAGCGCCAGGTTGACGGCCGTCGTGCTTTTGCCGACGCCGCCCTTGCCCGAAGCCACGGCAATGATGTTTTTCACATGGGGCAGCAGCTGCACGCCGCGCTGCACGCTGTGGCTGACGATCTTGACCGTGACATTGACCGACACGTTGTCCACCCCCGCCACGCCCTTGACGGCCGCGATCAGGCTTTTGCGCAGGCCGGCGATCTGGCTCTTGGCGGGGTAGCCCAGTTCCACATCGAAAGACACATCGCCCGCGTTGATTTGCAGGTTTTTCAGCGCCTTGGTGCTGACAAAATCCTTGCCGGTATTGGGGTCCAGCACGGTTTGCACGGCATTCAGGATTGCCTGTTGCTCTAGAGCCATTTGAATCATCTCCGTAAGTTCTGGGAAGGCAGGCGGCGCGCAGCGGGCGCCGGCGATTTGCCCAGGTATTTGCCTGTTTGACTGGCCTGAAGTCTAACGCCGCAGGGCCGGGCGATAGGGCCATGGGGGATTGCGGCCAGCCCCCCGCCCCCGGGCGACTTAAAATCACCGGTTCGCTCCACCCAGTCTTAAAGCCGTTTTATGCCCCAACGCCGCCTTTTTGTTACCACCGCCCTGCCCTACGCCAATGGCAACTTCCACATCGGCCACATCATGGAATACATCCAGGCCGACATCTGGGTACGGTTCCAGCGCATGCAGGGCCATGCGGTGAATTTTGTCGGCGCCGACGACGCCCACGGCGCGCCCATCATGATTGCCGCCGAAAAAGCCGGCAAGACGCCGCAGCAGTTCGTGGCCGACATCGCGGCGGGCCGCAAGCCCTACCTGGACGGCTTTCACATCAGTTTTGACAACTGGCATTCCACCGACGGGCCGGAAAACCACCAGCTGGCGCAGCAAATCTACCTGGACCTGAAAAAGTCCGGGCTGATCGAGAGCAAGACCATAGAACAGTTCTT
>CAZWDK010000317.1:0-3578 GCA_964633095.1 uncultured Polaromonas sp. | reverse complement strand
GGCCTGACGGCAGCCACCGACCGGCTGGACCAGATTTGACGCGGTCCGGCTAAACGCCAAGGCCACCGAACGCAGCGAAGGCTGCTCAAGCCAGCTTCAGCCTTCCGTCAGGGTCAGGGGAAGGTACCGGCCAAAGCGAAAAAAACGCAGAAGCACGCCGCGAAGGGCCGCCCCGAGCAAGTGACGGCGCCCTCCAGGGGCAGGGAGCTACACGCGGTGAGCGGCCGTGGGGGGCTCTGTCTACACCGCCGACTCGTCCTCTTCCCCGGTGCGGATGCGCACCACGCGCTCGACGGCGGTGATGAAAATCTTGCCGTCACCGATCTTGCCGGTGCGGGCTGCGCGCACGATGGCGTCCACACAGCGCTCCACATCATCGCTTTTCACCACCACCTCGATCTTGACCTTGGGCAGAAAGTCAACCACGTACTCGGCGCCACGGTACAGCTCGGTGTGGCCTTTCTGGCGGCCAAAACCCTTGACTTCGGTCACGGTCAGGCCGGTGACGCCGCATTCGGCCAGGGCTTCACGGACTTCTTCGAGTTTGAATGGTTTAAGTACGGCGGTAATTTGTTTCATGGTTGGATTGTCTCTTAATTAATTTATCAAATCAGGCTCTGAATTTGTTGGTCACAGGATAGCGCCAGTCCTTGCCGAAGCTGCGGTGGGTCACCCGTATGCCAATCGGCGCCTGGCGGCGCTTGTACTCGTTGATCTTGATGAGCCTGGCCACGCGCTCGACCAGCGCGCGTTCAAAACCGGCGGCGATGATGGCCTCCACGCCCTCGTCGTTTTCCATGTAGCGCGCCAGAATCGCGTCCAGCACCTCGTAAGGCGGCAGGCTGTCCTGGTCGGTCTGCTCGGGCCGCAGTTCGGCGCTGGGCGGCCGCGTGATGATGCGCTCGGGAATCGGGTTGGCGCCCGTGCCATAGGGGTCGTTCTCGTTGCGCCAGCGCGCCAGCCGGAACACCGTGGTTTTCAGCAAGTCCTTGATCACCGCGAAGCCGCCCGCCATGTCGCCATACAGCGTGCAGTAGCCGGTCGCCATTTCGCTCTTGTTGCCGGTGGTCAGCACGATGGAGCCGAACTTGTTGGACAGCGCCATCAAAAACACGCCGCGAATCCGCGCCTGGATGTTCTCCTCGGTCGTGTCTTGCGCCAGGCCCTTGAACTCGCCGGCCAGCGAAGCCTTGAAGGCCTCGAATTCGGGCACTATGGAAATCTCGTCGTAACGCACCTTCATGCGCGCGGCCATTTCGCGCGCGTCTATCCAGGAGATGTCGGCGGTGTAGGGCGAGGGCATCATCACCGCGCGCACCTTGTCGGCGCCCAGCGCATCGACCGCAATCGCCAGCACCAGCGCCGAGTCAATGCCGCCGGAGAGGCCCAGCAGCGCACCCGGAAAGCCGTTTTTGCCCAGGTAGTCGCGCACGCCCAGCACCAGCGCGTCCCACAGATCGGCCTCGGCGCTGCGCTCCGGCACCACACACGCTACCAATTTAATAGCAGACTGCACCCGCTGCGCCTGGACTGCAAACAGGTTCTCCTTGAAACTCTCGGCCCGCCCGGCAAGTGCACCATCGGCCTGCAGCGCAAACGAATGGCCTTCAAACACGATCTCGTCCTGCCCGCCCACCAGGTGTGCGTACACCAGCGGCAGGCCGGTGGCCAGTGCCCTGCTGCACATCATCTGCTCGCGCTCGCCGCCCTTGCCGACATGGAAGGGCGAGGCGTTGATCACCACCAGCAGTTCGGCACCGGCCTCCCTGGCCAGGCGCGCCGGTTCCTCAAACCAGGCGTCCTCGCAGATCAGCAGGCCTACGCTGATGGCTTCGCCATCCACACCTTCGGCCTGGAACACGCAAGTGCCCTGCCCCGGCGTGAAATAGCGGCGCTCGTCAAACACCTGGTAATTCGGCAGCTCGCGCTTGGCGTAGCTTTCAATGATGCGGCCCTCGCGCAGCACCCTGGCGGCGTTGTGGCGCTGCTGCACTTCCACGCTTTTGGTGCGCAGGCCCCTGCCGCTGTCGCCATGGGTCGGCGTGCCCACCACCACGGACAGGCCTTTTAACCCGGCCAGCTCATGGGCCACCCGATTCACGGCATCATCACAGGCCTGGATGAAAGATGGGCGCAAAAACAGGTCTTCGGCCGCATAGCCGCAAATCGCCAGTTCGGGCGTCAGCAGCAGCCGCACGCCGTCGGCGTAGGCCGTGCGGGCCGCGTCAATGATTTTTTGCGCATTGCCCGGCATGTCGCCCACGCAGTAGTTCAATTGGGCAACGCAGATTTTGAGTGGCATGTAGAAGTAAAACCCCGAAAACACGTGAAAAACGACTCAAACGATTATGTCATCCGCGTGCTGGATTCGCCGCTGGAGGTCCAAGCCACCGACTGGAATGCGCTGCTGGCCGCGCAAAGCCCGGGCGGCAGCCTGAACCCCTTCATGCGCCATGAATACCTGGCGGCGCTGCACCAAAGCGGCAGCGCCACGCCGGAGACCGGCTGGCGGCCGCGCTTCTTCACGCTGTGGCAGGGCAACACGCTGGCCGGCGCCTGCCCGCTCTACCTCAAAGCCCATTCGTATGGCGAATATGTGTTTGACCACGCCTGGGCCAACGCCTACCAGCAGCATGGCCTGGCCTACTACCCCAAGGCGCTGGTCGCCGTGCCCTTCACGCCCGTGCCCGGCGCCCGGCTGCTGGCGCGCAACGCGGCCGAGCGCGCCCTGCTGGTGAAGGCCCTGGTGGCCTGGTGCGGGGAAGAAAAGCTGTCGTCGCTGCACCTGCTGTTTGCCGCAGACGAGGACGTCGCCGCCTGCGAGGAAGGCGGACTGATGCTGCGCAACACCGTGCAATTTCACTGGCAAAACAATGATTACCGCGACTTCGACGATTTCCTGATGTCGCTGAGCCAGGAAAAGCGCAAGAAAATCCGCCAGGAACGCCGCAAGGTCGCCCAGGCCGGCATCAGCTTTCGCTGGTCTTTGGGCCAGGACATCAGCGACGCCGACTGGGATTTTTTTTACCGCTGCTACGAGCGCACCTACTACGAGCACGGCAATGCGCCCTACCTGAGCCGCGACTTCTTCCGGCGCATGCGGGACACCATGCCCGAGAACTGGCTGCTGTTTGTGGCGGAACACAACGCCGCGGGCAAGCGGCAAGCCATCGCTACAAGTTTGATAGCTGTCAGCGCTCGCCCTGATTGGCCCGAAGGCATGAATAACCCCAAAATCGGCCGCACCGCCTACGGCCGCTACTGGGGCGCCCTGGCCCGCGTCGACTGCCTGCACTTTGAGGCCTGCTACTACCAGCCTCTGGCCTGGTGCATAGAGCACGGTTACCAGCACTTTGAAGGCGGCGCCCAGGGCGAACACAAGATGGCCAGGGCCCTGCTGCCCGTCAAAACCACCAGCGCCCACTGGCTGGCGCACCCGGCGTTTGCCGATGCGGTGGAGCGCTTCCTGGAGCGGGAAGGCGCCGGCATCAACCATTACATGAAAGAGCTGGAGCGGCGCAGCCCGCTCAAACAGACCAGTTCAACCGATCCCATTTAAGGGAGGCGCTACAGTATTA
>CAZWDK010000316.1:0-3584 GCA_964633095.1 uncultured Polaromonas sp. | reverse complement strand
GGCGTGCCTCCGGCCTTGCCCTCCTGCTGGCAGCGCTCGCGCTGCTGCCAGGCGCGGCGCGGGCCCAGTCGGTGGCGCTGGCCGGCATGCTGGGCGGCAAGGCCCTGCTGGTGGTGAATGGCTCCGCCCCGAAAACCGTGGCGGCCGGTGAAACGCACCAGGGCGTCAAGGTGATTTCCACCTCGGCCGACCAGGCCGTGATCGAGCAGTCCGGCAAGCGCCAGACCCTGCGCGTCGGGGAAGCCCCGGTCAGCATGGGCGGCAGCGGCGCGGCGGCCGGGCGCGGCACGCGCATCGTGATCGCCGAAAGCGGCGGCGGCCACTTCATGACCGACGGACAGATCAATGGCCGAGCCGTGCAGTTCATGGTCGACACGGGCGCCACCAGCGTTGCCATGAGCGTTTCCGATGCGGAACGCGCCGGCATCGCCTACAAAAACGGGCAGCCGGTGCAGATGTCTACCGCCAACGGCACCACGCAGGGCTATCGCATCACGCTCAGTTCCGTGCGGGTGGGCGATGTCGAGGTGTTTGACGTCATGGCCGTGGTCATACCCCAGCCCATGCCATTTTTGCTGCTGGGCAACAGCTTTTTGTCGCGCTTTCAGATGAAGCGCGAAAACAACCTGCTGACGCTCGACAAGCGCTACTGATTCAATAGCTGCCTGCGCCCGGCCCGCAAGGGCTGAAGGCCTGTTTGACGCGGAATCCCGGCGGCGGCAGGCGCCCGCCTATTTGCCCGGCTGTTTGGAGCCGCCCAGTTTCGATTCGGTCCCCTTGATCAGCTTGTTGATGTTTTCGCGGTGGCGGTACAGCAGCAGCGCGCTGATGGCGATCAGCACGGCCAGGATGCCCTTGTCGGCATACCAGGCCGTCCGGTCACCGAGCAGGTAATAAAAAGGCGCAAAGACCGCGGCCGCGATGGCGGCCAGCGAGGAATAGCGCGAAAAAAACGCCACGATCAGCCAGGTTGCCAGCGTGGCCAGCCCCAGCACCCAGTTGATGCCCAACAGCACGCCGGCCGCCGTGGCCACGCCCTTGCCGCCCTTGAACTGGAAAAATACCGGGTACAGGTGGCCGATGAAGGCGGCCAGGCCGACGGCGGCGACGGTGCCGTCACCCAGGCCGTAGTCAGCGCCCCACCATTTGACCAGCACCACCGGCAGCCAGCCCTTCAGGCCGTCCAGCAGCAGGGTGGCGACCGCCGCCACCTTGTTGCCCGAGCGCAGCACGTTGGTGGCACCCGGATTCTTGCTGCCATAGCTGCGCGGATCGTTCAGCCCCATGACGCTGCTGACAATGACCGCAAACGACAGCGAGCCGAGCAGATAGGCCAGCAGCACTGCAGCGGCCGAGTAGGCGTAATTCAAAGTGATCTCCTCTTGTTATCTATTCATTCAGTGCGCATTGCACCGATTTTGCGCCCAGCAACGCGACGCAGACCTGCGGCTCAAGGCCCACGAGGTAACCGCGCCGGCCGCCGTTGATGGCGATTCTAGGCAGGGCCAGAATGCTTTCCTCGATGTACACCGGCATCGCCTTGCGCGTGCCAAACGGTGAAGTGCCGCCCACCAGGTAGCCGCTGTGGCGGTTTGCCACCTCGGGCTTGCAGGGCTCGACCGACTTGGCCCCGATCTGCCGCGCCAGGTTTTTGGTCGAGACCTTGCGGTTGCCGTGCATCAGCACCAGCAAGGGCTTGCCGTCCTGGTCCTGCATCACCAGCGTCTTGACGACGGTGAAGGGGTCAAAGCCCAGCACCGCCGCACTGTGCTGCGCCCCGCCGTGCTCCAGGTACTCATAGGGATGCTCGGTAAAGGCCACCTTGTGGGCCCTGAGCAGCTGGGTGGCCGGGGTTTCGCTGACGTGGTCTGTCTTGTGGTCTTTTTTGGCCATGCGCAACATTCACCCTGGAACGGACATGCCTCTTACTGCGCCGGATCCCGGCATTCCCAGCGAATCGCGTCGATCGCCGCCAGCAGCTCCGGCGCCAGCGTCGTGCCGAAAGCATCCAGGTCTTCATCGAGCTGCGCCACCGACGTCACGCCAATGATGGTGCTGGCGACCTGCCATTTGGTGTAGCAAAAGGCCAGTGCCAGCTGCGTCGGTGTCAGGCCATGGGCACGCGCCAGCGCGTTGTAGCGGCGTGCCGCGGCGAGCGCCTCGGGCCGGCCCCAGCGCTGCATGCGCACCGACTCGAACCTGGCGATGCGCGCCTCCCGCGGCGCGTCAGGGCCTTCGGTGCCGGACTGGTCGTACTTGCCGGTCAGCAGGCCAAAGCCCAGCGGCGAATAGGCCAGCAGCGAGACGCCCAGGCGGTGCAGGGTTTCGTCGAGGCCGTTTTCCACGGTGCGGTTGACCAGGCAATAGGGGTTTTGCACCGTGGCCACGCGCGGCAAGCCATGCTGCTCGGCCAGCCGCACGAACTCGTGCACGCCATAGGGCGACTCGTTGGACAGGCCAATCGCCCGCACCTTGCCGGCCTTGACCAGGCCGCCCAGGGCCTCGAGCTGCACATGGATGGAGGTGGCCGAGCGTTCCAGCGTGGGGTTGTAGTAGAGCGCGCCGAAAGTCGGCACATGGCGCTCGGGCCAGTGAATCTGGTAGAGGTCTATCACCTCGGTCTGCAGGCGTTTCAGGCTGGCATCGCAGGAGTTGACGATGTCCTGGGCCGTCATGCCGCTGCCTTCGCGCACCCAGGGCATGCCGCGCGAGGGGCCGGCCACCTTGCTGGCAAGCACCAGCTGCTGGCGCGCACCGGGGTTCTTCGCGAACCAGTTGCCGATGATGGTTTCGGTCGCGCCAAAGGTTTCGGCGCGCGCCGGCACCGAATACATCTCGGCCGTGTCCAGGAAATTGACGCCGCGCGCCAGCGAGCGGTCCAGGATGGCATGGGCGGTGGCCTCATTCACCTGTTCGCCAAAAGTCATGGTGCCCAGACAGATAGGCGTGACATGCAGGTCGCTGGAACCCAGTTGAATTTTATTCATGAATATTTCGGTGTAGGAACAGGGACATTGCGGCTTGCCTCAAGCGCGGGTACGCAGTGACAAAGTGCCGAAAACGATTAGTTTAAGGGCTGAAAGCCTGCGCGTTGACGCCCAGGTCGCGGCTTTGGCTTACAAGTCCTGACCCATTGAGCTGTGTAACATTCATTGGCCAGCGTTGTAATGCGCTGTTGAGTCCAATTCCAATTCGTTCATTCGAGGAGCACTTTCATGCAAAACCTGACGCTCAAATCCCTGACTTGCGCCGCACTGGCCATCGTCGTCCTTGCCGGTTGCGCCGACATGACTGAGACCCAGCGCGGTACGGCGCAAGGTGCCGGTATCGGTGCGGTCGCCGGTGCCCTGCTGGGCGCGGCCACTGACGGCTCCAAGGGCGCGGCAAAGGGCGCCGTGCTGGGCGGTGCCCTCGGGGCCGGCGGCGGCTATATCTGGTCCAAGAAAATGCAGGAACAAAAGGCCGCGATGGAAAAGGCGACCGCCGGCACCGGCGTGGCCGTCAGCCAGACCAGCGACAACCGCCTGAAGCTGGACATCCCCAGCGATGTCTCGTTTGACGTGGGCCGCTCCGCCATCAAACCC
>CAZWDK010000315.1:0-3590 GCA_964633095.1 uncultured Polaromonas sp. | reverse complement strand
CCAGCACCGCGCACCAGATGTTCATGCAGGCGTCGACGGCCGGCTTCGCGAAGGAGGACGACAGCGCCGTGATCAAGATATTCCCCGGCATCGAGCTGCCCCAGGCACGCAAGACGGCCGATTGAGAAGTCAAGGCGGCCCCTCCCCCTCATCCCCTTCCCCCTGGACACGAGCATGAATATCCTAATCACCGGCGGCTGCGGTTTTCTCGGCGCACGGCTGGCGCGCATGCTGCTGGCGCAAGGCACGCTGTCGCTTGCGGGCGCGGCTGCGCAGCCCGTCACCCGCATCACGCTGGCCGACCGCGCACCGCCGCCCGACGATCTGGCCCGGGACCCGCGCATTGCCTTTGTTGGCGGCGATCTCAATGAGCTGCTGGACAGCCGGCAGCTTCCCGGCGCGGGTGTCGCGCTGGTCTTTCACCTGGCCGCCGCCGTCAGCGGCGACTGTGAGGCCGATTTCGACCTGGGCATGCGCAGCAACCTGGACGCCACGCGCGCACTGCTCGAAGGCTGCCGCGCGCTCGGCACGCAGCCGGTGCTGGTGTTCTCGAGTTCGGTTGCGGTGTTTGGCAACTCGCCCGAGCAGCCATTGCCGGCCGTGATCGAAGACACGACCCTGCCCACGCCACAGGGCAGCTACGGCATCCAGAAATTCATGGGTGAGCAGCTGGTGGCCGACTACACCCGCAAGGGCTTTGTGCAGGGCCGCAATGTGCGGCTGATGACGGTGTCGGTGCGCCCGGGCCGGCCGAACGGCGCCGCGTCGAGCTTTCTCAGCGGCATGCTGCGTGAGCCGCTGGCCGGCGTGCGTGCCCGCGTGCCGGTCCATCCCGACACGGCGGTCGCGCTCTCCTCCCCGGCGAGCACCATCGACGGGCTGCTGCGGGCGGCGCAGGCCAGCAGCCGGGAATGGGGCGCCCGCACCGCGGTCAATTTGCCGGCCCTCACGGTGACGGTGCGCGACATGGCCGCGGCGCTGGAGCGTGTCGCCGGGCCGGCCGCGACGGCGCTGCTCGACTGGGACATCGACGAAGGCATCACGGCCATCGTCGGCAACTGGCCCAGCCGGTTTCACAACGCGCGCGCCGGCGTGCTGGGACTGCGCGCGGACGACAACTTCGAAGACGTGATCCGCGACTATGTGCGCGAAAATCCTGGCGCCGTGAAGCTGCCGCTGCAACAGGGGCGGTCATGAGCAAGATTCTTCTGGGCTGCATCGCCGACGACTTCACCGGTGCCAGCGACCTCGCCAACAACCTGGTGCGCGCCGGCATGCGCGTGGTGCAAACCATAGGGACCCCCAGCGGCGCGCTCGACGCCGAGGTCGACGCCGTGGTGGTGGCGCTGAAGTCGCGCACCATTGCGCCGTCCGAGGCCGTGGCGCAATCGCTGCAGGCGCTGGCCTGGCTGCAGGCGCAGGGCGCGCAGCAAATCTATTTCAAGTACTGCTCCACCTTCGACAGCACGCCGGCCGGCAACATCGGTCCGGTGACCGAGGCCTTGATGGAAGCGCTCGGCACGGATTTCACGATCGCCACGCCAGCCTTTCCCGACAACCAGCGCAGCGTGTTCAAGGGCCATTTGTTTGTGGGCGAGGTGCTGCTGAACGAGAGCGGCATGCAGAACCATCCGCTCACGCCGATGACCGATGCCAACCTGGTGCGCGTGCTGCAGGCGCAGACGCGGCGCAAGGTCGGCCTGATCGACTACCGCGTCGTGGCCCGGGGCGAGGCCGCGATCCGTGCGCGCATAGCCCAGCTGCGCGAGCAGGGCGTGAGCCTGGCCGTGGTGGATGCGCTGTCCAACGACGACCTGCTGCGGCTGGGGCCGGCGCTCAAGGGCATGCCGCTGCTGACGGCCGGCTCGGGGGTGGCGATAGCCCTGCCGTCCAACTTTGGTATCGCGCCTTCCTCCAAGGCCAGCGAACTGCCGGCCGCCACCGGCCTGCAGGCCGTGGTGTCGGGCAGCTGCTCGCTGGCCACCAATCGCCAGGTGCTGGCCTTCATCAAGGCCGGGCGTCCGGCGCTGGCCATCGACCCCTTGCGCATCGCGGCCGGCGTGGACGTCGCGGCCGAAGCGCTGACCTGGGCTGAACCGCTGATTCGGAACGGTCCTGTCCTGGTGTATTCCACGGCGGACTCGAACGCGGTGAAATCGGTGCAAGGCCGCCTCGGCGTCGAAGAGGCCGGTGCCATGGTCGAGCGCAGCATCGCGGCCATTGCGCGCGGCCTGGTCGAGCGCGGCGTGCGCCAGCTGGTCGTGGCCGGCGGTGAAACCTCGGGCGCCTGCGTGCAGGCACTGAACATCACGCAGCTGCAGATTGGCCCGCAGATCGACCCCGGCGTGCCCTGGTGCCATGCGCCGTCCGATGCGGCCGACGCGAAAGGCTTGCACCTCACGCTCAAGTCGGGCAACTTCGGCAGCGACGACTTCTTCAGCAAAGCCTTTACGATGCTCGCATGACGGAAACCCAGGCCCGCGAAGAAATCTGCCGCATAGGCCGCAGCCTGTTCGAGCGCGGCTATGTGCACGCCACGGCCGGCAACATCAGCGTGCGGCTGGACGATGGTTTCCTGATCACGCCCACCGACGCCTGCCTGGGCTTTCTGGACCCGCTGCGGCTGGCCCGGCTCGATGCCGACGCCCGCCAGATCAGCGGTGATGTTGCTAGTAAAACAATAGCATTACACGCCCATATCTATGGGGCTGCGGGCCGATTCGATGCCAAGACCCGGTGCGTGATCCACACCCACAGCACCCACTGCGTGGCGCTGAGCCTGCAGGCCACGGATGCCGAGCTGCTGCCGCCGATCACGCCCTACTTCGTGATGAAGGTCGGCCATGTGCCGCTGATTCCCTATCACCGCCCCGGCGATCCGCGGGCGGCGGCCCTGGTGGCGCAAACCATAGCCCGCTATGGCGAGCGCGGCACGCCGATCCGCGCCGTCATGCTGGAGCGCCTGGGGCCCAATGTCTGGCATGACTCGCCCGCCGCCGCCATGGCCACGCTCGAAGAACTCGAAGAAACCGCCAGGCTCTGCACCCTGAGCCAGCCCCAAGCTCAACCCCTGACCGAACCCCAGATCGACGAACTGCGCCAGACCTTTGGCGCGCGCTGGTGAACCCCATGCCTCAATTTGCTGCCAACCTCTCCATGCTTTACCCCGAACTTGATTTTCTCGACCGCTTTGAAGCGGCCGCGAAAGACGGCTTCAAGGCGGTCGAGTACCTGTTCCCCTATGCCTACGAGAGTCGTGAACTTGCGGCTCGGCTGAAGGCCCACGGCCTGCAGCAAGTGCTGTTCAATGCGCCACCGGGCGACTGGGACCAGGGCGAACGCGGCCTGGCCTGCCTGCCCGGGCGCGAGGCCGAGTTTCGCGCCGGCATCACCCAGGCGCTGGCCTACGCGGCGGCACTCGGCTGCCCGCGCGTCCATGTCATGGCCGGCCTGTTGCCCGCAGGCAGCGAGCGCGATGCGCTACGCCCCACCTACGTGAGCAACCTGCGCTGGGCCGCCGCCGAGGCCGCGAAACAGGGCGTGGATCTGCTGATCGAGCCGATCAACACCCGCGACATCCCGCGCTTCTT
>CAZWDK010000314.1:0-3602 GCA_964633095.1 uncultured Polaromonas sp. | reverse complement strand
TTGCCTTGTGGAGCCTGCGCAAGCACCTGAACTCCCCGCATATCTGGCGCGCGCTGGACGGGCTGGTCGCGCTGATGATGGGGGGAACGGCCCTGTGGCTGCTGGCGGGTTTGCGCGGCGGGGCCTGATCTTTTTCCGACGTGACGCATTAACACGACGGATTACTTTGGCATGATGCGGGCATGAGTTTCCGCAAGCAATCGCCCTCTTCCATCTCGTGTGTCATGCCCGCCTTTAATGAGGCGGGAAACCTTGGCGTGGTGGTGCCGCAAACGCTGGCCACGCTGCAACAGTTGTCACTCCAGGTCGAGCTGATCGTGGTGGATGATGGCAGCCAGGACGACACCGCCAGCGTGATGCAGAGCCTGTGCGCGGCTCATGCCCAAGTCATGTGCATCAGGCTGTCGCGCAACTTTGGCAAGGAGTCCGCGCTGACTGCGGGGCTGGATGCCGCGCGCGGCGAGGTCGTCATCCTGATGGATGCAGACGGCCAGCACCCCTTGTCCTTGCTGCCCGAAATGCTCTCGAAATGGAAGCAAGGCGCCGATGTGGTGTATGCGGTGCGCAAGGCCAGGGAAGACCAGTCGGCCTTGCAGGCGGGCCTGATCGGGTTGTTTTACAAGCTCATCAACTGGGGCAGCCACATCGAGATTCCGGCCAACGCGGGGGACTTCAGGCTGATGGACCGCCAGGTGGTGAATGCCCTCAGGGCGCTGACCGAACGCCACCGGTTCATGAAGGGCATGTACGCCTGGGTAGGCTTTCACAGCACGGCGATTGACTATGAACCCTTGCCGCGCGCCGACGGACTCAGCAAGTTTGGCATCGGAGGGTCGTTCTCGCTGGCGCTGACGGGCATGGTGGCGTTTTCAACCGCGCCGCTCCGGCTCTTGACCTGGGTCGGGCTGCTGCTCGCGATCGCGGCGCTGGGCTATGGTGGCTGGGTCGTTCTGGAGTATTTCGTCTGGGGCATCAAAGTGCCCGGCTACGCCACGCTGGTGGTGGGCATGATGTTTTTGAGCGGCATCCAGCTGCTGGGCATGGGCATCCTGGCCGAGTACCTGGGGCGTATTTACGACGAAGTGAAGCGGCGGCCCAGTTACATCGTGGCGCAATGCAGCGGCCAGGGTTTGCCCGACAGGCCGGGCGGATGCGACCTGGGCCCTCGCCACCCATGACGGGCCCGCTCAGGCGCGGATTCTGGTTCCTGTCCGTGGGCGCTGGCGCCGCCCTGACACACATGGGCGTATTTGCGTTGACGCAGCACCGCCTCTGGCCCGAGCTGGCCAATGCCGCCGGCTTTGTCGTGGCTTTTTTTGTGAGCTTTGGCGGGCACCGGCTGCTCACTTTTCGCGATGCCAACACCACCGTGACGCAAAGCTTTCAGCGCTTTCTGGTGACCGCACTGGCGGGCTTTGCGAGCAATGAGGGGCTGTTTGTGCTGCTGCTGCGCGTGGCCGGTTGGCCCGCGCTGCTGGCCTTGCTGGTCGCGCTGGTGCTTGCTGCGGGACAGACCTTTTTACTCAGCCGGTTTTGGGCCTTCAGGCGCTGATCCAGGGGCGGCCTGCGGCCGGTACAGCGACCAGGCGCGGCCCTTGAACACCCGAACAAAACCGTCCAGCGGGGTGTCATGGCCAGCCACCACCCACACCCCGGCCTGCGTGCGGGCCTGCGCCAGCACCTCGGGCGCCTGCAGCACGCGCGCGGCCTGCGCATCAAAACCAGCTCCGTCCAGCAACTCGTGCTGCCAGTCGTCACCGTCCAGCTTGCGCAGCTCGGGCCAATCCTGAATCACCAGCATGAGGGTGCTCGCCTGGCGATAAAACGGCAGGTCGTAGGCATAGTCGCCCAGCAGGTAAACCGTGTCCGAGGCCCGGGCCCCTGCCGCCTGGAGCGCCTGCGCCACATCTTGCGCGCCGTATTTGCGCGTGTAGTCCGCCGCCACCATGTTGACAGCCACCGCAATCCCCAGGCTGGCCACACACAGCGCGGCAAACCACCGGCGCTGCGCCTGCGTGGCGAGCTTGAGGCGGGCCATGGCCTCATCCCAGCCCAGTGCCGCCAGCAGCGCCAGCGGCGGCATGACCGGCAAGGCGTAACCGACGATTTTCGAGCTCGGGATGGAAAAGAAAGCAATGATCGCCAGCACCCAGATCCAGCACAGCGCCCGCCACGCGCTTGCTACTGAATTTGCAGCTGCCTGCGCCCGTGTTAATTGGGTTACTGCCTGATTTATCGCAAAAAACACCCAAGGGAACAACAGAACCACCAAACACAAGCCGTAAAACCACCAGGGCTGGCCGTTGTTGAAGTTGGTGGCGCTGAAACGGCTCACCTGGTGCTTGCCAAACATGTAATCCAGCATGCCGGGAAACTGCCGCTCCGCGAACCAGAACCAGGGTAGCGCGATCAGGGCAAACAGGGCCAGGCCCGATAGCCAGGGCAGGTACAGTATTTTTTTCAGCTGCCGGGTCCAGAGCAGCCAGATCAACAGCACCAGGCCCGGCAGCGCCAGGCCAATCAAGCCCTTGGACAGCACGCCCAGCGCACAGGCCACGAAGCCCCAGCGGGCCAGACTCGCCTGCGGCCTGTCCGCGTGCATGAAGGCCAGCGCAAAGCACCAGATGGCCACGCCTATCCACGCGGCGACCAGCATGTCGTGATTCACATACTGCCCGCCCACCAGAAATGACAGGCTGCTGCCCAGCATCCAGACAGCGCGGCGCGCTATGACTTCAGGAGCAAACCGACGCACGCTCGCGTACATCACCAGCAGCATCAAGCCGGCATGCAGCGCGGGTATCAGGCGCAGCGCCCAGGCATGCACGCCAAAGATGGCCAGCGCGACCGCCTCCAGCCAGTACAGATAGGGCGGTTTGTGAAAGAAGGGAATCCCGTTCAGGCGCGGCGTGAGCCAGTCGCCGCTGTGCAGCATCCAGCGGCCGATCTCGCCGTAGCGCCCCTCGTCGGGCACGGCCAGCGGCCGCAGCGCCGCCAGCACCAGCAAAAGCAGGCAAAGTGCGGCCAGCGTGAGCCAGGATTTGCGCGCTTCGGTCATGGCTGGCAGTGCAGCGGCGCACCCCTGGAGAGAATGACACCCGCACGCGTGAGCGCTTGGGGGAAGGCATCGCTGGCCAGATAGGCGTGCTCCCACGCGCGGGCCGCCCCCAGCTCGTCACCAGCCTCGGCCCGCGCAGCGGGGTGGCACATGAGGATGGCGCCTTCGGGCGCGTCGTGCAGCCAGTGCTCCATCAAGCGGGCGTAGCGCTGCGCACCCCCGCTAAAGTCATAAATGCCCGACAAGGCGGGGGCACAGCGCATGCCCGCCTGGTCAGCCAGCCCCGCCAACGCGGCGGCGCCCATGCGGGAAATAATGGTTGATTTCAAACTTTTATCCGATTTGGAGGGAGTGGACAGGCGCAGGTACGCCCTGTTTTTGATAGCGTAGCGCTCCTGCACGGCGGCGACCAGCGCCTGCCGTATACCGGCAAACTGCTGCACATGCTGGTGGCCGTCAATATGGTCGGGCGGGCCCTTCCACGCGGCTTCAAACGCGTCGAGCTGCCGCTCAATCACCGCTCGCGCTGCGGCCCGGTCAAAGC
>CAZWDK010000313.1:0-3609 GCA_964633095.1 uncultured Polaromonas sp. | reverse complement strand
CGCATCCGGCAATTGGGCTGACTGCCCCCATTCAAATAAGCAACTAGCGAATGAAATCTCTCGAACCCAATTTCCCGCCCGTACAGATCTCCCCGCCCGACGACGGCGACGAGATCAACCTGCTCGAACTGCTCGACATGGTGCTGGACAACCGCTGGCTGATTGCATCGGTGACCGCCGTAGTGATGGCCATTGGCGTGGCCTACGCGCTGCTCAGTACCCCCATATATGAGGCCAATACGCTGATCCAGGTCGAAGACAGCAAAGCCGGCGGCATGAACGGCATGCTGGGCGACTTGGGCAGCATGTTTGACATCAAGTCGCCTGCCACCGCCGAGATGGAGATTGTGCGTTCGCGCCTGGTGGTCGGCCAGGCTGTGGCCAACCTCAAGCTCGATATGGAGGTCAAACCCAAATACCTGCCCCTGGTTGGCCGCTGGCTGGCCAGGCGCGCCACCGGGCCCTCCAACCCCGGTTTTCTGGGCATGGGTGGCTATGTGAGCGGTACAGAAGAACTGCACGTGGCTAATCTGAAAGTGCCCCTAGCCTTGGAAGGCAACCGGTACACCGTGGCGTTAACCGCCCAGGGCTACGAGTTGCGCTCGCCCGAAGGTGACACCTTGGGCACGGGTCGCCTGGGCGAGGCTCTGCCCTTCAAGCACGAGGGACTGTCCGGCGAGCTATTGGTGGCCAGTGCGGTTGGCAAACCCGGCGCCGAGTTTTACATCACGCCCTTTTCGCGTCTGGATGTGACCGAGAGGCTGCAAAAGGACATGATCATTGCCGAGCAGGGCAAACAGTCGGGCGTTATTCTCGCGAGCCTGGAAGGCCGCGACCCCGACCTTATCGCCCGGACCCTCAACGAAATCGGCTCGCTCTATGTGCGCCAGAACGTCGAACGCAAGGCCGCCGAGGCCGAGAAATCCATCAACTTCCTGAACACCCAGCTGCCGCAGCTGCGCAAAGAGCTGGAGGCGTCAGAAGGCAAGTTCAACCAGTTCCGCAATCGCAACGGCACCTTTGACCTGGGCTCTGAAGCCAAGGTGATGCTGGAACAATCGGTCAAGCTGCAAACCAGCCTGCTCGAGCTGCAGCAAAAACGCAAGGAACTTGAGGCGCGCTTTACCTCGCAGCACCCCACGGTTCAGGCGCTGGATGCCCAAATCAAAGATATCAGTGCTCAAATCGGCAGCATGGAAGGCAAATCAAAAACCTTCCCGAATGTAGAACAAGATCTGCTGCGCCTTACGCGTGATGTCAAGGTCAACAACGAGCTGTATACCAGCCTGCTCAACAGCTTTCAGCAATTGCGCCTGGTGAAAGAGGGCAAGGTCGGCAATGTGCGTATTGTTGACGTGGCCGCCGTGCCCGAACGCCCCGTCAAGCCCAAGCGCATACTGGTGGTGGCGCTGGCCGCCGTGTTGGGCCTGTTTGCTGGCCTGGCCCTCGCGTTCCTGCGCAATAGCCTGCGCCCCGGCATTAAAGACCCGACCGACATTGAGCAACACGCCGGCCTGCATGTGTTTGCCACCGTACCGCACTCCGAGGCGCAGGTGCAGCGGGCCAAGGCCATCAAGGCCAAAACCTCCGGCACCCATGTGCTGGCTGTGCTGGCCCCGCAAGACCCGGTGGTCGAAAGCCTGCGTAGCCTGCGTACCGCGCTGCAGTTTGCCATGCTCGATGTTTCCAGCAATGTGGTGTTGATTACCGGCCCCACGCCCGGCATTGGCAAGTCGTTTACCAGCGTCAACTTTGCCGCCGTCCTGGGCGCAGCCGACAAAAGGGTGTTGCTGATCGATGCCGACTTGCGCAAAGGCCACCTCAACCAGTACTTTGGCCAGGGCCGCGAGCGCGGCCTGAGCGAGGTGGTGAGCGGCAGCGTGCCGCTGGCCGACGCACTGCGCCACAACGTGGCCCCCAATGTCGATTTTTTGGCCACGGGCACCCTGCCGCCCAACCCGGCCGAGCTGCTGATGTCGCCCGCCACCCAGGCCCTGCTGCAGCAAGTGGCCAGCCAGTACGATCTGGTAATCATCGACACCCCACCCGTGCTGGCCGCGTCCGACACCGCCATCTTGGCCCCGCAGGCGGGCGCCGTCTTCATGGTGGCACGTGCTGAGGTCACCAGCCTGGGCGAGCTGCAGGAATCGGCCAAGCGTTTGTTGCAGAGCGGCGTGCAGACCCGGGGTGTGATTTTCAACGATCTCAACACCACCAAGCGCCGCTACGGTTATGGCGTGGGCTACAAGTACGGCAAGTACCGCTACACCAACTACCAGTACTGAGGCCCTCTCACCATGCTCCAGGCTTCAACATCCACCGCCGCCGTGCCGCAGCACATTGCCGTCATCATGGACGGCAACCGCCGCTGGGCCCGCCAGCGTGGCCTGCCCAAAGCGATTGGCCATGCCAGCGGGGCCAAGCGCATTCGTGGCCTGGTTGAGGCCTGCTCGGCGCGCGGCGTGCGATGGCTCACGCTGTTTGCCTTCAGCACCGAAAACTGGAAGCGCCCGGCCGACGAGGTAAGCAGCCTCATGGGCCTGTTTTTGCTCTACCTGCAAAAGGAAGCCAGCGACATGCACAAGAAGGGCGTGCGCCTCAAGGTCATCGGCGACCGCAGTGCGTTCGACGCTCGGCTGCAGGCACTGATGACCAACGTCGAGGCCATGACGGCGCACAACACCGACATTACCCTGACCATTGCCGCCAACTACGGCGGCCGCTGGGACATGCTGCAGGCCGTACAGGCCTGGCAGGCCGCCCACCCGACCGAGCCCGTGAGCGCATTGACAGAAGACGCGCTGCGTCCGCATTTGAGCCTGGCCGGCGCGCCCGACCCTGATCTGCTCATCCGCACCGGCGGCGAATCGCGCATCAGCAACTTCATGTTGTGGCAAAGCGCCTACACCGAGCTGTATTTCACCCCCGCCCTGTGGCCCGACTTCAGTCCCGAATCGCTTGACCAGGCCCTGGCCTGGTACGCCCAGCGTGACCGCCGCTTTGGCGCTGCCGAAGCCACGCCCCTCATCAATCAACTTGCCACCGGCTAACCCACCATGCAAAACGCTTTGAGCCTTTTCCCCTGGCCGGCCCTGGTGGCCGGTGGTGTTGCCTTACTGGTGGCCGTGTTGCTGGTGGTCACCCAGCACTGGCATGGGCACCTGAGCATGGACAGCACCTTTGGCGTGCAAAAGTTCCACACCCAGCCCACGCCCCGCGTGGGTGGCGTGGCCATCGCGGCCGGTGCGCTGGCGGGCTATATGCTGGCCCACCCCAGCCGCCAGAGCCTGCTCGGGCCGCTGCTGCTGGCCGGCACCCCGGCCTTTGTGTTTGGCCTGGTGGAAGACCTGACCAAGCAGGTCAGTGTGCGCACTCGCCTGCTGGCCACCATGGCTTGCGGCGTGCTGGGCTGGGCCATCACCGGCCATTCCATTACCGATGCCAACCTGCTGGGGCTGGACTGGCTGCTCAGCTTTACCGCGGTGTCGGTCGCCTTCACGGCCTTTGCCGTGGGTGGCGTGGCCAACGCCATCAACATCATTGACGGCTTCAACGGCCTGGCGGCCGGCACTGTCATCATCATCCTGACCAGCTTCGGCTTCATGGCCA
>CAZWDK010000312.1:0-3626 GCA_964633095.1 uncultured Polaromonas sp. | reverse complement strand
CGGCGGCGAGCTTTTCGTAGCTGACCGAGATCTGGCCCAGTTCCATTTTGGACAGCGTGGACAGTGCCACGCCTGAACGGCCCGACAGCTCCTTGAGTGTCAGCCGCCGCGCCTTGCGGTGTTCGCGCAGCCGCAGGCCAAGCTGCGCCCCGAACGCCTCTGCGCGGCGCTACCTGCACTCAAACCGCGTCCGCTTGTCCAGATCGTGAAATATCCGGGCTAGCACCTGCCGCTAGCCGAAGCGCGCACCGGCCGCATACCTGTTTCAGTATGCCGGTCCAACTCAAACCCATACCTGGCGGGCATGCGCCTTGCCAACAATAGAGCGCCGTCGTCGACGACGGCTGCAATGCATTTAGAAAAACCACTCCAACCTTCAGACAAAGGATGCTCCCCAGATGAAATCCCATTCGAAACTTGCAGCACTGCTGGCAGCGCTGGCATCGGTTACCAGCGCGTCGGCTGCGGACTGGAGCGACAACGCCATCGGCTACCGCTACGCGCCCAGCCAGTCGGAGCCTGGCGTGTCCGACAAGGTCGCGAAAAACATCGTTTCATTCACGCATGTCAGCGGCGACAAGCTGGGCACCAACTTCTTCACCATCGACCTGCTCAAGTCCAATTCCGCCGACCCTGCCAATGGCGGCGCCGGCGGCGCACAGGAGTGGTACGGCTTCTATAAGCGCAGCTTCTCGCTGAACGCGATGACGGGCAACAAAACCGGCTACGGCTTCGCCAAGGACATCAACCTGACCGCGCGCTTTGACGCCGGCACCAAGAACACGGCGTTTGCACCGGCACCGCGCAAGCTGCGCGTAGGCGTCAGCGCGGCGATGCCGGTTTCGGCCGGATTCTGGGACGTGGGCGTGGAAGCCTACAAGGAGAGCAACCACAATGGCATCGCCGGCACAAGCGTGTCGTTCAGGACGGCCCCGGCCCTGACCTCGGCCTGGTCCATTCCGGTGGGCGGCATCGGCACCTTCGGGGGCTTCGTGGATGTCATTGGGCCCAAGGGCAACGACGGCTTCGGGGCCGCCACCAAGACGGAAACCCTGTTGCGTGCTACCTTGATGTTTGATGTCGGCGGCAGCAAGAGCGGCCTGAAGGCCGGATTCGGGGTCGAGCACTGGAACAACAAGTTCGGCTGCGACAACGCGACGTCGTTCGTGAAGAACAGCTGCAGGTCCACCACCCCGCTGCTGCTGGCGGAGTACCACCTGTAATCCAGGCGTCTTTCCGTTCCTGCTCCCCCTCGCAGGAACGGGTTGCCCGCTTCGCGGCCGACCCCGGCAAGCACCTATTGCGGACGCGGCTGCAATGGTTGCGCCCGGGAGGACGATTTCGCCTCAGTGGCTACTCGCTCATCACCACCAGCACCTGCGCATCGGTGCGGCCCAGCGAGAGGTAAATGTGGCCGACGCCGCTGTCGAAATACGCCGACTCGTGGCGCCCGAGCTCGATGATTTCGCCGGTCTCGAACTCGATGCGCACCCGGCCCGACAGCACCACCACGAACTCCTGCCCCGGATGGCGAATGAAGTCGGGGAACTGGTCCCGCTCGCGCGCCACGATGCGGCCGTGCAGCGGCGTCATGCGCTTGCCCGGAAAGTCGGTCGCGAGCATGCGGTAGTCGTAATTGCCCGAACTGTAGGCCGATGCCCCATCGGCTTCGGACCACACCACCACGGGCGCTGCCGCGCCGGCCGGTGCCGCGGCCCGCGCATCCAGCAGTTGCCCCACGTCCAGCGACAGCGCCCGGGCCACGGCGGCCAGCTTTTCGTAGCTGACCGAAATCTGGCCCAGTTCCATTTTGGACAGCGTGGACAGCGCCACGCCTGAATGGCCAGACAGGTCCTTGAGCGTCAGCCGCCGTGCCTTGCGGTGTTCGCGCAGCCGCAGGCCAAGCTGCACCCGGTCGGCCTCCGGGGCGGCGGCAGGGGCGCGGGCAGAGCGTGCATACATGGTGTTTTCCCTTGTTCGGACTAAAAATAGGCGGATGGCACTGGACAGGCACGATTCTCGCATGTGAGAATTCTCATATGCGAGAATATGACATTGTGATCCTTGGTGCCGGCATCGCCGGCGCGTCCCTGGCCTGGCGCCTGGCCGGGCAGCGCAGCGTGCTGCTGCTTGAGCGCGAGGCCCAGCCCGGCTACCACTCCACCGGCCGCTCGGCCGCCATGTTCATGGAGAGCTATGGCCCGCCCATGGTGCGGGCACTGACCCGCGCCAGCCGGGCCTTCTACGAACAGCCACCCGCAGGCTTTGCCAGCGCACCGCTCATGCTGCCCCGGGGAGCGCTATACCTCGCCACGCCCGGGCAGGAAGCACTGATGGCGCAAACCCGCGGCGAGCTGGCCACGAGCTGCCCCGACCTTGAGGTGCTGGACGCCCGTGCCACCCTGGCGCGCGTGCCCTGCCTGCGGCCCGAAATGGTGCACGGCGCCCTGTACGACCCCGGCGCCCAGGACATCGACGTGCACGCGCTGCACCAGGGCTTTTTGCGCGGCTTCCGGCAACAGGGCGGCGAGCTGCGCACCAGCGCCCTGCTGACCCAGGCCACGCATGACGGACAGGGATGGTCGCTGCAGTTTTCCGATGGCCAGGCGCTGCGCACGCGTGCCGTGGTCAATGCCGCCGGCGCCTGGGCCGACGAACTGGCGGGCCTGTTTGGCGCCGCCCCCATCGGGCTGGTGCCACACCGGCGCAGCGCCTTCACCTTCAGGGCGCCCGAGGGCGTGGACGCCTCCGGCTGGCCGACCGTGGTGGGCATGGACGAAAGCTATTACTTCAAGCCCGACGCCGGCCAGCTGCTGGGCTCGCCCGCCAATGCCGACCCCACGGTGGCGCATGATGTGGTGCCCGAGGAACTGGACATTGCCATGGGCATTCACCAGATCGAATCCGTCTCGACCCTGAGCATCCGCCGCCCCACCAGCACCTGGGCCGGGCTGCGCTCGTTTGTGCCCGATGGCGAGATGGTGATCGGCTGGGATGGCGCCTGCCCCGGCTTTTTCTGGCTGGCGGCCCAGGGCGGCTACGGCATCCAGAGCGCGGCCGGCGCCAGTGCGCTGGCCGACGCCCTGCTGCGCGATGCGGCCGTGCCGGCCGAGTTGGCCCAACAAGGCGTCGAAGCTGCCGCGCTGTCCCCGGCACGCCTGCGCTGATTGATACCAGGAAATCACGACCATGACCCAGCAGGTCACACCCTTCGACGAGCTGGCCCCGGCCCTGGCCGAAACCATCGCCCGCTACCGCGCCCGCAACCCCGGCAGCGAACGGCTGCTGGCCGAAGCGGCCGACGTGCTGCCCGCGGGCAATACCCGCAGCGTGCTGTTTTACGCGCCGTTCCCGCTCTACATGGCGCGCGGCGAAGGCTGCCGCCTGTGGGACGCCGACGGCCACCGCTACCTGGACGCGCTCGGCGAGTTCACGGCCGGCATCTACGGCCACTCGAATCCGCTGATCCAGCAAGCCATCGTGGCCGCGTTGCAGGACGGCCTGAGCCTGTCCTCGCACACCGCGCGCGAGGCCGCGCTGGCGCATGAAATCCAGCGCCGCTTTCCCGGCATGGCGCTGCTGCGCTTCACCAACTCCGGCACCGAGGCCAACCTGATGGCGCTGGC
>CAZWDK010000311.1:0-3641 GCA_964633095.1 uncultured Polaromonas sp. | reverse complement strand
ATGATGGGCGCCTGCACGGCGGCCAGCATCGAGAGAACGAGGTTGAGCAAAATATAGGGATAGGGATCAAAGGCCTCGTTGTAGCGGATAAGAATGAGCGAATTCAGGCCAACCCAGAGGGTCAGGATGATGGCGAAGAGCGTGATGAATGCCCAGGAGCCCCCGAAAGTCGCCACCGCGTCGGCGGCCCGCTGACCCAGCGTTGCCTTGGCCTCAATTTCCTTGGCAATGTTTCTGGCAATGTGGGTTCGTCCGGAAAAATGCCGTGCCACCTTTTGGGTGCGCTCGTCCAGCGATTCGTAGGGCATGCCAAGCAGCTTTTCTGCAATGTGATGAGGCTTTTTCATGATGTCACGGGCATTCATGCCTAGTTGGGGTTGAACCTCATCCACTGTATGCCGCAAGCCCCGCGGGATCAAACCGCAAAAAAAAGCCCGCAATTTCGCAATTGCGGGCTTTTTCACGGGGGCAAGCTCAGCGCTTGCGCGCAAGGGCTTCAGGCGGCGATGGCAGCTTGGGGCTGGTTGGCCGCGGTCCGGGTTTGCGCGGTGATTTCAACTTCTGCCGTAGCCAATGCGGCGGCTTTGGCGGCTTCGCCCATGGCGAGGCCTTCGGCGCGCACAAAGCGCACGTCGGTGATGCCGAAGAAACCAAACACCACCTTCAGGTAGCTTTCCTGGTGCTCCATGGCGCTGGCTGCTTCGCTGGTCGAATACACGCCGCCACGGGTAGAGGCGACGATCACGGTTTTGCCGCCGGCCAGGCCAACAGGGCCTTTGTCGGTGTATTTGAAGGTGCGGCCGACTTGTGCCACGCGGTCAATCCAGGCCTTGAGCTGGCTGGGAATGGCGAAGTTGTACAGCGGAGCACCGACCACAATCACATCGGCCGCCAAAAACTGGGACACCAGGGCTTCAGAAATGGCGTTTTCGCGTTGTTGCAGATCCGACTGGGTCGCACCGGCCGGTGCGCGAAAGCCCAGCGAGTCGGCCGACAAATGGCTGGGGGTGTCTGTAGCCAGGTCAAGGTAGCTGACTTCGGTAGTGGGGTGGCTGGCGCGCCAGGAGGCGACGATTTGCGCGGTGAGCTGGCGAGAAACCGAGTTGCCGCCAAGAATGCTGGAGTCGATGTGGAGAAGCTTGCTCATGGTGAATTCCTTAGGTTGGATGAATCAGGTTGTTAGGCCGTGTTCACTGTGAATCGCAGCCATGGGATAGATTGTGCGGGTGAGGCGAGTGTTTGATAAGCTGGCAAAATTGCGATAGATTGTTCTGCATGCAGGACAATAGGTCCAAACGGGGTTTCCTCATGCAAGACTTGAACGACATGCTGTATTTCGCCGAAGTGGTGGAGCGGGGCGGTTTTGCCGCCGCCGGGCGCTCGCTGGGCCTGCCCAAGTCACGCCTGTCGCGCCGCGTGGCCGAGCTGGAGGCCAGGCTGGGCGTGCGCCTGTTGCAGCGCACCACGCGCAAGCTCTCGCTGACCGAGGTCGGCGAGATCTATCTGCGCCACTGCAGCGCCATGCGCGACGAAGCCCTGGCTGCCGCGGAAGCGGTGGCGCAGATGCAGGTGGAGCCGCGCGGCACGCTGCGCATTACCTGCCCGGTCACCCTGGCGCAAAGCACGCTGGGTTACCTGGTGCCGCGCTTTCTGGTGCTTCACCCGCATGTCAAGATTGACATGCGGGTGACGAATCGGGTGGTGGACCTGGTGGAAGAGGGCATAGACATTGCGCTGCGGGTGCGGCCCACGCTGGACGACAGCGGCAGCCTGGTGGTGAAACAACTGGGCGCCACCTGTGGCCACCTGCTGGCCAGCCCGGCACTTCTGGCGCGCCAGGGTGTTCCCTCCAGACCCGAAGACCTGCAACGGCTGGACACCGTGGCCATGTCGTGGGTTGACGGCCGCTCGTCCTGGAACCTGCTGGGCCCCGATGGGCAGGAGTTTGTCCTGCAGCACCAGCCGCGCTATGTGGCCGACGACTTGCAGACGCTCAAGCTGGCGATGCTGGCCGGCACGGGTATGAGCTTTTTGCCCGATTCACTCAGCGCTGCCGAGCAGCAGGCCCAGTTGTTGGTTCCCGTGCTGCCCGGCTGGGCGCCCAAGCCGGGCGTGGCCCACGCCGTGTTTCCCTCGCGGCGCGGACAGGTGCCGGCGGTGCGCAGCTTTCTGGACTTTCTGGGCAAGCACATGCGGGGCGAGCAACTGGTCGATCAGACATCCTGAGTCCTGGCGTTGGCGCCGCGAAGCCTTGGGGATTTGTCGGCGCGACCCAAGGTGCCGTGGTTTTATGAAGATATGCCTCAAGCCCTTGAGGGATGGGAGCAGGAAGCTATCAAAAACAGAGCAATTCCCAGGCCCGCTCTGGCGCAATGGCGGGCACAAGCAAGAGGCTGTACGGCATCCTTCCCAGGCTTTTTTGCTTCACATATTTAGTCAACGCCATAAATTAAGAGCGATATATTCTTTTGAGTTTTAACGCATGCTCCCCACAATGCATCGACCCAAACAACTCAAAGGAGCACCGCAGTGTTGCTAAAGCTGGGGGCAGCGCACAACCATAACAAGGCGACCTGCGCGCTGCCAACAAGCTCGCGCGCATCTGCTACGCGACGCTGCGCGACCACCAGCCATTCGGGGAGCCCAAGCGGTTGAACAGAAAGATGCGCCGGGAGAGCTTCGTGATGCCCTCCTGAGCGGGTTGAGCCATCAGGCCCTGGCTGTAGGCCAGCAGCACGATCTTGAGCATGGCGCGCGGGTCGTAGGCGCTGGCTCCGACTTCATCGTTCTTGAATCGGGCATCCAGTGCGCTGAGGTCGAGTTCGTTGTCAACCAGGTAGTTCAGCGCGAAGGCGAAGCTGCCGGGAATGATTTGCTCAGACAAGACCACGGGCAGCAGCAGGCTGTTGTGGTCTTGAGGCTTGTAGCCGGCCATGCTTGCGGTCTCCTTGCCAGGGAAGATGCAAGCGCCGTGCCAGTGGTTTTTTTACAGCCTCAACGTCACAGATGAGCCACGACGGCAGCTGGCGCGAGCCCTGCGTCAGCAGGGATCGTGACAGCTGACGGCGTTGGCTCTGGCGACTGGTTCGGCTCTTCTTTCATTACCAGCGCCGGCTAAGAAGCGGGGTCGAACCCGAAGACGCGCAACTCCTGAGCGCAGCGGCAGGCCTTCGCGATGCGTGCGGCCCACACGACGGCCTCCTCTCGCGAGGGCAGTTCGAGCACGGTGAAGCCGCCGTTGAGTGGCGGCGCCCAAGGGTAGCCGCCTTCGGCGACCGCGCCATCGGCCGAGACGAGTGCGGGCGGCACGGCTTCATCGATTCCGCCGCCGAAGACATAAACGCCGGCGGCTTTCGCCTCATCGATCACCGCGTGGGCGTCGCGGCCTACCGCCTCCCACTCGCCGTCGGGCACAACCATCGCCGCGCTGGGAAAGGAAATTAGATACTTGGCCATAGGACTCTTTCTTTGGGAGTTGAGGTCAGTCGCCCGCGAAGTCTTCAGCCGAACTTTCGACATGAGAGGCCCGACCCAGCTTGCCGGGGCGGATCCTCTCGATTGATGGGATGGACTCCCCCCGTTTTCTTGCGTCAAATGGCGCACTGGTCTTCATTGGCGTGGGGATCAGGTCTTCAAACGTA
>CAZWDK010000310.1:0-3683 GCA_964633095.1 uncultured Polaromonas sp. | reverse complement strand
AGGTGAAGCGCTCGGCCTCGCGCAGGTCCTGGGTGAAGACGGCCGAGGACAGGCCATGCACCACGGCATTGCGGTATCGCAAGAAGGGCTTTGACGCGACAGTATGCTTGCCCTTTGATCCCTCAGATGGCTTCCGACAGCTCCAGCTCGGCGACCATCGTGAACCAGTGCACGCCGAGCGCCATCGCATCGTCGTTGAAGTCGTAGCGTGGGTGGTGCAAGGGCGGATCGTCGCCGTTGCCGCGCCCCTGTCCCAGCCACAGGTAAGCGCCGGGGCAAGCCTGGAGCATGAACGCGAAATCTTCCGAGGTGAAGGCCGGGCGCGGCGCCGCACCGGCCTGCAAACCCGCAGCGGTCGCAGCCTGCAAGGCCCGTGCCGCATGCGGGGCGCTGTTGAGGGTGGCCGGGTAGTAGCGCGTGTACGTCAACTCGATGGCGGTGCCGCTGGCCAGGGCCACGCCCCGGGCCGTGTCGCGCAACGCCGCTTCAATCCGGTCCTGGGTGGCGGCGTCGAAGCTGCGTACGGTGCCCGTGATTTCCACGCGGGCTGGCAGCACATTGTGCGATGAGCCGCCCTCGATGCGCGTGACCGACAGGACGGCGGACTCGCCGGGATCGATGCGGCGCGAGACGAGGGTGTGCAGCTGGGTCACGAGCGTGCTCGCGGCCAGCACGGCATCGGCCGTGTGATGGGGCTGCGCCGCATGCCCGCCGCGCCCGGACACGGCGATGTCGAAACGGTCGGCCGCGGCCATGATGGCGCCGGGCCGCGTCTGCGCCGTACCAAGCGGCAGGTCGGGCCAGTTGTGCAGGGCGTAGACCGCATCGCACGGGAAGCGGTCGAACAGCCCGTCCTCGACCATGGCCCTGGCGCCGCCGCGGCCTTCTTCGGCGGGCTGGAAGATGAAGTGCACGGTGCCGTCGAAGCGCCGTGTGCGCGCCAGCTGCCGCGCCGCGCCCAGCAGCATGCTGGTGTGGCCGTCATGGCCGCAGCCGTGGTGGATGCCGGCCGTGGTGCTCGCATGGGCCAGGCCGCTTTGCTCGGTGAGCGGCAGTGCATCCATATCGGCGCGCAGGCCCACGCTGCGTGGGCTGGCGCCATGGCGCAGCACAGCCACGACGCCCGTGCCACCAATGCCCGCATGGACCTCCAGCCCGAACTCGCGCAAGGCGGCGGCCACAACGCGCGCGGTGCGGTGCTCGTTGAAGGCCAGCTCGGGGTGGGCGTGCAGGTCGTGCCGCAGGGCGATAAGGTCCGGCAGCAGGTCCCCGACCTCATCGGGGGCGTGGAGATGCTGCATGCTCAGGCCGCGGCATCCACGGCATCGGCCAGCTGGGCGAGGGTGTGGAAGTGGAAATCGGGTGTCGTGAGCTGCTTGACGGCCAGCGTGCCGCCGGAGCCGGGCTGGCCATGGCGCCGCTCGATCCAGCAGGTCGAAAGCCCCAGGCTCTTCGCCACGCCGATGTCGTGGTACTGGCTTTGCGCCACATGCAGGTTGTCGGCCTGGCTGAAGCCGCGCTTGCTCAGAAGGCCGCGTGCAAAGGCGAAGAAACGCGGGTCCGGCTTTTCACACCGGGCATCGTCACAGGTCACGCTGTCGTCAAAGGGCAGGCCCAGTGTGCGCTCGAAATGGTTCAGGGCCCAGCGTTGGGCGTTGGTCATCGCCACGAGCTTGAAGCGCTTGTGAAGGCGCTGCAGCGCCTGCACCGAATCGGGGAAGGCCGGCCATTGGGCGGCCGAGTCGCGCAGGCCTCTGGCCATCTCCGGCGTGTCGGGCAGGCCAGTGGCTGCCGCCACTTCGCGCCACACGCGCACCAGATCATCCGGGAAGGCGCCGCTGTTGTCGCTGGCGCGCGCAGTGCGGTAAGCCGCCAGAAAATCCTCGTCGTGTACGGTGGTGCCAGGCACGGCATGGTGCAGGTAGTCAAGCATGCCGCGTTCGAAATCGATCAATGTGCCCACCACATCGAACGTGAGGACCTTGAAATCTTGCAGGGACATAGTAGTGAAGCTCCTTGGAAAAATGAAAATGACAGACTCAACGCGTCAATAGGCCTGCTGGCAGGCCGACTGGTACTGGCCCGGCGTCATGCTGCACAGGTGTTTGAAGCGGCGCGACAGGTGACTCTGGTCGCAAAAGCCGACGGCGCTCGCGACGCTGGCCAGGGGCATGCCCTGGCGCAGCAAGGTCTGCGCATGGCGCACGCGCTGGGTGCAGATATAGCGGTGCGGCGACACGCCCATGTGTTCGCGAAACACCGTGGCAAAGCGCCACACGCTCAGGCCGGCCAGGGCCGCCAGGCTTTCCAGCGGCAAGGGCTCACCCAGGTGGGTGTCGATATGGGCCAGGATGCCGTCGAGCCTGCCGGCGGAGGGGGGCGTCTGGGAGGGGGAAGACATGCCTACAGCTTAGGCCGGCCGTGCCGACGATGGCACCGTAAGCGGCGCCCGGCGCGGCAGGCCATTGCGAATTGAGGCGCCTGGCGCGCAGATCGTGCCGGAATCGAAGGCGCGACAAGGGCGTCCAATCCTGCGCCCGCGCGCGCCGCTACGCTGCGTGGTCCTCCATTCATTTCCCTTCCACCACATGTCCATCCAGATTCTTCCTCAAAGCGCCACCCTGTCCCCGCTCAATGACCAGGGTGTCGTCGCTCGTCCCCTGAGCCAGCCGCCCTGCCAGACGCGCGGCCTCGACATCGCCCTGGCCGGCGCCGGCGACAACGGCTGCGGCATCTGGGAATGCAACCCCGGCCGTTTCGAGCGGCAGATTCCCGAGGCCGAGGTGATGCATATCCTGTCCGGCGCCTGCAGCTTCACCCCGAAGGACGGTGAGCCGTTGGACATCAAGGCCGGCGATACGCTGTTTTTTCCGGCGAACACCACGGGCGTGTGGCACATCCGCCAAACCTTGCGCAAGGTGTACGTGGTGTTGGCCGCTCAGGCCTGAGCAAAACCGCGCGACCGGCAATGAGACGCCGGTCTGCTGGTTCATGCAGCGCCTTCCGCCGGGCCGCCCCCAGGAGGGCGGACACTCCTGGCGGACAATGCAGCGGCGAAGCCGCAAGCGTGGGGGCTCATGATTCCAGCCAGACATGTTCGGCGAAGGCATAGCCCATCAGGCCGCCCACAGGGATCGCCGACAGGCCCTTGAGCTTCTTGGCGTGAGCGTCGATGCTGGCAAGAAACAGCGGGATGCCGATGCCGCCCTGCTCATGGACCATCACCTGCATGTCGGCGTACATCGTGCGGCGCTTGGCGATGTCGGTCTCGGCACGCGCGGCCAGCAGCAGCTGGTCGAACTTGTCGTTTTTCCAGCCAGACTCATTCCAGGCCGCATCAGACTTGAAGAACTGCGTGAACAGTGTGTCTGCACTCGGGCGGGGATTGACGCTGCCGAAGCCTATGGGGTTCTTCATCCAGTGATTGGCCCAGTAGCCGTCGGCAGGCATACGCTTGACGTCCAGATTCAAGCCCAGCTTCTGCGCAGTTTGTTGCATGACAAGAGCCATTTCCACCGAATAGTCCGCGGCTGGCGAAGCCACAATGGGCACCGGGCTGCTGCCGAGGTTGGCCTTTTGCAGATGGAACTTGGCCCTGTCAAGGTCGAAGGGCCGCTGCGGCAGGCCGGCGAAGTAGAAGCGGTTGGTCGGGTCGATCGGCTGGTCGTTGGCGACGACCGCAT
>CAZWDK010000309.1:1653-3687 GCA_964633095.1 uncultured Polaromonas sp. | reverse complement strand
GCGCGTGGGCCAGCGTCCAGACGCCATGGGGGCTTTTTCCAACGTTGACCTGGTGCGTGATCTTGCGGCTGGCGATATCGATCACCGTGAGTTTTTTGGCCCAGCGCGAACTCACCAGGATCTGCTTGCCGTCACGGCTCACGTCCATGCAGTCGGGGCCGCCCGGTGCCGGGTAGTTGTCCACCACTTCCAGGGTCTGCAAATCGATCTTGCTGATGCTGTTGGCCACGCGGTTGCTGACCAGCACATGCCGCCTGTCGCCAAAGGCGCGAAAGGCGTGGGCACCGGTACCGGTCTTGATGACCTTGCTGCGTTTGGGCTCCTTGCCGCTCACGTCGTAGACCTCGACCGCGTCGCCGCCGGTCAGGCCGATCAGAATGAATTTATCGTCGGCCGTGCCATACACATCGGCCGGGGTGGCGCCGGTTTTGGTACGCCACTTGATGCTCTGGCTCGCCAGGTCCACGGCAATCAGCTCGTCGCTGTCCTGCATGGTGGAGTAAATCGTGCTGCTCTTGCCGTCGATCCACAAATGGCTGGGCGTTTTGCCGGTGGCCACGCGCTTGACCAGCGTGATGTCCTTGCCGTCCCAGCGGTAGATGTCGATGTGGTTGAGCCGGTTGGCGGCGGTCACAAACCATTTCATGTCGGGCGAGAAGCGCAACTGGTAGGGGTCCATGATGCCGCGCACGGTGCGCTGCACTTCGGCGGTCTTGGGGTCTATGAAGGTCAGCGAGTCCGACAGGGCATTGGCCACGATCACCGATTTCTCGTCGGGCGTGAGGTAGAGGTGGTGCGGCTGCTTGCCGGTGGCAATGCGCTTGGTCTCGGTCCAGGTCACGGGGTTGATCACGCTGACGCTGTCGTCCAGAGAATTGAGCACAAACACGGGAGACGCCGCCGCAGACACCGGGGATGGCGCGGCGGCTTGCGCCAGCGCCGGCACACATGGCACGGACAGCACGCTGGCGACGGCACTCAGCCAGACGGCTAGAAAACGGGAGGAAACATTCACAAAAACAGTCTTTCTTGGGTCAACCGACTAGGAGAGCGCTGCCGGATCCCGTGCGGACGGCACCTGGCCTGAGTTGGGCGAAGGGGCCAAGCGCAAAAGCTGAAAATCAGCTCAGGGCGAACGGTGGGCCTGTGCAGAGCCCTGCTAGTGTACCGGGCGGCGGTGGCCGCAAATAGATCGTGAACAGGCTCTTAGCCCTCTTTCACTTCGATGTGGTAGGTCGCCCAGGGGCAGCTCTCAAAGCGTGCGGGCAAGGGTTTGGCCGCCATGTCGGGGAAGCGGTCGGCCTCGTACACCGCCCAGAGCGGGCCCAGCCCGCCCAAGGCCATGGGCCGGCCGTCAAGGTGGGTGGCCACGATAAAACGGTATTTGCGGGCGTCAGAGGCGGACACCTGCGCCGCGTAACCGTCCACGGCGCGCAGAAACAGCGTCGTCCTGTCGGTGAGCTTCGCGCCGCAGGCCACCATCACCTCCGTCAGCAGGGGCCCCTTGAGGGCGTGCGGCTTGCCGTCGTACTCCAGCGTCGGCCGGATGGTGACGGCCGGCAGCGCCGTGATGGCGGCAAAGTCGAAGGTCTGCGCCTTGTCGAAATTGATTTTCTGCTTGACCATCATCTGGTCCAGCGCCGGATCGAGCGGCCCGCGGTTGCCGGCACCGATACGCCCGCTGACCGTGAGCAGGGTCGGACCGCGGGACGCCTTTGGCGCAGTCTGGGCCAGCACCAGCGATGGCGCGGCGACCGCACCCAGCGCGGCGGCGCCCAGAAATTGGCGGCGTTTGTTCATGACATCCTCCTTGTTTTTGGCGTGTTTCAAAAATATAAAGCAGCGTAACCCGTCCACGCGCCGGCCGGCTCAGCTCTTTCCCGGCCGAGTTCACGCCGACGTCACGGCACGGCCGAAATGCTGGCCAGATCCTGCGCGGTCAGCCAGCGCCATTCACCCGGTTTCAGGTCGGCCGGCAACTCCAGCGAACCGATGCGTGAACGGTGCAGGCCCCCAACATCTTCCACCCGGTTG
>CAZWDK010000309.1:0-1553 GCA_964633095.1 uncultured Polaromonas sp. | reverse complement strand
CTCCAGCGAACCGATGCGTGAACGGTGCAGGCCCCCAACATCTTCCACCCGGTTGCCCACCGCAGCAATCATCCGTTTGACCTGGTGGTACTTGCCTTCGGTCAGCGTCAGACTCAGCTGGGCATCGCCGGTTTTTTCGCAGGCGGCGGCCCGCACCGGCTTCGGGTCATCGTCCAGCACCACGCCGGCCAGCAGCTTTTGAATTTGCTTGTCATCCACCGGGTGTTTGGCCGTCACCTCATAGACCTTGGGCACATGGTGCTTGGGCGAACTCATGCGGTGGATGAACTTGCCGTCGTCCGACAGCAGCAGCAAGCCGGTCGTGTCCTGGTCCAGCCGCCCGACCGCCTGCACGCCCGCCGCCGCACCGCCGCCGCGCTGGCGAATCGGTGCCGGCAGCAAGGTGTAGATGCTGGGATAGGTGCTGGGCTTTTGCGAGCACTCGTAGCCGGCCGGCTTGTACAGCATCAAATACGCTTTCTCGTGGTATTCCCAGGCCACGCCCTGGACCGTGAAATGCAGGCCATCCGCTACGAATTCCATAGCAGGATCCACATAAGGGGTACCGGCCACCACCACAAAACCCTGTTGAACCAGGCCCGCGCAGACGCGCCGGGTTCCGAATCCCTGGGTGAAAAGAATGTCTTGCAAGGTCATCATGTTCATCGCCCTGATTGTCACCGACGCCGGCAAGCCCGAGCCCGTACGGTCATGCCGGGGCAGCCCTTTGGCACGACGGCGCTCGTATAGCAGATTTTTCGGGAATTTTTCACAGACATTTTTACTAATTTTTATTACGCTTGGTTTCAAAGAGAAAGGTGGGCAGTCCCATGAGCACCTATCCAACCGAAACCTGGCTGCTACTGGGCGGCATCGGCCTGCTGGCAGGCACAGGCCTTGGCGCGCTGATTCACGCCTGGTGGCTGCGGCGGACTACACGCGTGCACCGCCGCATTCCCAAGCACTGGCCCTTGCGCCAACGGCTGGTCGCCAGCAGCGAGGAACGCAAGGTCTGGCGCTGGCTCGCCCAGGCCTTTCCCGACCACTCGGTCATGCTCAAAATGTCGGTGACGCGCTTCACGCTGCCGCTCACGAAAGAGCTCGGCATGCACTGGTTTGAGTTGCTCACCGGTGTGCATTGCACCTTCACCGTGATCACCGCCGACGGCCAGGTCATCGGCTGCGCGGACGTCGCGGGCCAGCTGAGTCTTCCCAGAAAAAACCGCATCCTCAAGGAAACGCTGCTCAACCAGTGCGGCATCGCCTACATCGTGCTGGAATCGGCTCATTTGCCCAGCGTGCAAGCCATACGCATCGAATTCCTGGGCGATATGGCCTACGTGCCGCATGACCGCGAACATGAGCGCAGCCAGGCCGCCATCATTTCGGCCAGCACCAGCCTGCGCGAATCGCTGAAGCGCCAACGCAAAACCCGCCCCCCCCTGACAGCCAACGCAGACGGCCACCATGATTCCCTGAACCCCAACGATTCCAGCTCTTTCCCCATCCTGTGGCAGCACAACTCCTTCATCATGCCGCTGGACAGCCGCAAG
>CAZWDK010000308.1:0-3722 GCA_964633095.1 uncultured Polaromonas sp. | reverse complement strand
GGCAGCAGCATCAGCCGGTGCGCCAGCTTGCCGATCAGGGTTTCCAGCAGGTTGGCATGTTCGGCCGTGCATTCGGTGATGATGATCTGGCGCACCTTGCGGTAGTCCAGCACATGGTTGATGTCGTCGTCATGGGGCAGCAGCGGCTGCGTGCCCAGGCTCAGTTCGGCATCGACCTGAATCGGCTGCGGCGCGGTTTTTTCGTGGTCCAGAATGCCCAGGTTGGCGTCAAAGCGCAAACCGGTGAGCGTCAGGATCTGGGTGCCTAGGGTGTTGTACATGGGTGGGGTCCGGTGGGGCGCTTACATCAGCGAAAAATCACGCGCAAACTTCATCAGGTGCTGGCCGCCGTCCACCAGCAGGGTGGTGCCGGTGATCGATGCGTTGTCCAGCGCAAACTTCACCGTGGCCGCCACATCGGCCGGGGTGGAGGAGCGCCCCAGCGGCGACAGCTTGTGCCGCGCCTCGAATTGTTCGTCGCTCAGCAAATGGCTGGTCAGCGTCAGGCCGGGCGCCACGCCGACCACCCGCACCGCGGGCGCCAGCGCCAGCGCCAGCATGGTGCCGGCCGCTTCCAGCGCGGCCTTGGACAGCGTGTAGCTGAAAAAATCCGGGTTCTGGTTCCAGAGTTTCTGGTCCAGCAGGTTGACGACGGCGCCCGCGCCGCCCCTGGCCGTGACATGCTGGTGCAGCGCCTGCGCCAGCAGGATGGCGGCGCCGGTGTTGCTGCGCACATGCTTGTCCATGCTGGCAAAGCCGAAGCTGGCGGCACTGTCATGCTCAAAGGTCGAGGCATTGTTGACCACCGCATCGACCCGGCCAAAATGGGCCGCCACCCGCGGCAGCAGGCCGCGGACCGCCGCCTCTTCCTCGAGATTGGCGTAAAAAGCGGCGGAAGCGCCCGATAGCCGGGCGCAGTCAGCTACTGTTCTCATAGCGTCTGCTTCCGAGCTGCGGTAATGCACCGCCACCTGCCAGCCGCCGGCGGCCAGCGCCAGCGCGATTTCGCGGCCCAGCCGCCTGGCGGCGCCGGTCACGAGTACAACGGGTGGGGTGGGGGCTGGAGTCATCGGCTGGAGGTGGGTAAGCTGGGGTCAGGCGTGAATCGCCGACAATTCGTGACGAACATGACCCATTCCCCCATTTTAACGACCGACCTTCATGCCCACATCGTCAAGGCCATTGACGCCGCCGGCGGCTGGATCGGTTTTGAGCAGTTCATGGCGCTGGCCCTCTACACGCCGGGCCTGGGCTATTACGCCAACGATTCCCGCAAATTCGGCCTGATGCCCGAAGGCGGCAGCGACTTTGTGACGGCGCCCGAGCTGTCGCCGCGTTTTGGCCAGACCCTGGCGCGCCAGCTGGCGCAGGCGCTGGAAGCCAGCGGCACGGCCGAAGTCTGGGAGTTTGGCGCGGGTTCGGGCGCGCTGGCGCTGCAGATCCTGGACACGCTGGGGCCGCAGATCGAGCGCTACACCATCGTCGACCTGTCGGGCAGCCTGGCGCAGCGCCAGCGCGAACGGCTGGCCGCCCACGGCAACAAGGTGCAATGGCTGACCGAGCTGCCGCCGCAGATGCGCGGCGTGGTGGTCGGCAACGAGGTGCTGGACGCCATGCCGGTGAAGCTGTTGTCGCGCCTGAACGGTGTCTGGCACGAGCGCGGCGTTGTCATGGCCCCCACGCTTTTGACTTCGTCTAATGCGCTGCCCCCCGAGGGGGGCCGTGTTTCCCTAGGGGCGGCCCGTCGGGAAACGAATGAGGGCCGCTTCATGTTCGCTGACCAAGTGACCGACCTGCGGCCGCCGCTGGAGGTGGCGGGCCGGCACGACTACCTGACCGAGATCCACCCGCAGGCCGAAGGCTTCATCCGCACGCTGGCCGACCGGCTGCAGGCCGGAGCCATCTTCCTGCTGGACTACGGCTTTCCCGAGCATGAGTACTACCACCCGCAGCGCAGCATGGGCACGGTGATGTGCCACCGCGGCCACCTGTCGGACGCCGACGCGCTGGCCGGCGTGGGCAGCAAGGACATCACGGCCCATGTCAATTTCACCGGCATCGCGCTGGCCGGGCAGGATGCCGGGCTGCAGGTGCTGGGCTACACCAGCCAGGGCCGCTTTCTGCTGAACTGCGGCCTGCTCGATGGCATGGCAGGCGGCGTTGACGGCGCCGGCCTGGCGGAGCGCGCCATGGTGCAAAAACTCGTCACCGAGCATGAGATGGGCGAGCTGTTCAAGGTGATTGGCTTTGCCGTCAATTCACCGGCCCAGCCCTACAGCGGCTGGCAGGCCATGGGCTTTGCGCAGGGCGACCGGTCGCATACCTTGTGAGGGCGCCATGATTCGCTGGATGATCGTGATTTTTTTGGCCCTGGTCGTGATCAACTGGCTGACGCCCATTCTGAACAGGCTGGGCTTTGGCAAGCTGCCGGGCGACCTGCGCTTTCGCCTGTTTGGCCGCGACTGGTTCATCCCGCTGACCAGCACGATCTTGCTGAGCCTGATCGCCAGCCTGATCAGCCATATTATTTAAGGCCGGCCTACCCATGACAAGCCCCGCCCCAAGCCCGCTGGCTGCCCTCCAGCTCAAGCTGCCCGAAGGCAGCGCGCCTGTGGCCTGCGTCGATGTGGGCGGCACCAAGGTGGCCGTCAGCGTGGTCGATGCGCGCGGCCTGCACGGGCGGCTTGTCGAGCCGACGGCCAAGCAGGGCGCGAGCGACGCGCTGGGCCGGCAGGTGCTGCGCATGATTGGCGACAGCTGCCGGCTGGCCAATGTGAAGCCGGGCGCGCTGGCGGCGCTGGGCGTGGCCTCCTGCGGCCCGTTCGTGCTGAACCAGGGCCTGGTGGAGCTGGCGGCCCCGAATATTTGCGGCGGCTTGGCCGGCCAGGCGCGCGGCCTGCCCAACGACTGGACCAGTGCCGTGCTGGAGGCGCCGCTGCGTGCCGCCTTCGCGCAGCTGCGGATCGAAAACGACGCGATTGCCGCGCTGGTGGCCGAGCGCCGCTGGGGTGCGCTGCAAGGCCTCCAGCATTGCGCCTATGTGACCTGGAGCACCGGCATTGGCGTGGGTCTGTGCGTGGACGGCCAGGTGCTGCGCGGCAAAAACGGCAACGCCGGCCATGCCGGCCATATGTTTGTCAGCGACAACGAGGACGCCCTGTGCGGCTGCGGCAATGTCGGCGACCTGGAGGGCCTGGTCGCCGGCAATGCCATCGCCCGGCGTTTCGCGGCCCAGGGCTACGCCGATTCCGCTGCGCTTTTGATAGCTGCTCGCGCCGGTGATACAAGGGCTGTGGCCATTGCGGATGACTTGTGCCGGGTCATGGGCCGGGCCCTTTACAACCTGGTGGTCACGCTCGATTTGCAGCGCATCAGCCTGGGCGGCAGCGTGTTCTGGCACCACCGCGATTACCTGCTGCCCAGGCTGCAGTCGGTGATTGCCGGCAAGCTGCCGGCCTTGACCGGCGGCTTTGAACTGCTGCCTGCGGGCCTGGGCGAGCGGGTGGGCGAGGTGGGGTCGTTCGCACTCGTCAGTTAGGCGCCGGCCAGTGTTCAGCCCTGCCGGGTTGCGGCTATCGCCCGGTCCAGGTCCTCGGTCAGGTCCTCTATGTCTTCCAGACCGACCGACAGGCGCACCAGCGCGTCGGGCAGGCCCGCCTGCTGGCGCTGCGCGGGCGGGATGGAGGCGTGCGTCATCAGCGTGGGCAGGCCGACCAGGGATT
>CAZWDK010000307.1:0-3740 GCA_964633095.1 uncultured Polaromonas sp. | reverse complement strand
GCCCTAACTGTGGAGTCAGTGCCGGGGTCAAGGCTCGTCACCTTATTCGTTGAAATCGCCTGTTCATGCGGCTTTCAGGTTCAGTGCGGCCTTTCCGGCCACTGCTGTCACACCTTCACAGCTGTTTGCGGCATCTTCTACAGTCTTCTACGACTGAAAAGGCCCTGTGCCTGCAGCAGGCTTAACCCGGCGCGACGCTGCGGCCATCTTCGCGCCCGCAGCCATCAGGCCCAGATTCGCCCAAAACTCGAGCGCAAAACGGCCGGCCACAGGTTTGCCATCCGTCAGCAAGGCCCTGCGGAGTTCCGTTTCGACCATCTTTCCGGCATCTCCCGTGATCCCGCGTGCAATCCGCGCATGCATTTGTAACAAAAGATAATTAAACTTTCCCCTCAAGAGTAGAGGGCGGAAGTCGAAATGAAAATATCCCTGAAAAAATGCGCCTGCGAAGGATCCCAATATCACCGCATTCCACGCAGCTTCTGGATGCGGCTGTTTCCCTCGCGTCGCCTGTACAGATGCAGCGAGTGCGCTACCTCCATCCTGGCCAGGCAGGCCGAGATGGAGGCTCTGATTTGGCAAATCACGTCAGAAAAGTTCTTGACGCCTTTGGCGGCAGAAAAAAAGCCTTCGCCCTGATCGATCGCCAGGATTTGTATCCATATGCAATAAGACCGCCCTTGAGAGGTCTGGCTGGCCGGCTTGGTTTCAGGGCTTCAAAACCTCTTCAATTGCCGTCGTCGTCTGCAGCGCATGCTCCGCGATCTGCGCAGACATCAGCGCCAGCGAGGCCAGCGCGTAGGTGCCGCTGATCACGCCCTGGTAAGCGACTTCGGCCGCCACCGCATCCTGCCCCAGGCCTTCGGTGGCGGCGACTATGCATTCTTCAATGCTGCCCAGGCCCGAGTCCGCATACAGGTCTTCGCCCTCATAGCTGACGCGGTACTCGTACCGGCCCCGTTCAATCTGGTCGATGTGGAAACGCACGATCATGGCAAAACTCCGGAATTCAAGTAAACACTAAACGCTATCAAATCAATAGCTTCTTGCGCCCGTGTTGATTGGGCTACAGGCCTAAATGGCTTAGAACACCGAGACCGGCCGCGCGCCCGCTGGCAAAGCAGGCGGTCAGCAGGTAGCCGCCCGTGGGCGCTTCCCAGTCGAGCATTTCACCGGCGCAGAACACGCCCGGCAAGGGCTCCAGCATCAGCTGCGGGTTCATTGCCTCGAAGCGCACGCCGCCGGCGGTGCTGATGGCTTCGTCAATCGGCCGCGTGGCGACAACACGCACCGGCAGGGCCTTGATGGCGGCGGCCAGCTGGGCCGCATCGTTCATCTGCTCCCGGCTCAGCCGCTCGTGCAGCAGGCCGGCCTTGATGCCTTCCAGGCCCAGGCGGCTCTTGAGGTGGCTGGACAGCGAACGCGAGCCGCGCGGATGGCGCACCTCGGCCAGCACCTGTTCAGGCGATTTGTCCGGCAGCAGGTCCAGCATGAAGGTGGCGCTGCCGTGCCCGGCAATTTCATCGCGCAGCAGGCTGGAGGCGGCATACACCAGGCTGCCTTCAACGCCGGTGGCGGTGGCGATGAATTCGCCCTTGCGGCCAAAGCTGCGGCCCTGCGAGTCGGTGAAATGGATGGCGACGGACTTGAAGGGCTGGCCAGCAAAGCGGCTGGCGAAATGCTCGCTCCAGCCGGTTTGCGGCGCCGGGCCTTTGCCCATGAGTTCCTGGAAAAACTCGCGGCGCGTTTCGCCATGTTCCGCACGCTCCAGCACTTCAGCCGGGATGGTGCCGACATCAAAACCGCAGTTGGCAGGCTGCAGCTCGGCCACGGCGACGCCGCGCCGCGCCAGCAGCGCCGCCCAGGCGCCGTCCGAGCCCAGCCGCGCCCAGCTGCCGCCTCCCAGCGCCAGCACCACGGCATCGGCCTGCACCAGCACCTCGCCAGCCGGGCTGGCAAATTGAAGCGAGCCGTCTTCGGCCCAGCCCAGCCAACGGTGCCGCATGGAAAAGCCCACGCCGGCGCTGCGCAGGCGCTGCAGCCAGGCGCGCAGCAGCGGCGCGGCCTTCATGTCCCTGGGAAAGACGCGGCCCGAGCTGCCGACAAAGGTTGCCACGCCCAGGGCCTCGGCCCAGGCACGCAGTTCGGCGGGACCGAAGGCGGCCAGCAGCGGCTGCAGCTGCGCGCTGCGCTCGCCATAGCGGCTCATGAAGGCGGGCGCGGCCTCGGAGTGCGTGAGGTTGAGCCCGCCAATGCCGGCCAGCAAAAACTTGCGGCCGACCGAGGGCATGGCGTCGTACAGCTGGATCTGCAGGCCGCCCGCATGCGACAGGGCCGCGTTGGCCAGCACCTCGGCAGCCATCAGGCCGGCCGGGCCGCCGCCTATGATGGCCACGCGCAGCGCTTTGCCGGGAGCCGGCGAATCAAGGGGAGTTGGGTTGTTCAAGGGTTTTCCGTGTTCACAAAAAGCAGGCCGCGCTGACGCGTCATGGCGAACGGGCCGCTCTGTTTTTGATAGCTGCTTGCGCCCGCAGCTAGCGGGCTGAAATGCAAAAGGGCTTGAAATCCCGGTCCAGGCAGAGTTCAAGCTGGTTGGCGACAGGCTCGATTATTGCAGGCCGGCCAGCTCCACCAGCCTGCCCTGCCCCGTCAGGAAAGCGGCCCTGACACGGCTGCCGGGATAAATCTGCTGCACGGCCGCCCGGTAGGCCTGCATCTGCGCCAGCAGTGCGGCCTGCTGCTGCGGCGCATCGGCCGATTTGTAGTCCAGCACCCACCAATGGCCTTCGTGCCCGGCATCCTTGCGCTGCACCAGCCGGTCCAGCCGCAAGGCCCTGCCTTCAAACACCAGGTCCACCTCATTGCCCTGCCAGGCCAGCCGCTCGGGCTGCCAGGCCCAGGCGCCCTCGCCCGCCAGAATGCGCTGCGCCAGCTCGGTGGCGCGGCGGGTTTGCGCCGGGCTGAGGCGAAACTCGCGCGCCACCGCCGCCACTTGCGGCGCGGCACACAAGCCGCCCCACTCCAGCAGCCGGTGCATGGCCTTGCCGATGCGGGCGCTGGCGGAATCTTCGTCTTCGGGCGCCGCGGCGGCCGGCTGGAGCGGCAGCTGCGCGGGCAAGGCCGGCAATACCGGCAGCTGGAAAACGCCGGCATCGGGAACGGCGGCATTCGCCAGCGGCGAGTCCTGGGCCGGCGCCATCTCATGCACCAGGCCGGCCAGGCGCTGCCACCAGCTTTCGGTGGTGGCGCGGTGCGGTTCTATCGACGAGATCGCCAGCGTATGGCGGGCCCGCGTCAAGGCCACATACAGCGCGTTCAGCTCTTCGCGCTTGCGCGCCGCCTGCTCGCTGGCCAGCGCCGCTTGGGCGCACGCCGGGGGCTGGCTTTCGCTGACCAGAAACACGAATTTTTCGGGCGCAGTGGCCTCGCCCGGCCAATCGACCAGCACACCCATGCTGTCGGCATTGCGCTCCACCGTGTCGGTGTCCAGCAGCAGCACGGCCTCGGCCTCCAGGCCCTTGGCGCCATGAATCGTCAGCAGGCGCACGGCCTGGGCGCTGACGGTGGCCGGGGCCAGCGTGCCGCCCGCCTTGAGCGCGCGCACAAGGGCGTAAGGCGTGGCGTAGCGCCCGCCATCGACCTGCAGCGCCACGGCCAGCAGCGCCCGCAGATTGGCCAGCACGCTGGCGCGCTGGGCGGCGGGCGCGGCGGCCACAAAGCGCGCCAGCACATCGCCATCG
>CAZWDK010000306.1:0-3754 GCA_964633095.1 uncultured Polaromonas sp. | reverse complement strand
GTCAAGGGCCGTTTTGCCTGGGGCTACGCGACGCACAGCGACCGCATGCTCAAGCCCATGATCCGCAAGGCCATCACGGACCCGTGGCAGGAAGTGTCCTGGGATGAGGCGCTCAACTACGCCGCCTCGGAATTCCGCCGCATCCAGGCCAAGTTCGGCAAGGACTCCATAGGCGGCATCACCTCCTCGCGCTGCACCAACGAGGAAACCTACCTGGTGCAGAAGCTGGTGCGCGCCGCCTTCGGCAACAACAATGTGGACACCTGCGCCCGCGTCTGCCACTCGCCCACCGGTTACGGCCTGAAGCAAACGCTGGGCGAATCGGCCGGCACCCAGACCTTTGATTCCGTGATGAAGGCCGACGTCATCATGATCATAGGCGCCAACCCCGCCTCCGCGCACCCGGTGTTTGCCTCGCAGATGAAACGCCGGCTGCGCCAGGGCGCCAAGCTGATCGTGATCGATCCGCGCACCACCGAGATGGTCAAGTCGCCGCACATCGCGGCCGACTACCACCTGAAGCTGATGCCGGGCACCAACGTGGCCGTGATCACCGCGCTGGCCCATGTGGTCATGAGCGAAGGCCTGTTTGACGCGGCCTTCATCGCCGAACGCTGCGAAGAGCAGTCCTTCCGGGACTGGCAGAAATTCGTGCTGCAGCCCGAAAACTCGCCCGAAGCCGTCGCGGCGCTCACCGGCGTTTCCGCCGAAGAGCTGCGCGGTGCGGCCCGCCTGTTCGCCGCCGGCGACAACGGCGCGATTTACTACGGCCTGGGCGTCACCGAGCATTCGCAGGGCTCGACCATGGTGATGGGCATTGCCAACCTGGCCATGGCCACCGGCAACGTCGGCCGCGAGGGCGTCGGCGTCAACCCCCTGCGCGGCCAGAACAATGTGCAGGGCGCCTGCGACATGGGCTCCTTCCCGCATGAGCTGCCCGGCTACCGCCACATTTCCGACACGACGGTGCGCACCGAGTTTGAAGAAGCCTGGCAATGCACGCTGGACCCGGAGCCGGGCCTGCGCATTCCCAACATGTTCGAGGCGGCGCTCGACGGCAGCTTCATGGGCCTGTATTGCGAGGGCGAGGACATTGTCCAGTCGGACCCGAACACGCAGCATGTTACCGCCGCGCTTGCGGCCATGGAATGCATCGTGGTGCAGGACCTGTTCCTCAACGAAACCGCCAAGTACGCCCATGTGTTCCTGCCGGGCTCGTCCTTCCTCGAAAAGGACGGCACGTTCACCAATGCCGAGCGCCGCATTTCCCGCGTCCGCAAGGTAATGCCGCCCAAGGCCGGCAAGTCGGACTGGGAGGTCACAATGGCCCTGGCCAATGCGCTGGGCTACCCCATGAACTACCAGCACCCGTCCGAAATTATGGCCGAGATCGCCGCGCTGACGCCCACCTTCCGCGGCGTCAGCTACCAGAAGATTGACGAGCTGGGCAGCATCCAGTGGCCCTGCAACGACGCGGCGCCGGCCGGAACGCCGACCATGCACGTCGGTGAATTCGTGCGCGGCAAGGGCAAGTTCATCAACACGCAGTTTTTTGCCACCGCCGAAAAGGTCACGCGCAAGTTCCCGCTGATCCTGACCACGGGCCGCATCCTGTCGCAGTACAACGTGGGCGCGCAGACCCGCCGCACCGACAACGTGATGTGGCACGGCGAAGACCGGCTGGAGGTCCATCCGCATGACGCCGAGGAGCGCGGCATCAAGCAGGACGACTGGGTCGGCATCGAGTCGCGTGCCGGGCAGACCGTGCTGCGCGCCACCATCACGGAGAGGGTGCAGCCCGGCGTTGTGTACACGACCTTTCACTTCCCCGAGTCCGGCGCCAACGTGATCACGACCAACAATTCCGACTGGGCCACCAACTGTCCGGAATACAAGGTCACGGCGGTGCAGGTGCTGCCGGTCACGCAGCCCTCGGAATGGCAGAAAAAGTACAACCGCTTTTCGGATCAGCAGCTCAGCCTGGCCAAAGCGGCGGCCAGGGCGGATGAGAACCATCTCGCCGTGGTCGGCAAGTAAGCCGGCGGGCAGGGTGAATATTTCATGAATGCAATGACCTCCCCAGAACGCGCGGCCCTGGTTCAAGTCCAGGTGGAAAAGTGGCGCGATGAGCAGCACAGCGTGTGCCGGGATGCCGTCGCCGAGGAGGTGCCGGTCGCGCTCGAGTACAACGGCATTTCCCACGCCGTGATGCTGGCATCGCCCTACAACCTGGAGGATTTCGCGCTCGGCTTTTCGCTGAGTGAAGGCATCCTGGCCGATGCATCGGAGCTGTTCGACTGCGAGGTGTCGGTCACCCCGGATGGCATCCAGGTGCAGATGCAGATCGCGAGCCGCCAGTTCGCCGCCCTCAAGGGCAGGCGGCGAAACCTGACCGGGCGCACCGGCTGCGGCCTGTGCGGCGCCGAAACACTGCAGCAGGCCGTCCGGCGGCCGGCGCCGGTCAGCAGCGGCGCGCTGTTTTCTGCGGCGGCGCTGCATGCCGGCATGGAAGCCATGCAGGCGCGGCAGCAACTGCAGCAACAGACCGGCGCCACGCATGCGGCCGCCTGGCTGGGCGCGGATGGACGGATTGCACTGGTGCGCGAGGACATTGGGCGGCACAACGCGCTGGACAAGCTGATTGGCGCCATGGCCAGGGAGAAACGCGACTTCGCCTCAGGCGCGGCCTTGATCACCAGCCGCGCGAGTTATGAAATGGTGCAGAAGGCGGCCACCCTCGGCATTGGCTTGCTGGCGGCGATTTCCGCGCCGACCAGCCTGGCCGTGCAGCTGGCGGAAGAGGCCAAGCTGACCCTGGTCGGTTTTGTGCGCCAGCAAGGCCATGTGGTCTATGCCCAGCCGCAGCGGCTGCTGCGCGGCGTCCGTTAACACAGGAACGATGGAATGAATGCAGACCACCTCGTCACCATGGCGAACCAGATAGGCTCGTTTTTCGAGACCATGCCGGACCGGCAGCAGGCCGTTGCTGATATTGCCGGGCACCTCAGGCGCTTCTGGGAGCCGCGTATGCGGCGCTCCTTGCTGCAGCACCTTGACGAGCAGGCCGGGGCGCAGCTCAAGGACATTGTGCTGGAAGCCCTGCGCCTGCACAGGGCTTCGATCTTGTAGGCGCCTTCCGGGGCGTGAGCGTGGTGTTGGGCAGCCCTGATGGAGCCATGGGAGGCTCATGCCGACATGAGTGGATTGGGCGGCGCTGCGCGCTTAACCCGCCACCACTCACTTCGCCCTCTCGATGTGCGTGACGATGTACTGCCCCTTGACCTGGTCGGCAGCGAAGCGCACCTTGTCGCCTGTCTTGAGTGAATTGAGTATCCTGGCATCGGCGACGTCGAACTCCATCGTCATGGCGTCCATCCCGATATTCGGAATCGGACCATGCTTTAGCAAAACTTTCTTTTCTTTCGGGTACACCTTCAGAACCTCGGCCTTGGCCAGCGGCGCTGCAGCCGGGGATGCGGTGCTGGCCGGGTCTGCAGCCTTCTGACCCGAGGCTTGCGCCTGCGCATAAACCATGCTGCATGCAAGAGCGGTCAGCGTGATGGAGGCGATGATTGGTACGGCTTTCATAAGGGTCCTCTCGGTTAAAAAATTGGATGTCATGGCGCGTTGAAGCTTCAGTTTGCAGGGGCCGGCTCCAGCGGCGCAAGGTTTGCCGGCCGCCTCAGCTGTCTGCGCACCAGCAGCAACCATAGCGCCGGAATCACCAGCATCGATAACAGCGGTGCGGTCACCA
>CAZWDK010000305.1:0-3779 GCA_964633095.1 uncultured Polaromonas sp. | reverse complement strand
TTCTTTACGGCATCCCCAATTGCGACACGGTCAAAAAAGCCCGCGCCTGGCTCGCTGACCAGGGCCTGGACTACCGGTTCCACGATTTCAAGAAACAAGGCGTTCCCGCGCAACAACTGGCGCTGTGGGCCGAGGCCGCCGGCTGGGAGACGCTGCTCAACCGCAAGGGCACGACCTGGCGCCAGCTGGACGCCACGGCACAGGCCGCCGTGCAGGATGCCGCCAGCGCCCAGGCGCTGATGCTGACCCAACCCAGCGTCATCAAGCGTCCGGTCGTCGAATGGGGCCAGGACATCACGGTCGGCTTTGATGCAGCCGCCTGGGCCAGCCGGATTTGAAGGTTCGAGAATGTAAAGATGGCCCTGCAAAAGCCCGCGCGGTCAGCTTTACAGTCGATTTACCGAACTCTGCGGCGCCAAACGACTCTGAATAATTAAAATCAGGACCGCCACCAGAACCGCAGGTGGCGTTGCCAATCACGCCGCGGCTGGCCCGTCGTGAGGGTTCAGCGTCAGCAGTTCGCAGAAAAAGGGGTTGAATCATGAAAAAAGCGCTTGTTATTTCTACCGTCGCAGCCGCAGCCGGTTTGGCAGCCGTGCCGGCCAGCGCCACGGACATCCTCGCGCGCGTCATTTCCAGCACGCCGGTGGTGCAGCAGGTCGCCGTGCCGCGCCAGGTGTGCAGCAACCAGGCCGTGGTCACACAGGCCCCCAAGTCGGGCGCGGGCGCGCTGGTGGGCGCCTTGGCCGGCGGGGCGGCCGGCAACGCCATCGGCAATGGCAGCGGCCGGGCCGTGGCCACCGTGATCGGCCTGGTGGGAGGCGCCATGATTGGTGACCGCATCGAGGGCCCCAACAACCAGGTCCAGAACGTGCCGCAGTGCACGACGCAGACTTTTTACGAAAACCGCCCCAGCCACTACAACGTGGTGTATGAATACCAGGGCACGCAGTACAACGTGCAGATGGCCAACGACCCCGGCCCCTATGTGCGGCTGCAGGTGACGCCGGTCGGTGCCATGACGCCTGCGCCACAAACGGTGCTGCCGGCCCCCCAGCCCCAGACCTATATACAGCCCGCGCCGGTGCAGCCGGCCTACATCCAGCAATCCACCACCTATGTGCAACCGGTGGCGTACCCGGCCTATTACGCCCAGCCTTACTACGCCCAGCCTTATTACCCACCGATTGGGCTTTCGCTGAACTTCGGCTACAGCCGGATTTCTGGTGGCGGCCATCACCACTGGCGCTGAGCCTTCAGGAAAATCAAAAAGGGGCGTTGAACGCCCCTTTTTTCATGCCTGCCCGTCTTGATTGGCAGCCACCTTGACAACTAAGGCACCGTCCGGATCAGCGCCCCCTTGAACAGCACCGGCCCGCTCGGCCCGCTGCCGGCCGGCACGCCGCCCTTGGGCTCCAGGCTGATGGCCAGCATGGGCACCTCGCGCACGTCACTGTCGGCGGCGCTCAGGCGAAGCACGGGCTCACGACCCAGCACACCCAGCGATTTGGGGCCGCTGCCGGGCGGCAAGGCCCAGAGCTGCAGGGATTGATCGGGCGGCTCCTGGAACGCACCGACGCGCTTGAGCAACAGCCTTTTGTTTTTCGGATCGAAGGTCACCAGCATGGAGGCCGACGCCTTGTCGTCGGCCAGCACCGCCACATACTCAATGTCAGGCGCGGCGGACAGCCTGGCCGTGAGTTCCCGCACCTGCCCACTGAGCTGCGTATTCAGGTTCAGCCCCACGACGACGGCGACCACGGCAGCCAAGGCGCCCGCACCGGCCGCGCCGCGCCACAGGCCCAGGCTGGCCCACCAGCCGCCGGCAGCCGCAACGGGTCTTGCCCGCGCGGCCTGCATGGCCTGCGCCTGTTTGTCGGCCTGGACGAGGTTTTCAATGCGCTGCCACACCGCCGGACTCGGTGCGGCCTGAGGCTGGAGTTCGGCGACCGACGCCAGACGGCCTTGCCAGATCAGCGCCGCCGCGCGCAGCGGGGCGTTGTCCCGGGCCAGCGCCTCAAAACGCCGGCGCGCACCGCCACGCAAGGTGCCCAGCGCGTAACTGGCCGCCAGTTGCTCCATCAAGGCCGGGTTGTTTGAAATATTCATGCGAACCTCGCCATGCAGCCGCGCAGCTGTTCCAGGCCACGGCGAATCCAGGTTTTCACGGTGCCCAGCGGCAGCTTGAGCTGCTCGGCCAGCTCACTGTGGCTCAGGTCGCGCAGATAGGCCAGGCTCAGCACTTCGCGCTGCTTGTGCGCCAACTGGCCCAGGCATTGGTGCAAGGCCCAGGCCTGCTCGCTGGCCTGGGTCGTGTCCATGGGGTTGGGCGAGTCGCCCGCGACCGTGTCCGACACCAGGTCGTCGAGCTCCTGCATCCGGTCAACCCGGCCCACGGCCCGGCGGCGCAAGAAATCAAGGCCGCGGCTGCGCACCACCAGGCCCATCCAGGCCATGGGCGGCGACAGCGTGGCCTTGTAGTCGCCCGCGATTCGCCAGATGCTGAGGTAGGCCTCCTGCAGCACGTCTTCGGCCCATTCGCGGTTGGACACCACCCGCAGCGCCACGCCGTAGAGCTTGGACGATGTCAAGTCGTACAGCGCCTTCAGGGCCAGCTCATCGGCCAGGGCCACACGGTCTATGAGCGCGATCAATTGGCTGTCCGGGCTATCCGGGCTTTCTGGGTTCATAAAGACCATTGTCATGTATTGGCCATACGCCGCAAGAGGCCTCTTGGATTCAGCGCGGCCCGGGCCAGAACGGTCCGGGTGGCCTAAAATCGGCGCTTTCCCCTGTTATCAAACTCCCTCATGACCACCGAAAAAATCGACAACATCAGTGTCGCCACCCAGGCCAATGTGTACTTTGACGGCAAATGCGTGAGCCACGGCATCACATTTCCTGACGGCACGAAAAAATCGGTCGGCGTGATCCTGCCCGCCACCCTGACCTTCAACACCGGCGTGCCCGAGATCATGGAATGCGTGGCCGGTGCCTGCGAGTACAAGCTGGCCGGCAGCGACACCTGGGTCAAATCCTCGGCCGGCGAAGAATTCAGCGTGCCCGGCAACGCCAGGTTCGAGATCCGCGTGGCCGAAGGTTTCGCGGCCTACCACTACATCTGCCACTTCGGTTGATTTCAGGAACCTCACCATGAGCACCATTCTTCAGCACCTGCCCAAGGGCCAAAAAGTCGGCATCGCGTTTTCCGGCGGCCTCGACACCAGCGCCGCCCTGCACTGGATGAAACTCAAGGGCGCGATTCCCTACGCCTACACCGCCAACCTGGGCCAGCCCGACGAGCCCGACTACGACGAGATCCCGCGCAAGGCCATGCAATATGGCGCCGAAAAAGCGCGCCTCATCGACTGCCGCAGCCAGCTGGCCGCCGAAGGCATTGCCGCGCTGCAAAGCGGCGCCTTTCACATCACCACGGCCGGTGTCACCTATTTCAACACCACGCCGCTGGGCCGCGCAGTGACCGGCACCATGCTGGTGGCGGCGATGAAGGAAGACGATGTCAACATCTGGGGCGACGGCAGCACCTACAAGGGCAACGACATCGAGCGCTTTTACCGCTACGGCCTGCTGACCAACCCGGAGCTGAAGATCTACAAACCCTGGCTGGACCAGCTCTTTATCGACGAGCTGGGCGGGCGCGCCGAAATGTCGGCCTTCATGACCCAGGCCGGTTTTGGCTACAAGATGTCGGCCGAAAAAGCCTATTCCACCGACTCCAACATGCTGGGCGCCACGCACGAGGCCAAGGACCTGGAGCA
>CAZWDK010000304.1:0-3780 GCA_964633095.1 uncultured Polaromonas sp. | reverse complement strand
TGGTTCATGGCCGCCGGGCCGTACAGCTTTTCCAGCACCGGCAAATTGGCAATCGACACCACAATCACGCCCAGCGGCACCCGCTCGTCGCGGTAGCGCTTGAATGCGGCCTCCACCATCGTGGCCGTCCCGCTGTGCGAACGCATGCGCGTCACCGGGTCATAGCTGGGCCCGTAGGCCATCACCTGGTGCAGCTCGATGAGGTAGGCGTAGCGCATCCACAGCGCGGACGACATGGTGGCCAGGTAGGCCGTGCCGGCGACGGCGCTGAACGCATGAACCGGCCAGGGCACATGCGCCCGGTCCAGCGCAATCCAGCCCAGGCCGGCCAGCGCCAGCAGCATGAAGAAAACCCCGGATACCGTCACCCAGGCCAGCCGGTCACCGCGCCAGGCACTGCGCAAGCTCAGCATCAGCGCCGTCAAGCCCAGCAGATAGGCCATCGCCAGACTCAGCATCAATGCCTGTTGCGGCGCTATCAGCCAGCCCGCCAGCACGACCACGGCGGCCAGCGCAGCCAGCGCCAGCAGGGTACGGCGACGAAGCTCGCGCTGCCGCAGCAGGCCCAGTATGGCAAACAGCAGATACGCCAGCAGCGCAGACACGGCGCTGGCCACATGCGCCAGCAAGCGGGCCAGCGTGGCCGCGTCCTCGATGGGCAGCGCGCCCAGAAAGGCCAGCACAAAAACGGCCGACGCCACGGCCGACAAGGCGGCATTGAGCGCCACCCGGCGCAGCGAGCGAATGAAGGCCAATACCGAACCGGCCAGCATCAAGGCCGCTGCCGCGAAATAGCCGCCCCAAAACCCTATCGCGAATTGCGTCATGGACGCAAACCATACCTGTGTCACCGGTTTAATGCAAACTTGCAAGCGGGTTGCGCAGCCGCTGGCGGGCTGGCGTCCTCCCTTACACTCACTGCACTTTTTCGTTTTGCTGCGCCAGCCAGCCTCGCATTGCCAGGCGGCTGCGGCCCGCCCCCAACCGATCCCGAAAGCGCGCCCATGTCTGCCGTCTTCAATTTCACCTTTGTTCCCTGGTTCCGCTCCGTTGCGCCCTATATTCACACGCACCGCGGCAAAACCTTCGTCGTCGGCATTGCCGGCGAAGCGATTGCCGCCGGCAAGCTGCAGCATATTGCGCAAGACCTGGCGCTGATCCAGAGCATGGGCGTGAAGATCGTGCTGGTGCACGGCTTTCGCCCGCAGGTCAACGAGCAGCTGAAGGCCAAGGGCCATGCGGCCAAATACTCGCACGGCATGCGCATCACCGACGAGGTGGCGCTGGACTGCGCGCAGGAGGCCGCCGGCCAGTTGCGCTACGAAATTGAGGCCGCTTTCAGCCAGGGCCTGCCCAACACCCCCATGGCCGGGGCCACCATACGGGTCATTTCGGGCAACTTCCTTACCGCGCGACCGGTCGGCATCATGGACGGGGTCGATTTCAAGCACTCCGGGCTGGTGCGCAAGGTGGATGTGGCGGGCATCATGCGCACGCTGGATTTTGGCGCCATGGTGCTGCTGTCGCCGTTTGGCTTTTCACCGACCGGCGAGGCCTTTAACCTGAACATGGAAGAGGTCGCCACCTCGGTCGCCATTGCCCTGCAAGCCGACAAGCTGATTTTCCTGACGGAAACGCCGGGCATCCGCATCTACCCCGACCAGCCCGAGAGCGAAGACAACCCGATTGACACCGAACTGCCGCTGGCCGCCGCTGAAAAGCTGCTGACCACCGCCCCGGCTCAGAGCCCGCTGGACACCGGGTTTTACCTGCAGCATTGCGTCAAGGCCTGCAAGGCGGGCGTGGAGCGCAGCCACATCCTGCCCTTTGCCATAGACGGCTCCTTGCTGCTGGAAATTTATGTGCACGACGGCATAGGCACCATGGTGATCGATGAAAAGCTGGAAAGCCTGCGCGAAGCCACGCCCGACGATGTGGGCGGCATCCTGCAGCTGATTGAACCGTTTGAAAAAGACGGCACCCTGGTCAAGCGCGATCGCACCGAAATTGAACGCGACGCCGACCACTACACCATCGTCGAGCACGACGGCGTGATCTTTGCCTGCGCCGCGCTCTACCCCTTCCCCGAGGCCAAAACCGCCGAGATGGCCGCGCTGACCGTGTCGCCGCAAAGCCAGGGCCAGGGCGATGGCGAAAAAATCCTCAAACGCATAGAGCAGCGCGCAAGGGCGGCCGGCCTGCACAGCATTTTTGTGTTGACCACGCGCACCATGCACTGGTTCATCAAGCGCGGTTTTGTGCAGGTGGACCCGGACTGGCTGCCGGAAGCCCGCAAGCGCAAGTACAACTGGGACCGCCGCAGCCAGGTGCTGGTGAAAAAGCTGGCCTGAGGCCAGGCGGCTGCGAGCACCGCAGCCGCTACCCATTTAATAGCTGCTAGCGCCCGCCCTTGTTGGGCTTGCGGCCTTTTGGGCTTGAGCTTCCGTGATCCCGCGGCGGCAGGCCGGTGTGCTGCGTCAGGAGGCGGCCCTTGACCGGCGCCACCGTCTTCAGCGCCACGGTGGTCGAGTTTTTGCGCCGCGCGCTCTGGTAGCTGCCGTCGGTCAGCGGCTGGAAGGTCGGGATCAAATGGTGCTTGCCATTGCCGATCAGGTCGGCGCGGCCCATCGCTTTCAGTGCCTCGCGCAGCAGCGGCCAGTTGTTGGGGTCGTGGTAGCGCAAAAAGGCCTTGTGCAGGCGGCGGCGGCGCTCGCCGCGCACGATGTCCACCGTCTCGCTGTCGCGCGTGATCTTGCGCAGCGGGTTCTTGTTGGTGTGGTACATCGTTGTCGCCGTGGCCATCGGTGACGGGTAGAAAGTCTGCACCTGGTCGGCGCGAAAACCGTTCTTCTTGAGCCAGATCGCCAGATTCATCATGTCCTCGTCGCTGGTGCCCGGGTGGGCGGCGATGAAGTAGGGGATCAGAAACTGCTTTTTGCCCGCCTCGGCGCTGAATTTGTCAAACAGCTGCTTGAACCTGTCGTAGCTGCCGATGCCGGGCTTCATCATCTTGGTCAGCGGCCCCTGCTCGGTATGCTCGGGCGCGATCTTGAGGTAGCCGCCGACATGGTGCGTGACGAGCTCCTTGACGTACTCGGGCGACTGCACCGCCAGGTCGTAGCGCAGGCCGGAGCTGATCAGGATCTTCTTCACGCCCTTGAGCGCCCGCGCGCGGCGGTACATCTTGATCAGCGGGTTGTGGTTGGTGTTGAGGTTGGAGCAAATGCCCGGGTAGACGCAGGAAGGCTTGCGGCAGGCAGCCTCGATCTCGGGCGACTTGCAGCCTATGCGGTACATGTTGGCGGTCGGCCCGCCCAGGTCGGAAATCGCGCCGGTAAAGCCCTTGACGTTGTCGCGTATGGCTTCGATCTCGCGAATCACGGAGTCCTCGGAGCGGCTCTGGATGATGCGGCCCTCATGCTCGGTGATCGAGCAAAAGGTGCAGCCGCCGAAGCAGCCGCGCATGATGTTGACGCTGAAGCGGATCATCTCCCAGGCCGGGATCTTGGTGGCGTGGTCATGGCTGCCGTTTTCGTCGGCGTAACGCGGGTGTGGCGAACGCGCATAAGGCAGGTCGAACACATGGTCCATCTCGGCCGTGCTCAGCGGAATCGGCGGCGGGTTGATCCAGACGTCGCGTGCGGTGGCGCCTTCGCCATGGGCCTGCACCAGGGCGCGGGCATTGCCGGGGTTGGTTTCCAGGTGCAGCACGCGGTTGGCGTGGGCGTAGAGCACGGCATCGCTCTTGACCTGCTCGTAGGATGGCAGGCGGATCACGGA
>CAZWDK010000303.1:0-3780 GCA_964633095.1 uncultured Polaromonas sp. | reverse complement strand
CTCGGGGCGGCCCTTCGCGGCGTTCAATGCCCCCGCTTTTCACATCAAGCAGTGATCGGTGCGATGGTATTCTGGGGCCATGAAACTCATCCTCAACTGGTTTTGCAGCGCGGCCGCCTTGCTGGCGGTGGCTTATCTTTATTCGGGCGTGACGGTGAGCAGCTTCACTGCAGCGCTGGTTGCGGCGGCCGTGCTCGGGGCCCTGAACATGGTGGTGCGCCCGATCCTGGTTCTGCTGACGCTGCCGGTGACGGTAGTGACACTGGGGCTCTTCCTGTTCATCGTCAACGCGCTCATGTTCTGGGCGGCGGCCGGTCTGGTCAGCGGCCTGAGCGTCAAGGGTTTTGGCGCGGCGCTGATTGGCTCCCTGATCTACTCGGTGCTGCAGCTAGCGATCGATTTTGTCCTGGAGCGCCTGCTCTTTAAGCAGTGACTCGAGCTGGCGGGCTCGCGTGTCGATGATGGAGCCCTCGACATAATCCGCGCTGCCGGGGTTGCTGCGCATCAGCCCCTGCGCGGCCTTCAGGCGGTCCAGCGCGGCGGGGTAGTCCAGCTGCACCGCCCGGCTTTCCGCATCGGCGCGAATCGCCCGCACATTCTGGTTTTGCTGGCCATAGGCCAGCGCCAGCGTTTGCCAGGCAGTCGCATCCCTGGGGTGCGCCGCCACCCAGCCTTGCAGCCGCTCCGAGACTTCCTTCGCCCGGCCCGCCGCCAGCAGGGCCCGGGCCTGCAGCAGCAGCTCCGCCCGCACAGTCGCCTTGGCAAGATCGATGGAGGACGCCGAGGGCGGCACGCTGCCGGCCAGCAGATCGATCTCGATGGAGAGCAGTTCCACCGCCATGTTCGCGCGCCCAATGTCGGCGGTGAGCGGCTTGAGCCTGGCCAGCAGGTTGCGTGCGACCGCAAAATCACGCAGTTGCGCCGCGGCCAATGCGCCACCGTACAAGCTGCCCGCGTCGCGAATGGGGGCCGTTGCTGCCGCCCGGCGCTGGGCTTCAGCCACCATGGTGCGCAGCACATCGACCCCGGGCGTCGCCAACACCCGGGCGCGCGCAGCCATCATGGCATGCAGCAAGCGTGCCCTGCCCGCATCGGCCTCACTGTCCTTGGTTGAATGGACGGCCGGCGCCAGTTGCAGGCGCGCCCGCGCTTCGGCAATGCGCTCGGTGGTCAGCGGGTGCGAGCGCAGGTAGGGAAAGGCCCCGTTGTCGTTCAGCCGCGAGGCCTGCTGCAGCTTGTCGAACATGGCGCTCACGCCACGGCTTTCAAAGCCGGCATCGCTCATCACGCCGAAGCCGACGCGGTCCGCTTCCCGTTCCATGTCCCGCGAAAAGTTGAGCTGGCCCTGCGCCGCGACGGCCTGTCCGCCCACAATCGCCGCACCGGCCGCGTTTGGGTTCTTATTGGCGGCCAAGGCCCCCAGAATCATGGCGGCAATCATCCAGGGGGCTTGCCGGCTCTGCTGCGTCATCAGCCGCGAAATGTGCCGCTGCGTGACGTGGCTGATCTCATGCGCCAGCACGGCCGCCAGTTCATCCGAGCTGCCCACCGTGCCAATCAGCCCCAGGTGCACACCAAAATAGCCGCCGGGCAAGGCAAACGCGTTGACGGTCCGGTCGCGGATCAGGAAGACTTCCCAGGCAAAGCGCTCGTCCAGCTCGGCCGCCAGTTCGCCACGCGCACGCGCCGCCGCCAACAAGGGTTGCCAGATACCTTGCAGGTAGTCCGTCAGCACCGGATCATCGATGTTGTCCGGGTCGCGGTAAATGCTGGCGGCAATGCGATCGCCAATGCGGCGCTCGGCAGCGGTTGTCAGCTCGGAGTTGTCGCCCAGGTGCGGCAGCGCACCGGTGCTGCCGCCCGGCGTTTGCGCCACCGACATATGGACAGACGCCACGAAAACCAGGGCAGCCAGCGCCAGTCGGCCAAGGGGAAAGCGCGACTTCGGCTGGAACGTTTCAGAACGAATCGATGGGGACAAAAGCAAGGACCTCAGTGGTGTGGGTGGCTATCGGGCCTATCCGTAACATGCACTTATGATGACGGATGGTTGTAAAGGTTTTGTAACGGCATGACATCTTCTTCAGCACTCACGCATTTTGATGGCCAGGGCCAGGCCCACATGGTCGATGTAGCGGCCAAGGCGGCCACGCACCGCGTCGCGATCGCCCAGGGCCGCATCGTCATGAATCCGGCCACGCTGGCCATTGTTCTGGAGGGCAGCGCCAAAAAAGGCGATGTGCTGGGCATCGCGCGCATTGCCGGCATCATGGCGGCCAAGAAGACCAGCGAACTGATCCCGCTGTGTCACCCGCTGGCGCTGACGCGGGTCGCCGTCGATTTTGCGTCCGACATCGAAAGCGCCAGCATCAGCTGCCGCGCAACCGTGGAAACCGTCGGCCCGACCGGCGTGGAAATGGAAGCGCTGACGGCGGTGCAGGTGGCCTTGCTGACGATTTACGACATGTGCAAGGCGGTGGACCGGGCGATGGTCATGACTGACGTGCGCGTGCTCGAAAAACACGGCGGCAAATCGGGCAGCTTTGTGAACCCCTGAGCCGGCCGGACTCACTTCACTTCACCTCACGGCACGCGCTGAACGGCTTCGGGGAGTTTGGCGTTTCGCTGCGCCCAGCGGGCATGATCCAGCGGGAAAGCCGCGCGGTAACGTGCCAAATGCGCCAGCGCCTCTTCATCGCGGCCCAGCATCACGGCGCTTTCAATCACCTTTTCAATGACGCGCGGCTCGGGCGAATAATGCAGCAGCGCCGTCGCCGTGTCGAAGGTCCACTGCGCGTTGGCCGGCGTGAGCGGCGTGATGCTCAGCTCGGCAAAACGCACCTGATTGGCAAACAGCCACGAACCGCGGATTTTGGCCAGCGTGTCATCGCGGTAGGCCGCAGCGCGGTCCTCGGGCGCCCGGTAAATCTGGCTGATGCGGTGGTAGTCCCATGCCGCATAGCCTGCAATTGCTATTAAAACAATAGCTATTTGCGCCTGCCGCGTATAGGCCAGAGCCCGATTTTCTTTAAATTTTTGGTCCATTTCCATGTTCTTGCCGCGCCACAGCATGAGCACACACAGCCCCGCCGCCATCTGGAAAGGGCCGTACCAGAGCGGGTATTCCAGCAGGCTGTGCAGTCCGATCAGCGCCAGCACCGCCCAAGCCAGCTGCCGCGTGGCGTCCGGCTCACGCCAGGGCTGCTGCCGCCACAACCACCACGCCAAACCGCAGCAGAAGACCAGCGCAGCCGGAATGCCCAGCTCCACCGCCAGATGCAGCGGCAGGTTGTGCGCGTTGTCCAGAATCTCGCAAAAGCGCGGCCCCTCATACGGCGTGATGTAGTGCGCGTAATCCAGCTCACCCCAGCCCCAGCCCAGCCAGGGCTTTTGCGCAATCAGGTGCAGCACGTTGGACCAGAGCGTGAGGCGGCTGGCGCAGAGCGGGTCGCCCGCACGCAGCCGCGCCAACATGCCCTGCGCCGACAAATCCAGGCTGGCCAGCCAGGGCAGCGCCAGTGTCGCCAACGCATAAGCCCCTACGGCAACCAGCAACACGCGTCGATGCATGGGCTGGCGCCACCCGCCCCACAAGCCGGCTAGCACGCACAGCAAGCCCAGCTGCAATAGCCCGGTTCGCGACGATGAGGCGGCATTCCCCGCCGCCAGCAAGCCCGCCGCGACCCACGTCAACCACTGACTGCGTCCGGCAAAACGGCCGGTCGCCACGAACCAAAGCAGTGCGGCCAGGGAAATACTGGTCAAGGTCGCAAACTGGTT
>CAZWDK010000302.1:2015-3786 GCA_964633095.1 uncultured Polaromonas sp. | reverse complement strand
GAGCGTCGCGTTCGCAATGCGAAGGTCGGGAGTTCGATCCTCCTCCTCTCCACCATACGCAAGGGCTCGGATTGTCTCCGGGCCCTTTTTGCCTGCGGCGAAACTTCGTTTTCTTGCCCGCAATCCCCGCGTGGCGCGGGGTTCCGGCCATCACTGCTGCGGGTGGTACCTCGCCAGAAGGCCCGGAATCAGCCACTTTCACGGCCAGAGCCGTCTCTTTTCTCCGTTTGGCCTGCGGGTAGGCGCAGATGACACTCTCGCAAAATCAACCACTTACGCGCGGTGCCTCATCGTCCACCACGGCGACCGGTCACGCATCGAACGTCACCAACTAGCGATCTGGCCAGTGCGTACCGTTAGCCTGACGCCCTTGACCGTATCGCAATTGAGATACATAATTGCGACAACGGAGGATCTAATCATGGCTCATTCCACGATGCTGCACATCCGGGTGGACGACGAAATCAAGACGCAAGCCAGCGAGGCACTGGCAGCCATGGGGCTGTCCGTGTCGGATGCTGTGCGCATCTTGCTCAAGCGCGTCGTCAACGACCAGGCCTTTCCGCTGGAGTTGAAGGTACCCAACGCTCAGACCCGCGCCGCAATGGAAGAAGCGCGCGCGATGATGAAAGCCCGGGCCGCCCGTTTTGACTCTGCTGACGCCTTGATCGATGACCTCGAAAAAGCCCGCCAGCAGTAAGCGGGCCGTGCCGCCCAGGGCGTGCGACTACACCAAGATCTTCCTCAAAGACTGGGAGCGCCTCTCCCGCTCGGGCCGATACGACCTGAAGCGGCTGAAGGAGGCGATGCTGCTGCTCATCGCCAACGATGCGCCACTGGGCCCCGAATGGCTGGACCATCCTCTCAAGGGCGACTGGGCCGACCACCGCGAGTGCTACATCGGTGGCGACTTCCTGCTGCTCTACCGGTTGGATGGCAACGCCATCATGTTCGTGCGCGCGGGCACGCACTCTGAATTGTTCGAGGAATGAGCCATGGGCGTCGAATCACTTCCCGACTTCACCCCACCGGCTCGCCAACGCTGGGAATCTATCCCAGCCCATATCCGCCAGCGCTTGCTGACCAATGTCTGGTGCGTTCATTGCCGTCACCAAGTGACGATCACCAATTTCAGCGGCACCATCAAGGGCGGCGACTTGCTGCTGGTGGGTAAGTGCGCCGAGTGCCAAGGTGACGTGGCGCGGGTGATCGAGGGCACGTAGCCCCTGCCAACCCTGGTCACGCCAGACGATCTCCAGGCCGCCGTCGGCAATCACCACGCGCTCGATCAGCAATTGCGCCAGTCGGCGTTGCTCCACTGGGCACAGTTGCGACCACATCGTGGCCAACCGGCGCATAGGCAAGACCACCTCGGGCTCCGAAAGATCAGGCCGCATCGCCCGCACCCGGTCCCACACCGAATGCACAACGTGCGGCGCCGACAACGCCGCGACGATCTGCTGCGTGACCAGTTCTTCGATGGGCGCCGCAGGCAGTGGCCCGCACTGGCTGGCCCGGGCACCAAATCACCGATGCTTGACCGGGGTGTAGTAGCGGCAGACCTTGCCCTTCTTAACCGTGTAGCTGGGCACCAGCCGTTCGCCATCGGGTGTGAACAGCAGGCCACGCAACAGCACGGGCTCGCGGTCCCTATCGGTGGTGGCTCGGCGCCTCTCAATGGCCTCCGTGGCGATCGGCGCGCGCACCGCGTCCCACTGGGCCAGTTTGGTGATGGCCTGGCACCGCTGGCGTCCATCGGTTGGCTGCCGCC
>CAZWDK010000302.1:0-1915 GCA_964633095.1 uncultured Polaromonas sp. | reverse complement strand
GAGCAGTCCCCATGCTCCCCCAGCTGTTTCATCCATGCGTCGTACCCGCCCTTGAGCGGGCGAACCGAGGTGTAGCCCAATTTCATCAGCACGCGCGCTGCCCGCACGGCGGTGGCATCTTCAGGGCAGGCACACAGGGTCACAACGCCATGGTCCTTGGGCCAGGGGCCGACGGCTTGCGGCAAGTCGTCTAGCCGGGCCAGCGTCGCGCGCTCTAGGAGTCCCTCTTGGGCGATCAGGGCGGCGCCACGAAAGTCGAGCAGCAAGGGCGGGGTTTCCGACGCCAGGGCTTGCCTCAGTTCCGCCGGCGTGATGTGGGAAATGGCCGCCAGCTGCTCAAAACGGTATTTCTGCCACAGTTTCCACACCAACCAGACGCCGAGGGCCAGCGCGACGACGACGAAGGCTGTGCCGCCATGCTGGCTCAGGGTCTCCAGTGCGGTTTTCAGCTCGGCGCGCAACCACCAGCCGGCAAAAATGGCCGCGCCGGCCCATAGCGCCGCCCCCAGACCGGCTGCGGCAATGAAACTGGGCAGCGGCATGCGCAGCGAGCCGGCGATCGGAGGCGCCACGGTGGAAAACCCCGGCACAAACTTGGCGACCACCAGCGACCACACGCCCCAGCGAATGAAGCGCCCCTCGGTTTCCGAAACACAGGAACCCGGATTGATGGACAGTTTGCACAAGGCGGAAAGGACGCGATAGCCAAACGCGCGCCCGGCCAGGTACCAGATCCAGTCTGAGAGCAGCGACGCCAGCACCGCTGCCGCGAGCATTTGCCCGGCCTGACCCGAAGAGACTGCGAGGCTGCCGGCGACCAGAAGGGTAGGCACGGCCGGGACCGGCAGCCCCAATTGCTGCAGCAGCACATTCACAAACACGACCCACACGGCGTCACGCTGGATGGCTTCGGTGATGGGGGTGATGTCCATGAGCGTTGCTGGCGTTTTTTCTCGCACATTATGAACGCTCGTCTCGCCTGCCGAAGCCGAACAACAGATCGCGGGCGGCGATCCCGGTGGTGTCTGATTGCGAAGTGAGAAGCAACTTGCCGTTGCAGCCACAAAAGAAGTTTGTGGCCTGAGCCTTTCGCCCCGGGCTATTTGAGCGCGGCGGCCTCTGCCTGGCAGTCAAGTGAAGACTTGGCACCTTTGCCGCGAGCCGCTACCACCTCGGATCTGGCCGCCGCCATTTGCGCCTTGAACACCGGGTCGGCGTGTAATCTGGCGACCGCAGCCGACCCCATCAGGCGGCCGGCATCCACGTCGCTTTGCCAATGAACGCCGCAAATCACACGGCTCTGGCCATAAGCATGGCCGCGAGCCAGCAAGGCGTCGGCCCGCTCCGGTGAAAGCTCGCTCAGCAACAAGGCCCAGGCCCAGCCCAATGCCGCATGACCGGAAGGGTACGAGCCGTCTTTGGACAGCTGCGCCTCGTCCTGCGGCGTACAGCTGCTGTCCTGGTGCGCCGCAAAGGGCCGGGTGCGGTGGTACTTGTCCTTGGCCGCGTAGGTAGACAAACCGGCGTCGACCAGGGTGCGGCGCAGCAGCATGTTCAGATGGGGCACCGCCTCTTGCGAGATGGGCATGTCCATCGCACAGGAAAAGGTTTCCGCCGCTTTGGGAAATTTCAGGTTCGCATCGCTGCCGGCCAGGGTCCAGCGCGCCCCGCCGCGCAGGGGCTTCACCGCGCGGTAGGTTTCTTCGTCCGCCGCGGCCAGCGCAGAATTGGGCGCCGGCGGAGGCGGCAGCAATGCCAGGCTGTTGGGCAGGTCTTTGCGCGGCAAATAGCCAATCAGGGTACCGGAACCCGGCCGCGTTTCCGGGACATCTGCGGCCGAAGTGGCAGGCTGCGGAGCACTGCTGCACGCCGCCATCTGGGACATCATCACAGTGGTGCAGACCAAGCCAGCCAA
>CAZWDK010000301.1:0-3790 GCA_964633095.1 uncultured Polaromonas sp. | reverse complement strand
GCCAACAGCAGTCGTTGGTGACGGTCACCTTCCGGGTATCGAGTGTGCATGATGTTCATCGCGCACACTATCTCAACCTATCAGCAGCTCTTCAAGGTGTGATGGCTGGCCGCATACACCCTCGCTGCACGCTGGTTGTCACTGGTCATCCCGTAGGAATCAGCCCAAGCTTCGACTAACCGTCCCAACTGCACGAACGGAACCTTGGCAGCAACCGCCTTCGTCCATGTGAAGGAAAGTGTGCGTTGGCATATCGCAGGGCTCAGGTCCGCAAGCTTGATCTGCCAGTTCGACAAGACCAAGGGCTCTGCATACGAGAGCGCGATAAAGGGTGCGAGCTGAGGAGATTCTGGATCAAACAAAGGCCGTTCACCGAAAACCCTCGGGAGGGCACTTGAGTGTGCCGCGGAGTGCAAGAACTACGGGGCGATCTACGTCGATTTACCCTCTGTCGCCGCTCACCGGCCGTATTCGACGACAAGCAGTGCTGTTGCAGCCGCCTTGCCTTGATTCGATCTCAGGCGAGCCCAAATGCTTTCCTCAAGCTTGAGTCAACAGGACCGGCAGGCATGAAACGGCGCAATTTGCTCAGCAGGGACGCCTGCCCGGAAGGCGTACTGCGCATACGCCACGCACCCAGAGCCGCTTCGACAATCGTGTCTGCCACGCCATCAGGTTCGGGGGCCTTGCTGACGCTGTCGGCGAGCGAGCGTGATACCAGGCCGCGTTCACGGTCATAGGCTGCGATGGGTGAGCTGGCATGGGGCGAATTGACGTCCAGCTTGGTTTTGGCGAAGTGCGGCTCGACCAGCGTGACGCGTATGCCGAACTGGCGTACCTCATGGTCCAGGGTTTCGGACAATCCCTCCACAGCATGCTTGGACGCTGAATAAAACCCCATGTAGGGTGCCGGAAGAAAGCCGACCACCGAACTGAGATTGACGATGCGTCCCGAGCGCCGGGCACGCATGTACGGAAGTACGGATTGTGTGGTCCGCAGGATGCCGAACACATTGGTTTCGAACAGGGATGCGGCTTCGTGGACGGCGGTTTCCTCCACCGCGCCAATCATGCTCACGCCCGCGTTGTTGATCAGTACGTCAATGCGCCCGGCCTGGTGGATGATGGACTGGATGGCATGTTGAACGGATGCATCGTCACGAACGTCCATTTCGACGAGTTCGACGCCTGGCAGCGGTGTTGCTTTCGCGATGCTGCGCACGGTGCCGAGCACCTGGCACCCTCGCTTGGCGAACTTTTCCGCGGCAGCGCGCCCTATGCCCGACGACACGCCGGTAATAACGACAACTTGAGATTTCGACATGGCAGATCCTTTTTAATAGCGGTGATTAATCGTGAAGAGTGAACAGCAAACAGCAAACAATGAACAATGAATAGCTGATTGGCAAGGAAGAGAAATTCGGTCTCCGCCCGGTCAGCGAGCGAATGCGGTGGCATCTGTCGCACCGGTGTTGCCCTCTCGCGGATTCGGTTCTCTCGGACCAGCTTCCATGGCCGGGCTGATCCGGAACCAGATGGAATACATGGCCGGCAGGAACACCAGCGTCAGAACCGTCCCGGCGAATGTGCCGCCTATCAGCGTGTAGGCGAGCGTCCCCCAGAACACGGAATGCGTCAGTGGCACGAAGGCCAGGATGGCCGCCAATGCGGTCAGGATCACGGGCCGGGAACGCTGCACAGTGGCCTCGACAAGCGCGCGGAATGGGTCCAGTCCCGCTTGCTCGTTGTGGTGGATTTGCCCGATCAGGATCAACGTATTGCGCATCAGGATTCCCGACAGCGCAACCAGGCCGACCAGCGCATTGATGCCGAACGGTTGCTGGAACAAAATCAACGTGGGCACCACGCCGATCAGGCCCAGGGGGCTGGTCAGGAAGACCATGACCATCGCGGAGATCGAGCGCACCTGGAAGATGATGATCAGCAGCGTGATCGCCAGCATGATGGGGAACAGGGGCAACATGGCCTTGGTGGCCTTGCCCGATTCCTCGATGGCGCCGGCCTGCTCGATGCGGTAGCCGCCCGGCAGCTTGTCCATGATGGGCCGGAGCTGCTGATCAATGGCGCTGGACACATCGGGCGGCTGCAAGCCCTCGGCGATGTCGCCGCGCACGGTGATCGTCGGCATCCGGTCGCGCCGGCGCATGATGGGCTCCTCGGTGCGCACCTCGACCTTGCCCACCTGCGACAGCGGGATGCGCTGTCCACCGGCGCCGGTCAGCGTGAAGTCCGCGATCCTGGCCGGATCGAGCCGGACGCCGCCGGCTGAACGGGCCATGACTTGCACTGTCCGAATGTCCTCACGCACGGCGGTCAGTGGGACACCGCTCAGCAGGAATTGCAGTTGTTGCGCCACGGCGCTGGAGCTCAAGCCCACGGCCTGCAAGCGGTCCTGCTGCAGGGTGAAATGCAGAGCCGGGCTGCGCGTACCCCAGTCATTGTTGACGGTGCGCATCATAGTGCTGGCATCCATGACCTGCTGCACGTCGGCGGCGATCTTGCGCAGCGTGTCCGGGTCCGGCCCGGTGATCCGATAGGCGACCGGGAACGGGGAATACGGGCCGAACACGAGTTGGGTGACACGCACGCGCGCCTCCGAGGCGAGGCCGTCGGCGATCGCCTGACGCAGCCGCATTTTCAAGGACTCGCGCTCATCCTGGCTTTCTGTGCGGATCACGATCTTGGCGAACGAAGGATCGGGCAGCTCCGGCCCCATCGCCAGGTAAAAGCGCGGCGCGCCCTGGCCGACGTAGGCGGTGACGATTTTGGCCTCAGGTTGCTGGGCCAGCCATGCCTCCACCTTCGCCGCGGCGGCGCTGGTCTGCACGATCGATGTGCCATAAGGCATCTGCACCTCAACCAGGACTTCGGGACGGTCGGAGATCGGGAAGAACTGCTTTTTGACCACCGCCATGCCCAGCACCGCCACGATGAAAAGACCCGCCACCGCGCCGGCGACCAGCCGCTTGCGGGCGATGACGAGCCCCAGCAGCTGGCGCAAGCGGTTGTAGCGCGGCGTGTCGTAGAGGGCGTCGTGGCCGCCCTCGACCTTTTTGAGGTCGGGCAGCAGCTTGACGCCCAGGTAAGGCGTGAACACCACGGCGACGACCCATGACGCGATCAGGGCGATGCCGACGATCCAGAACATATTGCTGGTGTATTCGCCCGCGGTGGAACGGGCGAAACCATTGGGCATGAAGCCGACGGCCGTGACCAGCGTGCCCGAGAGCATGGGCGCGGCCGTGTGGCTCCAGGCATAGGCGGACGCGGCGGCGCGGCTGTAGCCTTCCTCCATCTTCACCACCATTATCTCGATGGCGATGATGGCGTCGTCCACCAACAGGCCCAACCCGAGGATCAGGGAACCCAGCGTGATGCGGTCGAAGTTCTTTCCGGTCGCGGCCATCACGACGAAGACCGCTGCCAGCGTCAGCGGCACGGCCGCGGCGACCACGATGCCCACGCGCCAGCCCATGCTCACAAAGCACACCACCATGACCACCAGCAGCGCGACAAAAAACTTGACCATGAATTCATCGACCGCCGAGCTGATGTTGACGGATTGGTCGGTGACCTTGGTCAGGCTCACGCCCAGCGGCAGGTCGGCGCTGATCGCGCCAAGCTCTTTATCGAGCGCCTTGCCCAGGTCCAGGCCGTTCCAGCCGTCGCGCATGACCACGCCGAGCAGCAAGGCCGGCTCGCCGCCGTTGCGGATCATGAAGGTCGCCGGGTCTTCGTAGCCGCGCTTGACGGTGGCGATGTCCGACAG
>CAZWDK010000300.1:0-3823 GCA_964633095.1 uncultured Polaromonas sp. | reverse complement strand
ACTGATCCCGGGTGGCCGAAGATGCCCGAACCCGCATTGACCGACGAAGGGTTTATGGACCAGGTGCTGGCCCACTGCGAAGTTGCGCTTTATCGGGGCGATTGTCCGGTGGCGGCGATGGTGGTGCTTGATGGCGAGGTTCTTGCGGTCGGTTCGAACCGGGTCGCCAGCCGTCATGACGCCACTGCCCACGCCGAAATCGAAGCGATCCGGGAGGCCTGCACGCAACTTCGCACGAGCCGCCTGGACGGCTGCACGCTGTATACGGCCATGGAGCCGTGCCCGATGTGTTGCTGGGCACTCAAGGAGGCCGGCATCGCCCGCCTCGTGCTTGGCGCCCGGCACGCAGGCATGCGGCGCACCGACTATGGCGGCTACGCGGTCGAAAAGCTGCTCACCATGACGCGTGCGTCGCTCGACATCACCACCGGCGTTCGTGTCGCCGAATGCGAAGCCATGCGCAGGCGTTGGTCCTGCTGGGTAGAGCCTGGTGGTCCCCACGCTGTAACCCACGCATATGTTTTTCCGTCCCCTCACCTCAACCCACCACAGGAGCATCACGATGACTAAAACAACTCTACTTTCACGTCCGCGTCTGGGCCAGTTGCTGGCCGTCGCTGCCATCACCAGCAGCGTACTGTTTTCGGGTCATGCCCTCGCGCAGGACAAGCTCAAGTTCAAGGTCATCGGCCAGCCGCTGGCTACCGGCCTGATCCAGAAAAACAAGGAACAGCCGTTTTTCGAAAACTTCGCGGCCAAGACCGGCCTGCCCATCGATGCCGACTACAAGCCCATGGACACGCTGGGCATCAAGGACACCGAGCAGCTGCGCGTGATGAAGGCCGGCCTGTTCGACATCGTGTCGCTGCGCGTGTCGCAGAACTCGCGTGATGAGCCCACGATCCTCGGCCTGGACCTGGTCGGCGCCAGTCCTGACTACGCCACCGGCCGCAAGGTCGCCAAGGCCTACTTCGATACCGCCGACCAGCGCCTGCAAAAGCAATTCAACGTTAAGCTGCTCGGCGTCTGGCCCTTCGGCCCGCAAATCCTGTTCTGCGCAAAACCGATCGCCAAGCTGGCCGACGTGAAGGGGCTGAAGGTACGCGTCTACGACCAGAATCTGGCCAAGTTCATCGAGATGGTGGGGGGCACGCCGGTGCCGGTGTCGTTCCCCGACACGCACCAGTCGCTGTCGCTGGGCGTTGTGGATTGCGCCATCACCGGCCCGAGTTCGGCCAACTCTGCGGGCTGGCCTGAAGTGACCACGCACCAGTTGCCGCTGGGCTTCCAGATGGCGCTCAACGGTTATGCCATTTCGATGAAGGCCTGGAACCAGCTCAAGCCCGACCAGCAGGTGAAGCTCAAGGCGGCCTTCGATACCCTGACCGACGACATCTGGAAATACTCGGAAGAGTTGTTCGTGGACGCGCTGAACTGCAACGCCGGCAAGGACCCTTGCACCAACGGCAAGAAGTTCAAGCTCACCAATGTGGCCGTGACGCCGGCCGACGGTGAGCTGGTGCGCGGTGCCGTCAACAAGGTCAGCCTGCCTACCTGGGCCGACGTCTGTGACAAAGCCAACCCGGGCTGCTCGCAAAAGTGGCGCGCCCAGGTCGCACCGGTGCTGGGGCTGAAATGAGCGACGCCACCACCATCAACCGGGGCCGGCCAACGGCGGCCCCCATCCAAAAGGGCCTCGACATGAAGGACCAGATCGAGAACGTGCTGGCCACGGTGTTCGGTGGCATTTTTGTGCTGCTGGCCTGCGTCGTTGCGGTCGAGACCGTCTCGCGCAAGCTATTCAACGTGTCGCTGCAAGGGGCTGACGAGCTGGGCGGCTACGCGCTGGCCGTCGGCTCGACCATTGCCTTCAGCCTGGCGCTGATGGGGCGCAACCATATCCGGGTGGATGTGTTCCACGAGAGGTTTCCGCGTGCCATGCAGGCCTTCCTGAACTGGTTCTCCGTTGTCACGTTGGCTTCGTTCGGCGTCTTCGTGGCCTGGGTTGCAACCAAGGTCATCACCGATACCCTGCAGTACGGCAGCACCGCGCAGACGCCCTGGGCCACGCCGCTGATCTGGCCACAGACCGTCTGGTATGCCGGGCTGGTGATCTTCGCCCTGGTCGCCATCGGCTATTCGCTGCACGCCAGCCGGCTGCTCGTGACCCAGCGTATCGACAGGCTGAACCACGACTTCAATCCCAAGAGCGCCAAGGAAGAGCTGAAGGAAGAACTTGACGACCTGGCCCAGCGCCAGGCCACGGAACAAGGAGCACAGGCATGAGCATAGGATTGTTTGGACTCGCCTTCGTGGCCATGCTTGGCATGATGCTGGTCGGCATACCGATCGCCGTGTCCATGGCGGCGGTGGGCATCGTCGGCGGCATCGCCGCTTATGGCGTGCCTTTTATGGACTCGATAGCACCCGTGGTCTGGGGCGTGCACAACGAGAGCCTGCTGACCTCGATCCCGCTGTTCATTCTGCTCGGCGAGCTGTTGCTGCGTTCGGGGATTGCCGACCGCATGTACATCGCCTTGTCGGCTTGGCTCGGGCGCCTGCCCGGCGGGCTGCTGCACACCAACATCGGCAGCTGTGCATTGTTTGCCGCCACCTCGGGCTCGTCGGTGGCGACTGCAGCCACGGTCGGCACGGTCGCGCTGCCCTCGCTGCAAAAACGCGGCTACCCGATGCGCGCCTCGCTCGGCTCGCTGGCGGCCGGCGGCACGCTGGGCATCCTGATTCCGCCCAGCGTGAACATGATCGTCTACGGCTCGCTGACCAACAACTCGATCGGCAAGCTGTTCATCGCCGGCATCATCCCCGGCCTGCTGCTGACGGGTTGCTTCATGCTCTACATCGCGGTGTCGTCGTTGATGGGCGGCAACGCCATGCGCGAGGCCAAGGTGCCGATGGCGGAGAAACTGCGCACGCTGGTGCACCTGGTGCCGCCTGCGGTCGTGTTCGGCATCGTGATGGGCAGCCTGTACTTCGGCATCGCCACCACCACGGAAAGCGCGGCACTGGGCGTGATCGCGGCGCTGGGCTTTGTCGTGCACTCGGGCAAGATGAGCCGTGAACTGCTGCGCACCTGCTTCATCTCCACGGCGCGCGTCAGCGGCATGATTTTGCTGATCATGACGGCGGCCTTCATCCTCAACCTGACCATCAGCCTGACCGGCGTGGCCGAGACCATGACCAAGTGGGTGGCCGGGCTGGGCCTGTCGGCGACCGGGCTGATCCTGGCGCTGATCGTGTTCTACCTGATCCTCGGCATGTTCATGGACGTGCTGTCGATGCAAGTGGCGACGATCCCTATCACCTACCCGATCGCCACGGCGCTGGGCGTGGACCCGATCTGGTTCGGCATCTTCATCGTGTTGATGTGTGAGCTCGGGTTGATCACGCCGCCTGTGGGCATGAACCTGTTCGTGGTGCATGGCATACGGCCCGATAAGGGCGGCATCGAGGACGCGATCTGGGGGGCGTTGCCTTACGCGGCCATCATGATCCTGTTCACCTTGCTGATCATGGTGGTGCCGCAGATCGTGACCTGGCTACCGGCACACATGTGAGGGCTGAACACGTATGAGCGACAACGATTTGTGGCGCTTGAGCGCCGTACAACTGGGTCAGCGCTTTCGCGAGCGCTCCCTCACGCCACTGGCGGTGGCCCAGGCCTGCCTGGAGCGGCTGGAGGCGGTGAACCCGCGGTTGAACGCGGTTATTGCACGGCGTGACGCCCGCCTCCTGGAGGAAGCCAAGGCCTCCACGGAGCGCCATGCGCGCGGACAGCCGCTGTCCGCGCTCGACGGCATTCCGC
>CAZWDK010000299.1:0-3831 GCA_964633095.1 uncultured Polaromonas sp. | reverse complement strand
CCGCACAAGAACTGCGTGGTGACGCAGCGCGAAGTGGGTCTGGACACCGACAGCTGGGAAGCCGCGCTGAAAAACACCCTGCGCCAGGCACCCGACGTGATCTTGATGGGCGAGATCCGCGACCGCGAAACCATGGAACACGCCATTGCCTTTGCCGAAACCGGCCACCTGTGCTTGGCCACCCTGCATGCCAACAGCGCCAACCAGGCGCTGGACCGGGTCATCAACTTCTTTCCCGAAGAGCGCCGCCCGCAGTTGCTGATGGACTTGTCGCTCAACCTGAAGGCTCTGGTGTCGCAGCGGCTGGTGCCCAAGCAAGACAGCAAGGGCCGTATCGCGGTGGTCGAGGTCATGCTCAATTCACCGCTGATTTCCGATTTGATCTTCAAGGGCGAGGTCTCGGAAATCAAGGAGATCATGAAGAAAAGCCGCAACATCGGCATGCAAACCTTTGACCAGGCGCTGTACGACGCTTTTGAGAGCTATCACATCAGCTACGAAGATGCCTTGCGCAACGCCGACTCGGTGAACGACTTGCGGCTGCAGATCAAGCTCAACTCGCTACGTGCCAAATCCATTGATCTGGCCGCAGGCACAGAGAATTTCGCCATCGTTTAGGGCTGCTGCGCGGGTTTGATGCGTCGGTGGGCGGTGTGCGCAATCCTCACACACCTGAAGTACGTTCCGCTTACTGCGCTCCGTCCGCCGGGCCTGAAGCCCGCGCGCCAGGCCCCGACACCTCTCTCTGCGGATTCAATACCATGAACAGCACCCACCCCAAAACCTACGAAGCCACACCATCCCGCAAAGTCGCCTTTCTGGGTCTGGGCGTCATGGGTTATCCCATGGCCGGCCATCTGGCGCTGGCCGGCCATCAGGTCACGGTTTACAACCGCAGCCCCGCCAAAGCCGCCGCCTGGTGCGCCGAGTTTGCCGCCACGAACCAGCCCGCGCGGGCCGAGCTGCCGCGCCTGGCCGTGGCGGGCGCCGACATCGTGTTTTGCTGCGTCGGCAACGACAATGACCTGCGTTCCGTCACGCTGGGCGCGGACGGTGCCTTTGCCGGCATGAAGCCCGGCGCGATCTTCGTCGACCACACCACAGCCTCGGCCTCGGTCGCCCGCGAGCTCTATGCCGCCGCCCAAAAGCTCGGGCTGCAATTCATGGATGCGCCGGTGTCCGGCGGCCAGGCGGGCGCGCAAAACGGTGTGCTCACCGTCATGTGCGGTGGCGATGCGGCAGCGTTCGATGCCGTCAAGCCGGTCGGCATGGTTTTCTCCAAGGCCTTCACGCTGATGGGTGAGGCCGGTGCCGGCCAGCTGACCAAGATGGTCAACCAGATCTGCATTGCGGGTCTGGTGCAGGGCCTGAGTGAGGCCATCGCCTTTGGCCAGAAAGCCGGGCTGGATATGCACCAGGTGCTGGACGTGATTGGCAAGGGCGCGGCGCAAAGCTGGCAGCTCGACAACCGCGGCAAGACCATGGTGGCCGACACATTTGATTTCGGCTTTGCCGTGGACTGGATGCGCAAAGACCTGGGGCTGGTGCTGGACGAGGCCAAACGCAATGGCGCCCGCCTGCCCGTGACGGCCCTGGTGGACCAGTTCTACGCCGATGTGCAGGCCCTGGGCGGCCAGCGCTGGGATACCTCCAGCCTGATCAAGCGACTGAAGTAAGCCCGGCCCAAAGTGTCAGCTACCGGCTGGCTTGCTGGCAGCCGGCGGCGCCTTGTCCGGCGCAGGCAGCATGCGCGCCAGCTCATCTTCGCTGATGATCTCGAAAATCCGTATGACTTTCTGCACGCCAGGGGTGGCGCGAACCACTTCAGTAGCCCGGTCCGCTTCGCGCTGCGTCACACGCCCCATCAAATAGGTCGTGCCGCGTTCGGTCACCACCTTGAAGGCATTGGCGTGCAAATCACGGGCATCGACCAGCATGGCCTTGACGCGGCCGGTCACCAGCACATCGGACGAGCGCTGGCTCAGGCTGGAGTTGCCCATGATGGTCAGCTCATTGACCACCGAGTTCACATTTTCAACACGCGAGACGATTTGCTCGACCAGTTGCTTGTCCTGCTCATTGGGCACCTCGCCGGTCAGCAGCACCTGCCGGTTGTAGCTGGTCAGGTTCACATGGACCCGATCCCCCACGTTGCCGCGAATGCGGCTGCTTGCCCGCAGCTCTATGCCTTCGTCTTCCAGCTGGGCGCCCGACGTGCGGCGGTCGGTGACCACCAGCGAGCCGCCGGCCACAGCCCCGCCCACGACCAGCGGTACGCAGGCGGTCAAGGCCGTTGAAAGCAAGGCCGCCGCGCCGACCGACAAGGCCAGCCGTTTCATCACTACCAACTTCATACGGAAGACTCCTGATCGCCAAGTAACTGGGTGTCCACGCCATCGCAAATGCAGTGGAGGACAAGAAGATGCACCTCCTGAATGCGCGCGGTCCGCTCATGCGGCACGCAAATATGCACATCGGTTTCGCGCAAGGCCTGGCTCATCTTGCCGCCCCCCCGGCCGGTGAGCGCCACCACGGTCATCTCGCGCTCATGCGCGGCTTCGATGGCCGCCAGCACATTGGCCGAGTTGCCGCTGGTGCTGATGGCCAGCAACACGTCGCCGGCACCGCCCAGCGCCCGGACCTGCTTGGAAAAAATCACGTTGAAATCGTAATCGTTGGCAATGGCCGTGAGGATGGAGCTGTCCGTCGTCAGTGCGATCGCGCCGAGTTCGGGCCGCTCACGCTCGTAGCGGCCCACGAATTCGGCGGCGAAATGCTGGGCATCGGCCGCCGAACCCCCGTTGCCGCAGGCCAGCACCTTGCCGCCACTGGTGACGCTGGTCAGGATGGCCTGCACGGCCGCCGCGATGGGTTTGGACAGAATATGGGCCGCCTGGTATTTGAGGTCGGCGCTGTCGATAAAGTGCTGTTCGATACGTTGTTCAAGCATGGGCCAATGATAGCGGGTCAGGGTGTGTGGTCTGAATTCAGTCTGGCTTCCCGGAATTAAGTTTGATTTAGCGCCCCTTATGAATCAACGACTTACGAGAGCCTCGACCTCTCACCGCGCTTAAGTTTGATATAGCGAATTGTTAAAGTTGGCTACAGAAGGCGTCCTTTTAATCGCGTCAAACACCGTCCAACACCAATGCAGCCATCGCAGACCACTTCAAGAGACGAACCGTTTCGGAGTGATCGCCTTCACCGCAAATCTTCTCAGGGTGGTGCTGCTCGCACAGAGTCATGTGGTAACTGTTGGGTTTATGTCAAATGGAACTGACCAACGCTATATTTTCTGATGGCGAACGGTCAAGATAATGGCATGCCCACTTGCAAAAAGCTCACGGCCACTTGCGGTGCAATGACGCTTTTTCTCGCTTTGGGAGGATGTAGCACCACGCCATCCTTTCATGGGGACGATGCCTCCAGGGAAACTTCGGTAGTGTCATCGCGAATCTCGTCGGGGCAGGCCAACGACATAACGATCTATGCTGTCGGCCTCGTCGGAACGCCATATCGCTTTGGGGGCAATACGCCAGAGTCAGGTTTTGACTGCAGTGGACTGATTGGTCACGTGTACCAAACGAGGCTAGGGATTGCGCCACCTCGAACCGTGTCAAGGCTGCAATATTGGGGGCAGACGGTTTCGAGCGACCAGATTCGCTCGGGTGACCTGGTCCTTTTTGCACAAAGCGACGTAGTTACCCACGCGGGCATCTATGTCGGAGGTGGCCGTTTTGTGCACGCGCCGTCCACTGGCGGAGAAGTCAGGCTTGACCAACTGAACTCAAAATACTGGTCGTCCCAGCAAGTAACGTTTCGACGGCCTTA
>CAZWDK010000298.1:0-3850 GCA_964633095.1 uncultured Polaromonas sp. | reverse complement strand
GGCCGGCCTGGCCGCGCTGGTGCTGTTTGCCGACTACACCCACAAGCTGGAAGGCCATGGCAACGCCGTCAGCTTTGATTTGAGCGACCCGATGGTGATCATTGGCCTCTTTATCGGTGGCCTGGTCCCCTACCTGTTCGGCGCGATGGCGATGGAGGCCGTAGGCCGCGCCGCCGGCTCGGTGGTGGTGGAAGTGCGCCGGCAGTTCCGCGAGATCAAGGGCATCATGGAAGGCACGGCCAAGCCCGAATACGGCCGCGCTGTCGACATGCTGACCACCGCGGCCATCAAGGAAATGATGGTCCCGTCGCTGCTGCCGGTGGTGGTGCCGATTCTGGTCGGCCTGCTGCTGGGCCCCAAGGCGCTGGGCGGCTTGCTGATGGGCACCATCGTGACCGGCCTGTTCGTGGCAATTTCGATGTGCACCGGCGGCGGCGCCTGGGACAACGCCAAGAAGTACATCGAAGACGGCAACCATGGCGGCAAGGGCTCGGAGGCGCACAAGGCGGCCGTGACCGGCGACACCGTGGGCGACCCCTACAAGGACACGGCCGGCCCAGCCGTGAACCCGCTGATCAAGATCATCAACATCGTGGCACTGCTGATCGTGCCGCTGGTGGTGAAGTTCCACGGTGGAACGGCCCACGCCGCTCCGGTAACCCCGATGGCGGCGCCCGCTGCCGTCACGGCACCTGCCCCTGTCGACGCGCCGGCGGTGGCGGCACCGATGGCACCAGCGTCCAAATAGGGCTGCAGTCCCTCAACCGAAAGCTCGCTTCGGCGGGCTTTTTTCATGGGGCTGCCTGCAGACGCCGGTCCAGGCCTCCAGACAGCGACCGCCCAGGTGGCAACTGGCGGCGCAGCAGCAGATCACGCGCTTCGCCCAGACCAGCCCGCGCATGCGGGTGCGCATGGTCACCGGCGACGAGCGCACGGCCCAGCACGCCCTGTGGCGCGGCGAGATAGAGGGCTATGCGATCTTGCCGCGTGACCTCAAGCGCGATGTGCTGCGCGGCAATTCCGCCGTGGTCACGGTAAAGGCCAACGGCAGCTACGCGCTGCTCAACAAGGCCGTGCTTTACGGGTTTTCCGAAGCAATGGGCACCGTCTCGGCCGGTGTGGAAATCAGGAAGCTGCAGGCCGGCGGCCAGAGTGCGCTGCAGGCCCAGGCCAGTCGCAGCCCGGTCAACACCCAGATGGTGACCCTGTTCAACCCGACCGAAGGCTACGGCAGCTATGTGGTGCCGGCGGTGCCGGCGGTGGCGCTGCTGATCATCCAGCAAACCCTGCTGATGGGTGTGGGCATGCTGGTGGGGCTCTGGGCCGAGAACGGGCAGCACCGGGCCGGCGCGGCCACCTGGGCCGGCCGCCTTCTCGGGTTTTCGACCATAGGCTATGCCAGCGGCCTGCTCTACTTCGGCTGGATTTTCTGGGCCCAGGATTTCCCGCGGGGCGCCAACCCCGGCGGCGCGCTGGTGCTGCTGGCCTTGTATGTGCCGGCCATCTGTGCGCTGGGCGCCTTGCTGGGGCTGTGGTTTGGCAACCGCGAGCGAGCCCTGCAGGTGCTGCTGTTCACCGCCTTGCCCATGGCCTTCGTCTCGGGATTTTCATGGCCCGCAGAAGCGCTGCCGGAACCCTTGCAAGCCCTTCGCTGGCTGTTTCCCAGCACGGCAGGCATCCAGGCCTCGCTCAGGCTCAACCAGATGGGTGCGCCGCTGTCCGACGTAGCCGGCTGCCCGGCGGTTTTAGGGGGCTGGCGGCGCTGGCTGGCGGACTGCTGCCGTGGTTTGCGCGCCCATCAAGGCCTTGAATTGCTATTGAATTTATAGCTGTTATCGAGCGTATCTATTAGGCCAAGAACACTTTCACCCTGAAACTACACCCGCATGAGAGCGTGAAGCGGCTCAAGTGGGCGGACTTTTTGGGCGCACAATATTTTCAAAAGCTTGTCGATTGGCAGCGCCCTCGCGCATCAATGCTTCAGGCGGGGCATGTTGCCCCGCCAAACCCTGAAGGAAACACCATGCAATACATGCTTGTCTACATGCAAACCGCGTCCGACCTGGCCCTGCGCACCGACCCGGCGCAAGCCCCCGCTTACTGGGATGCCTGGCGCGCCTACATGGCGGAGTTGCGCCAGTCCGGCATGATGCTGAGCGGCCACGGCCTGCAGCCGCCCGAAACGGGCACCACGGTGCGCGTGCGCCATGGCAAACGCGTGATCCAGGACGGCCCCTTTGCCGACACCAAAGAGCACCTGGGCGGTTACGCCATCCTTGAGGCACCTTCGCTGGGCGTGGCGCTGCAGTGGGCCGAGCGTGCGCCCTGCGCCACCAGCGGCAGCGTCGAGGTGCGCCCGATCATGCCGACCATCGCTATCAACGCGTGACGCAGGCGCTCCGCCACGCCGCCTTTGCGGCGCATCGGCATGCCGAGCAGGCCGCCCGCGCGTCTTACGGGCGGCTGCTGGCCTGGCTGGCCTACCGCTGGCGCGACCTGGCCGCAGCAGAAGATGCGCTGGCTGAGGCCTTTGCCAGCGCACTTGAAAGTTGGCCCCAAACCGGCGTACCCGAATCACCCGATGCCTGGCTCATGACCGCCGCCAAGCGCAACCTGCTGCAAATGCAAAGGCATGCACGCGTTGCCGCCGACCCGGCAGTCACGATCCTGCTGGGTGAAGCTGATGCCGCCGCGCCCGGCGCGCCGCTGATTCCCGATGAGCGGCTCAAGCTGCTCTTTGTCTGCGCCCACCCGGCCATTGACCCAGCGGTGCGCACCGCGCTAATGTTGCAGACCGTGCTGGGCCTGGACGCCAAACGCATTGCCTCGGCCTTTCTCGTCTCGCCTGCGGCCATGGCGCAGCGCCTGGTGCGTGCCAAGACCAAGATCGCCCAGGCCGGCATCCGCTTTGAGGAACCCGAGGCGCATGAACTGGCCGAGCGCATCCACGCCGTGCTGGAGGCTATCTATGCGGCCTACGGCCTGGGCTGGGAAGGCCTGGCTGGCGACGCGCTGGGCGTGGCGCAAGCGTCCAACCTGGTGGAAGAGTCCATCCATCTGGCCGACCTGACGGCGAGCCTGCTGCCGGGCAGCGCCGAAGCCGCTGGTCTGCTGGCCCTGCTGCTGCTTTGCGAATCGCGCCAGGCCGCGCGCTACGGCCAGGCCGGTGAATTCATACCGCTGCATCTGCAAGACTGCTCGCTGTGGGACAAGGCGCTGATTAAACGCGCCAACCACATCCTTTGGGCGGCTGCCGCCCAACGCCAGCCCGGCCCGTTCCAGCTGGAAGCGGCCATCCAGTCCGCGCACTGTCAGCGCGTCTTCACGGGCAGCGTGCCCTGGCAAGGCATTGCGCAGCTGTACCACCAGCTTGTGCAGATGTCGCCGACCATAGGCGCACTCGTCAGCCGCGCCGTGGCGATCTGCGATGCGGGCAGCGCAAGCGATGGCCTGGAGGCATTAAACGGCATTGACGCCGCCGCCGTGACGGCGTATCAGCCCTATTGGGTGGCGCGTGCTTATCTGCTGGCAAAGCAAGGCCAGCGTGTGGAGGCCGTGGCAAGCTACCAGCGGGCCCTGGGCTTGACGACGCTGCCGGCTGTGCGGGCCTACCTGCAGGCACGGCTGGCATCGCTATCAAATGAATAGCTGCTTGCGCTTGATGACAGGGGGCCACAGGCACTTTTCACCTAAAGAAGCGCAGGCCCTGATCATCAAGAACCTGTTTGAAGCAAAATGAGACGCATGCAACTCAATTACATCGCCAACGCCTCCGTCCCGTCTTCTTCCGGCAAGACCATTCCCGTCATTGATCCGTCTGACGGCCAGGTGTTCGACGAAATCCAGCGCG
>CAZWDK010000297.1:0-3852 GCA_964633095.1 uncultured Polaromonas sp. | reverse complement strand
GCTGACCCCAGGGGGCTATTTCGGCTTGGCACGGCGCGGCGCCGAAACGCGGCCCCCACGCGGTTCACTTCCTGTCATGCGCCGTCCGCCCCCTGCGGCAAAATGGCCGCATGGCAGACTACTACATTGGCCTGATGTCAGGCACCTCCCTGGACGGCGCGGATGGCGTGCTGGTTGATTTTTCAGCCGGCGCGCCAAGGGTGCTGGCGTCGGCGACCGAGCCCTTTGACGACGCCTTCCGGGCCGAGCTGCTGGCGCTGAATTCGCCCAGCGACAACGAACTGCACCGCGCGGCCCTGGCGGGCAACCAGCTTGCGGCGGTTTATGCGCGGGTCGTCGGTTCACTGCTGGACCAGGCCGCCACGCAATCCATAGCCCCCGCGCAGATTCGGGCCATAGGCGCGCACGGGCAGACGGTGCGGCATCAACCCGGCAAGGCCAAGGCTGGCGGCCCGGGCTACACGCTGCAGCTCAACAACCCGGCGCTGCTGGCCGAACTGAGCGGCCTTGACGTGGTGGCAGATTTCCGCAGCCGCGACGTCGCCGCCGGCGGCCAGGGGGCGCCGCTGGTGCCGGCATTTCACCAGAGTGTTTTTGGCCGGCCCGACTGCAGCGTGGCCGTGCTGAACCTGGGCGGCATCGCCAACCTCAGCGTGCTGCCCCCGGGCGGCGATCCGGTGCTGGGTTTCGACTGCGGGCCGGGCAATGCGCTGATGGATGCCTGGTGCCAGCAGCACACCGGCCGGGCCTTTGACGCGGGCGGCGCCTGGGCCGCCAGCGGCAAACTGATCCCGGGGCTGCTGGCCAGCCTGCTGGACGAAGCCTATTTTTCGGCGGCCCCGCCCAAAAGCACGGGCAGAGACCTTTTCAGCCTGGCCTGGCTGGCCGGAAAACTGCAGGCCTTCACCGCGGAACGCCCCGAGGACATCCAAAACACATTGACCGAATTCACTGCCAGCGCATGTATTTCGGGCGTGAACAGCTATGGAAAAGATAGCAAAGAGCTGATCGTGTGCGGCGGCGGCGCCTTCAACCAGCACCTGATGCAGCGCCTGCAGGCGGGTTTGCCCTCGCTTCGCGTCAGCGCCTCGGACCAGCATGGTCTGCCGCCCCTGCAGGTGGAGGCGGCGGCCTTTGCCTGGCTGGCGCGCCAGGCCATCGGGCGCCAACCCGGCAACCTGGCGAGCGTGACGGGTGCGGCGGGCCCGCGTGTGCTGGGCGCCATCTACCCCGCGTAAAACAAAAAAGCCGCCTTTCAAGGCGGCTTTTGGATCGCAAGGGAAGTGCGCTCAGGCAGAAAAGCTGGAGCCGCAACCGCAGGTGCTGGTGGCATTGGGGTTCTTGATCACGAACTGCGCGCCTTCGAGATCGTCCTTGTAGTCAATCTCCGCGCCCACCAGGTACTGGTAGCTCATGGCATCAATCAGCAGGGAGACACCGTTTTTGGTCATGGTGGTGTCGTCTTCGTTGGTGATTTCGTCAAAGGTGAAACCGTACTGGAAGCCGGAGCAGCCGCCGCCCTGTACAAACACCCGCAGCTTCAGATCCGGATTGCCTTCTTCGGCAATCAACTCTGCCACTTTGGCCGCGGCGCTGTCGGTGAAGACAAAGGGGGCGGGCATTTCGGTCTGGATATTTTCAGCAACTGCACTCATGGGGGACTCCAATATTCAAGGCTCATCAAGGCTTTATCGGCAAATAGTACAGCAAATCGATCAACCACAGCGCCCATGCGTGTTAGCCGCCAGGGTCAATCGTGGGTCAATGGTAAGTGTCCACTCGCTATTTCAGTCAGCCATTGTTGGCCGCCAGCTTCAGGGCAGGCTTTTCTTCCAGTGCCGGCTGGCTGGTGGGACGCAACTGTCCAAAGATGACGGCGCCCTGGTGCATTTCAAGCGCCTTGTAAGACACTTCGCCCTCGATTTTCGCCTTGGGCTGAAGTTCCAGCAGCTCGCAGGCGTGAACCGGGCCCACGACGCGGCCATTGATGATCACATGGTCGGCATGGATCAGGCCGGTCACCGTGGCGGATTCGCTGATCACCAGAATGCTGGCCTGGCCCTCTGCGGCACGGATGTCGCCAGTCACCTCGCCATCGACCCGCAGGCCGTCGGTAAATTTGAGGTTGCCTTCAATGCAGGTGCCCTGGGCAATCAGGCTTTTGATGGGAGGCTGCTTTTTTTTGCCGAACATAGCGGTTTCCTGTACGAAAGACGTGGGGACACGTTGGGATGATTAGAGCTTGAAGATTTGAACGGAACGAACGGTCGTTCCCTCCATGACCTTGGCGGTCACTGTTTTTACCACGGCCTGGGGCGGCAAATCGAGGACACCCTCGACGCGGCGGTACTGTTTGAACTGCAGGGCCTGCGCACCGCCGGGCAGGCTCATGGTCCAGGGTTTTCCGGCCTGCGTGCCATTGAGCGTCAGCTCCAGCCGGCCATTGAAACTGGGCGCGTCCTTGACCGGCTGGATCACCAGCAGCTGCCACTTCAGCTGCATGTCCGACAGCAGCTCGGCCTGCAGGCTGCGTATGGTGGCCACCTCCGTGCTGCCGGCGGGCAGGAGTTTTTCAAAGAAACCGAGGTCGTCGCGCAGGCTGCGGTTCTCCAGCTCCAGCTGCCTGATCTGGCTCAGCATTTTTTCCTGCGCCGCTTTTTCGGCCGTCAGCAGGCTGCCCGAGGTATTGGCAATCGACTGCGCCCTGTCGCGGTCGGCGCGCAGGGTCGCGACCTCTTGCCGGAGCAGGCTCAGCTCCTGCTTGGCATTGGTGTCCAGGCCGGCGATGCCTTTGCCAAACTCGAAGGCCCACAAGGCGATGGCGGCGGAAAAACCCAGCATCAGGGCGCCGGCAACCCAGCGCAAGGGCCACGGCAGCGCGCTGCGCACGGCCATGCGCGGGGAACTGATGGTCAGGCGACGGCGGAACAGACGGAATTTCAAAACATTTCCTGCGTTTTTCAGCTCGGGAGCTGCATTGTGCACGGGACTTGTAAAGCCCATGAAAAAAGCCGCCAGGCGCAAACCAGGGCGGCTTTTTGGGACAGTAAGCGGATTAACGCTTGCTGAACTGCTTGCGACGGCGTGCCGAACGGAAGCCGACCTTCTTGCGCTCGACTTCACGGGCATCGCGCGTGACAAAACCAGCCTGGCTCAGGGCCGGCTTGAGTGCCGCGTCATAGTCAATCAGCGCACGGGTAATGCCGTGGCGCACTGCGCCGGCCTGGCCGGACTCGCCGCCGCCGTGGACGTTGACCATGATGTCAAACGTCTCGACGTGGTTCGTCAGAAACAGGGGCTGGCGGCAAATCATGATCGAGGTCTGACGGCCGAAGAACACCTGGATGTCCTTGTCGTTGACCGTGATCTTGCCGGTGCCTTTTTTGATAAACACGCGGGCGACGCTGGATTTGCGACGGCCGGTGCCATTGTTCCATTCACCAATCATCAATAGCTCCTTAGATGTCCAGCACTTTGGGCTGTTGGGCGGTATGCGGGTGCTCTGCACCACCGTACACCTTGAGTTTCTTGATCATGGCGTAGCCGAGCGGGCCTTTTGGCAGCATGCCCTTGACGGCCTTTTCCAAAGCGCGGCCGGGGTGCTTGGCTTGCATGTCACGGAAGCTGGTGGCCGTGATGCCGCCTGGATAACCGGAATGGCGATAGTAAATCTTGTCGGTCGACTTGGCGCCGGTGACGCGCAGCTGGGCTGCGTTGATGATGACGATGAAGTCACCGGTATCGACGTGAGGCGTGTAAATGGCCTTGTGTTTGCCGCGCAAACGGAGAGCAACTTCGCTGGCTACTCGTCCGAGGACCTTGTCGGTCGCGTCAATCACAAACCACTCGTGC
>CAZWDK010000296.1:0-3854 GCA_964633095.1 uncultured Polaromonas sp. | reverse complement strand
TGGGATTATTCAACTTCAACTACGGCTGCGGCTGTGGCTGCGGCCGCGGGTGTATGTGTACTTCCATGAATAATATGATCCGGTGCCTTTATCAACTTCCGAGCAAATGACACCGCCTGCCACACGACCAGGGTTCCGATCATGGCGAGCAAGGTGGCGCTGATGGGGCGGTTGACGAACACGTTGAAGCTACCCCGGCTCAGAAGCATGGCGCGGCGGAAATTTTCCTCCAGCATAGGGCCCAAAATGAAGCCCAGCAGGAGTGGCGCGGCCTCCATATCCAGGCGCAAAAACAGATAGCCAATCAGGCCAAAAACGGCTGTGGTGTAGATGTCATCCAGGCTGTTGTTGATGCTGAACGTACCGACGCAGCAGAAAAAGAGAATCGCTGGAAACAGCACGGTGTAGGGAATCTTGAAGACCGACAGCCAGTAGCGCACCAAAGGCACGTTGAGGATGACCAGGAAGCAATTTCCCACCCACATGCTGGCCACCAGGCCCCAGAACAAATCGGGGTGGCTGGCGATCATGTTGGGGCCAGGCTGGATGCCCTTGACGACGAAGGCGGCCATCATCAGGGCCATGACTGCGTTTTCGGGAATGCCAATGGCCATGAGCGGGATGAAGCTGGTGCGTGCTGCCGCCTCGTCGGCAGCCGCTTGTCCGGCCACCCCTTCGATGCATCCGGTGCCGATCTCATGCTTGTATTTGCTGAATTTCTTGTCAGCGGCATAGGCTGCGAACTGGGCAATCGTGGGACCACCGCCGGGCAGGATGCCGAGGACAGAGCCGATCGCACTTCCGCGCAAGGCGCTGGGAATGATGCGCTTGAACTCGGGCCAGGTCGGCATGAGCTTGATCGTGCCGTTGAAGGGCGTGAGCACGTTTTTGTTGTCGAGGTTTTTCACGACCTCGGCAATGCCGAAGCAGCCCAGGGCGATGCTGATCAGGCCAATCCCATCTGTTAGATGGGCCAGGTCCATGGTGTAGCGCGCCACGCCGCTGTTCACGTCGGTACCGACCATCCCCAGCAGAACGCCGACCATGGCCATGGCCAGGCCATTGAGCAGGCTGCCACTGCTGACAAAGCTCACGCAGAAAAACCCGAGCAACATGAGGGCGCAGTAATCGGCCGGCCCAAACAGGAAACCCACCTCGCCCAGTGGTTGCGCCAACGTCGAAAGCACCACAATGGCCACAGTACCGCCAATGAAGCTGGAAATGCCCGCGGTGAACAAGGCCAGGCCGGTTTTGCCTTTGAGGGTCATCTGGTAGCCATCGATGCAGGCGACGATGCTGCTCGCGTGCGGAATCTTCATGGTGATGGCGCTCACGCTGTCGCCGTATTGCGCCCCGTAGTAAATCCCGGCCAGCATGATGAGCGCGCCACCGGTGGGGATGGAATAGGTCAAGGGCAGCAACAAGCTGATGGTGGACAAGGGGCCAAGTCCGGGGAGCAGCCCTATGAGCGTGCCCACCGTGCAGCCAAGGGCGCAGTAAAGGAGGTTCTGCCAGGTCAGTGCGTGTTCGAAACCAAACGCGAGGTTTTGTAGAATGTCCATCAGTACAAGGGCAGGCTAAGGCCGAGTAGGTTTTTGAAGGCAAAGGCAACTGCGATCAGGCCAAGCGAGATCTTGATGTTGCGGACCACTGAATACGAGGTACCGGCAAGCGTCGAGCAGAACACCAGAAATACGATGCCCAGGATCATGTTGATGAACTGGGAGATCACCGCGAAGCCGACAAGGCTCAGCAGAATGAGGGCGATGTTTTTGACGCTGTAGTCCAGGGGTACGGGGTCGACGAAATGCGAACGCACCACCGAGAGCAGGCCGATCACAAAAAGACAGGAGCTCACCATCAGGGGAAACAGCCCGGGCCCGGACCTGCTTAATTCGCCTATCGAGTAATTCAGCGACACCAGGCCAAAGAGCAGGGCGATCGCAATGAGACAGAGGCCTCGGACGAAATTCCGGTTATTAAAGTTCATGTGAAGTATCTCCAGGGCTGCGCCTGTGCGGCGTTGTCATTAACGGGGGGATGGGTCATCCGGGTCTCCTTGTGGTTTTGTCCCGCGTCTTCCGGTCATGCAATATGCAGCCGGCGAAGCGTTCAGGTAGGAGGGAAATGTTAGGGATCGATGCTTCCAATTGGCTTTCGTTTTGTGCGCGCAAGCTCAAAATACGTGTTATCACTAACGGGACGTGGCAGTGCTGCAAGCGGTCATTTGCCATGGCCTGGCCAGCAAGGTTTAGGGTTGCTGCGCACCGATGCTGTGGGGCCCCGGATGGCACCCAACGAGGCTGTTTTCAGCAGTTCAGCCGTGAGCGCTCAGCCCTGGCGGTTGGATGCCAGAGGCAGGCGCAGGATGGCACGCAAGCCGGTGCCGCTGGAGGCCGCGCCCGCGCTGGGAGCGACGAGGTCTGCAAGCTCGATATCGCCACCGTTGCGTCTGGCATAAGCGCGTGCGATGGCCAGGCCCAGTCCGGCCCCGTGCAGGCCTTTGCCTGGGCCCGGGCTGGGCTGGTGGAAGCGTTCGAAAACCTCTGCCCGTCGCGTCTTGGCAATGCCAGGGCCGTCGTCGCAAACTTCGGCCAGCGCCATGCCATCCCGGGTGCTCACCATCACGGTAATGCGTCCGCCTGATGGCGTGTACACAATGGCGTTGTGCACCAGGTTGGCAAGCGCCTCGTGCAGCTCGGGGTCACTGGCCAGCACCGGAACCACGGGCGCTTCGGGTAGACCGGACGGGGAACGCGCATCGTCCTGGGCGTCTTCGGCCGGCATTGGCGTGGCCGGCAGTTCTTCCCGGGCGTCCATCCAGCCCAGATCCTGATTTTTCTCGTGGGCCAGCGTCAGGTACTGCAGCACGACGTCCCTGGCAACGGCGTTGAGGTCCACGACGCCCGGCGCGTCGGCGGGCGATGCGCGATCACTCGCGTGGGCCAGCGACAGCAGTTGCTCACACAGGCGCCTGCTGCGCGAGATTTGGGTGACGATGGCGCGCAGGGTCTCGTGCAGCTGTCCGGGGTCTTTTTCGCGCAGCGCGACGCCTGCCTGCGTCAGCATGATGGCCAGCGGCGTGCGCAACTGGTGCGATGCATCGGCCAGAAACTGCGACTGCTGGTCCAGCAAGTCCCGGTAGCTGGCAACATGCTGGTTGACGGCATCGACCAGCGGCGCCACTTCATGCGGAACGCCGCTGGTGTCCAGTGGCTTGAGATCATTGCCCTGGCTTTGCAGCACGGACTTGCGCAGCCGCTCCAGCGGCTGCAAAGACCAGGTCACTCCCAGCCAGACCAGCAGAATCACCACCAGCACCATTCGCGCATCGCGTATCAGCTCCTGCTGCAGCGAAGCCGCTTGCGCCTGATCCCTCGGCCCGGTGCTTTCAGCCGCCTGAATCAGCAGGTCAAAGGTCTGGCCACGCCCGTCAACGACCTTGCTTTGGAGCGCCACCACACGGATCGGGTAGCCCCGGTAGTAACTGTCGTACCAGACTGAGGACGGGGACCCGGCAGCAGGCGTCGGGGCAGGCGGTGCAGGCAGGTCTGCCTCGCCCAGCAAGGTCAGCTCGCGCAGGGCTGCTGTCGCGTCGCCCTGTGCAGCCCCGCGAGGTGTCAGGCCGACATGCAGATGCTTGTGCAATGGGCTGGCGGCGTCGAACATCGCTTGCACCGCAAACGGCGCATCCAATCGGAACGAACCATCTTGCGCAAGTGACAGGCTGCTTCGCAGGACATTCGCTGACTCGAGCATGGCTTGGTCGTAGGCGTCCTGCACCAGGTTCCTCAATGCACGGTAGTCGTTCCAGCTGTCAAGGGCCAGCAGGCCCAGAATACCTGGGAGCAGCA
>CAZWDK010000295.1:0-3870 GCA_964633095.1 uncultured Polaromonas sp. | reverse complement strand
GGCGAGGTAGACCAGGATGGCGTTGGAATCGGCCAGGGTGAGGTCGCCGTCCTGGATCACGGGCACCTGGCCGAAGGCATTCATGGCCAAAAAGGCCGGTGTTTTGTGCGCCTTGGCGGCGAGGTCCACCTCCACCAACTCAAACGGCAGGCCGAGCAGGGACAGGAACAGTTCCACCCGGTGGGCATGGCCGGAAATGGCGGAACGGTAGAGCTTGATGGGCTGGGCCGCAAGCCTGTTGAGGGCGGCGTCGAGGGGGGAGTTGGCTGCTGCGTTCATGCGGGTCCTTCAAGAAATTAGTCTGAGTCGGAATTCTCTTTAATCCGATACTTTGAATAAATGGCGATAGCTGGATTTAACCCATCCATTAAATGGATTAATTTGAATTAGCATCCACCCCATGGACAAGCTCAGGGCCATGCAGGCCTTTATTCACATTGCCGAACAGGGCAGCCTGACCGCCGCCGCCCGGGTCATGGAGTCGTCACTGCCGGCCATGGTGCGCACGCTGGCCAGCTTCGAGGCGCAACTCGGTGTGCGCCTGTTCAACCGGACCACGCGGCGCATTTCGCTGACCGAAGAGGGTCGGCGCCACCTGGAGAGTTGCCGGCAGCTGCTGGCGGCACTGGATGACGCCGAAGCCGCGCTGACGGCCGAGGCCGGTGAGCCGGCGGGCCACCTCACCATCACCGCCCCCATGCTGTTCGGGCAAATGCATGTGGCACCCGCCGTGACGCGCTTTGTGCAGCAGCACGAGAAGATGCGTTGCAGCGTGGTGCTGCTGGACCGCGTGGTCAACCTGCTGGAGGAAGGCATTGACGTGGGCATACGCATCGGCCGGCTCGACGACTCCAGCCTGGTTGCGCAGCCGCTGGGCCACATCCGGCACCTGGTGGTGGCCAGCCCCGCCTGGCTGCGCCGCCACGGCATGCCCAAACACCCCAAGGATCTGCTGAAGGCCAACTGCGTGCGCGTGACCGACCATGTCCCCACATGGGGGCCGTTCAATGACCAGGGCCGGCCACTGCGCCTGGCCGTCAGTGGTAATCTGGAGTTCAACCAGATCGCTCCGGCCGTTGCGGCTTGCGTGGCAGGCGCAGGCTTCGGCATGTTTCTGTCTTACCAGGTGGCACCGTTCCTGCAAAGCAGACAGCTGCGCACCGTGCTGGAGGATTTTGAGCCGCCGACTCGTCCCATTCACGTGGTCTACCCGCACGCCCGCCTGCTGCCCATGCGCACCCGGGTGTTCATCGAGTGGATCAAAAAGGAACTCCGGGATTTCCAGTCCTGACAGCAGAAAGGAAAACGCATGCAACAGAATTTTGACTTCGACCTCTTCGTCATCGGCGGCGGCAGCGGCGGCGTGCGCGCTGCGCGCATGTCGGCGCTGCGTGGCGCCCGCGTGGCACTGGCCGAGGTCAGCGCCATGGGCGGCACCTGCGTCAACGTCGGCTGCATCCCGAAAAAGCTGTACAGCTACGCCGCCCATTTCTCCGAGAGTTTCGAGGATTCGCACGGCTTTGGCTGGACCGGCGCGGCGCCCAGCCTGGACTGGGAAGTCCTCAAGGCCAACCGCGCCCGCGAAATTTCGCGCCTCAACGGCATTTATGTGCAATTGCTCGAAACCGCCGGCGTGACCATCGTCAAGGGCTGGGCCAGGTTGCTGGATGCGCACACGGTGGCGGTCGACGAGCGGAAATTCACCGCCAGGAACATCCTCGTCGCCACCGGCGGCACCCCTAGCGTGCCCGCCATTGCGGGACGCGAGCATGTCGTCACGTCCGACCACATGTTTGACCTGGCCCCCTTTCCCCGGCGCCTGCTGGTGGTGGGCGGCGGCTATATCGCCTGCGAGTTTGCGTCCATCTTCAACGGCCTGGGCGCCCAGGTCACGCAGCTGTACCGCGGCGAACAGCTGCTGCGCGGTTTTGACGACGACGTGCGCCGCTTTATTGCCGGCGAGATGGGCAAAGCAGGCGTCAACCTGCAGTTCAAGGCCGACATAGGCGCCATCAGCAAAACCCCCGATGGCCTGCTGGTGGCGGTGAACGGTGATCAGCACAAGCAAGCCAGTTTCCATGTCGACACCGTGCTGTATGCCACCGGCCGCGTGCCCAATACCCGCGGCATCGGCCTGGAAGCCGCAGGGGTGGCGCTGAACGGCGCAGGCGCGATCCAGGTGGACGCGCAGTACCAAACCTCGGTGCCGTCGGTCTACGCGCTCGGCGATGTCACGGCGCGGCTGCAGCTCACGCCGGTGGCGCTGGGCGAGGCCATGGTGGTGGTGGACCAGCTGTTCGGGCCGGCCGCCGGCAAGAAGCCGCGCAACATGAGCTACGAGTTCATCCCGACGGCGGTGTTTAGCCATCCCAACATCGGCACGGTCGGCTATTCGGAGGCCGAGGCCCGCGAGAGGTTCGGCCAGATCAGCGTCTACCGCACCGACTTCAAGGCGCTCAAGCACACGCTCAGCGGCAGCACCGAGCGCACCTTCATGAAGCTGCTGGTCGAAGACGCCACCGACCGCGTGGTCGGCCTGCACATGGTCGGGGCCGAGGCGGGCGAAATCGTGCAGGGCTTTGCGGTGGCCATGAAGGCCGGCGCCACCAAGGCGATTTTCGACAGCACGATTGGCATTCACCCCACCGCCGCCGAAGAGTTTGTGACGATGCGCGAGCCGCTCAGGGCTTGACTTCGCCCAGCACCGGCCTTAGGCATCAAATAGGCCGCAAGCAACCACCAGAAGGGCGCAATCAGCTATCAAAAGCGTAGCACAATGTCGGCGCGGCACGGGAAAGAAGCGAGGCAGGCACCTGGAAAGCCGCCGGCAACGGGCCCCGCAGGAAGAACAAGAAATAGGGGTCAGCCCGAAATCGCGCCAATTGGTAGGAAAAAGCCGAAGATCCATCGATTTTTGTGACATCAACACAATGCGGCCCGCCCCGTGGCGTCGCGCGGCACTTGCCCGCCGCGCGGTAGCACAATAGGACCATGTCCCATTTACCCACTTTCATCGCCCCCAGCCGCTACACCGACCCCGCCGCCGCACTGGCGCAGGTGCGCCTGATTTACGACCGGCAAATTGCCCACCTGCGTGATGCCATGCAGCGCTACGTGGCCGGTGAAACCTTGCCCGGCCATGTGCGCGCCTGCTACCCCTTTGTGCGCCTGCACACCGACACGGTGGCGCGCGCAACGCAGGAAACGCCGGACATTTCGGGGCTCAGCTATGGTTTTGTGGCCGGGCCTGGCCGTTTTGAAACCACGCTGACACGGCCCGACCTGTACCAGGACTACTACCTCGAGCAGTTCCGCCTGCTGCTGCAAAACCACAAGGTTGAGCTGGAGGTGGGCACCAGCACCCAGCCGATTCCGATTCACTTTTCATTCGCCGAGAACGACCATATTGAAGGCACCATGAGCGTGGACCGGCGCATGCTGATGCGCGATGTGTTTGATCTGCCCGACCTGGGCGCGATGGACGACGGCATTGCCAATGGCACGCACGAGCCCAAGCCCGGCGAACCGCAGCCGCTGTCGCTGTTCACGGCGGCCCGCGTCGACTACTCGCTGCAGCGCCTGCGCCACTACACCGGCACCTCGCCCGACTGGTTCCAGAACTTTGTGCTGTTCACCAACTACCAGTTCTACATCGACGAATTCATGCGGCTGGGCCATGAAGCCATGGCCGACCCCAATAGCGAGTACATTGCCTTTGTGGAGCCCGGCAATGTGGTGACACGGCGCGTCGGCCTGCCGGCCGAGGCCGGGGACGAGGTGGGCGTGGCCCCGCCGCGCCTGCCGCAAATGCCGGGCTACCACCTGCTGCGCGCCGACCGCAGCGGCATCACCATGGTCAACATCGGCGTC
>CAZWDK010000294.1:0-3888 GCA_964633095.1 uncultured Polaromonas sp. | reverse complement strand
CCAGCTTCAGGTGGTTTTTGCCTTCGTAACCATAACGCACGTCGCGCAGGCCGACCACGCCGGCCATGTCCTGCAGCTCGCAGTTGCCGTTGGTCGGGCAGGTCAGGCAATCGAGCGGGTGGTCCGAGATGTACAGCTCCATCATGCCCTTGCGCATGTCCGCCAGCTTGGGCGTCTGCGTCTTGACCTTCATGCCCGGCTCGCAGGGCGTCGTGCACGAGGCCGGGAAGCCCCTGCGGCCCTCGATCTCGACCAGGCACAGGCGGCAGGAACCGAAAGGCTCCAGGCTGTCGGTGGCGCACAGCTTGGGCACGTTGACGCCGGCATCGACCGCCGCGCGCATCACCGAGGTGCCGGCAGCGACACTGACCTGCACGCCGTCGATTTCAATCGTCACGGTCTTGTCCGAGATACGCTCCGGCGTGCCGTAATCGATTTCATTGAGCTGGTTCATGGGGAAGTCCTTCGATTGTTCTTGCTGCGGGATTCAGGCGGCTTTTTGCAGGGAGGTGCTGCCGAAATCTTCGGGAAAGTGGTCCAGGGCGGACAGCACCGGAAAGGGCGTCATGCCGCCCATGGCGCACAGCGAGCCGTTGAGCATCAGGTCGCACAGGTCGCGCAGCAGGTGGATCTGCTGCGGCCGGTTCTGGTTGGCGATGATCTTGTCGACCGCCTCCACGCCGCGCGTCGAGCCGATGCGACAGGGCGTGCATTTGCCGCAGGACTCTATCGCGCAGAACTCCATCGCATAACGCGCCTGTTTGGCCATGTCGACGCTGTCGTCAAACACGACCAAGCCGCCATGCCCCACGCCCGCACCTATGGTCATGAAGGACTCGTAGTCCATCGGCGTGTCGAACAGCGATTCAGGCAAGTAGGCGCCCAGCGGGCCTCCGACCTGGACCGCGCGGATGGGCCGGCCGCTGGCCGTGCCACCGCCGAAGTCGAACAGCAGCTCACGCAAGGTCAGGCCGAAGGCTTTCTCGACCAGGCCGCCATGCTTGACGTTGCCCGCAATCTGGAAAGGCAGGGTGCCGCGGGAGCGGCCCATGCCGTAGTTCTGGTAGTACGCCGCGCCGCGCGCCAGGATCAGGGGTACGGCCGCCAGCGAGATCACGTTGTTGATAACGGTCGGTTGCCCGAACAGGCCTTCGAGCGCCGGCAGCGGCGGCTTGGCGCGGACAATGCCGCGTTTGCCTTCCAGGCTTTCGAGCAGGGCGGTTTCCTCGCCGCAGACATAGGCGCCGGCCGCCTTGCGAACTTCGAGTTCGAAAGCGTGGCCGGACTCCAGGATGTTGGGGCCCAGGTAACCGTGCGCGCGCGCGATGGCAATCGCTTCATTCAGCACCGCGATCGCGTGCGGGTATTCGGAGCGGACATAGATATAACCCTGGCTCGCCCCGACCCCCAGGCCGGCAATCGTCATGCCTTCGATCAGCATGAAGGGGTCATCCTCCATCACCATGCGGTCGGAAAAGGTGCCAGAGTCGCCTTCGTCGGCGTTGCAGACCACGTACTTCTGCGTCGCCTGCGCGCCCAGCACGGTTTTCCACTTGATGCCGGTCGGGAAGGCCGCACCGCCGCGGCCGCGCAGGCCGGAGTCCAGTACCTCCTGGACAATGGCCGTTTGCGGCAGGGTGATGGCGCGTTGCAGCCCGGCATAGCCTTCGTGCGCAAGATAGTCGTCGAGCGAAATGGGATCGGTGATTCCGATACGCGCAAACGTCAGGCGCTCCTGCTTTTTCAGGAAGGCAATCTCATCGGTCAGGCCCAGCGCGAGCGGGTGGGCCGCGCCCAGGGTAAAACCTGCGTCGAACAGGCCGGCCACGTCTTCCACTTCCACCGGACCGTAGGCCACGCGTCCCTGCGGGGTGGCAACTTCGACCAGGGGCTCCAGCCAGAACATGCCGCGGGAGCCGTTGCGCACAATGCGCACGTGGACGCCGCGCGCCTGCGCCTCACGCTGGATGGCGGCGGCGACTTCATTCGCCCCGAGCGCAATCGCGGTCGAATCACGCGGTACATAAATCGTCGTGCTCATGGCGTCCCCCGTTTCGCATTGATCAGGCGGTTCAGCTTGGTGGGTGAAACCCGTGCATGCAGGTCGTCACCCATCATGACCGCCGGCCCGCAAGCGCACTGGCCCAGGCAATACACCGCTTCCAGCGTGAAGGCGCCATCGGCCGTTGTTTCGTGAAAATCGCAGCCCAGTGCTGCCTTGGCGTGCGTTGCCAGCGCCTCGCCGCCCACGGCTTGGCAGGCCTCGGCACGGCAGATCTGCACCACATGCCGGCCCGGCGGCGCCTGGCGGAAGAAGTGGTAGTAGGTGATGACGCCATGCACTTCGGCGCGCGAGACATTGAGCTCGTCGGCGATCAACTGCACCGCTTCCGGCGGGATATAGCCGACTTTTTCCTGCACCCCGTGCAGGATGGGCAGCATGGCGCCGGGCACGGCCCTGAGCTGGCAGATGACGGCCTCGACAGATGCCCTGTCAAATACCGGCGGCGGGTTGCCGGGCTTCTTCGCCACGATGTGTATGACTGGGGAATTCATATGATTTCCATCTGGGGTTGCTTATTTAAATATGCTTTTAAAAACATAATAAAATTGTTATTTGTCGCAATAGACGCAAGGTATCACTCGTAAATTTATAAATCAATAGGCTAAAATTTGCATAATGTACAAAGTCACCATTCAGCCGCATTGGGAAATCACGTCTGATACGGACGCGCCCCTGGACACGGCCGTCCTGCTGCAACTCCTGATGGCCATACAAAAAACCGGCTCGATTGCGCAGGCGGCCCAGGCCATCGGCCTGTCCTACCGTTACGCCTGGGGCCTGCTGCGGGATGTAGAAAAACTGTTTGGCAACTCGCTGATGGACAAGGGCAGGGGGCGCGGCACCGTGCTCACGCCCCTGGCGGAAAAGCTGATCTGGGCCGACCGCCGCGTCGCGGCGCGCCTGTCGCCCATGCTGGAGAGCCTGTCGTCCGAACTGGAGCGCGAGCTCAACAAGATGACGGCGGGCAAGTCCAGGTCGGTGCGCCTGCATGCCAGCCACGGTTTTGCGGTTGCGGCCCTGCTCAACGACATCAACAACGCCAAGCTGCCGATCGAGCTGCGCTATCGCAACAGCACGGACGCGGTGGCCGCCCTGTCGCGACAGGAGTGCGACCTGGCCGGCTTTCATGTGCCCCTAGGCGAGTTCGAGCGGTCGGCGGTTGCGATGTACGCCCAGTGGCTCAACAAGAAAACGCACCGCCTGATCCATCTCGCCGTGCGCAGCCAGGGCTTGTTTGTGGCGCCCGGCAACCCGAAAGGCATTCACGGACTGCAGGACCTGGGTCGCGACGGCGTGCGCTTCGTGAATCGCCAGATCGGCTCCGGCACGCGCATGCTGCTGGAGCTGATGCTGGCCGGCGCGTCGCTCTCGCCAAACGACATCAATGGTTTTGAGAACGCCGAGTTCACGCACTCGGCCGTCGCGGCATTTATTGCCAGCGGCATGGCGGAGGTGGGTTTTGGCGTGCAGACGGCAGCGCAGCGTTTCGGTCTTGAGTTCATTCCATTAGTGAAGGAACGCTACTTTTTCGCTTTGCCCGCGACTGCTTTGGATGACCCGCTGGTCCAGCAGGTCATCGCCATCCTGCAGTCGGCCTCTTTTCATGACGAGGTGGACGCCCTGGCTGGTTATGACGCGACAGACACTGGAAAAATATTGTCGTTGGCAGAAGCATTCGGGAGCGATGTTGCCCGTTGACGGCGGCACCTTCGGCCGCAGCCAGCCCGGCGGACCGCAACCATTTTCAGAAAAAAGGCCTGAAGCCCCAAGCAACGGGTGCAACCAGCTATCAATTCAATAGCAAAACCGCTGTCGCAGGGGCC
>CAZWDK010000293.1:0-3903 GCA_964633095.1 uncultured Polaromonas sp. | reverse complement strand
TGGCCTGCTTGCCAGGCGACGGCGGCTTGGGTTTTCATGGGAATGCCTCTTCAAGGGTTGGATGGAAAGTCATGGCTGGGTCATGCCGTTCAAGCCACAGGCAGGACCTTGCCGGGATTGAGCAAATCACTCGGGTCCAGCTGCCGCTTGATGCGGGCCATGGTTTTCAGCTTGACCGGGTCTGTGGTGTCGAACATGGAGCCTATGCGTTTGGAGCCGACGCCGTGTTCGGCCGAGAACGAGCCGCCCAGCGCCCGCAATTTGCTGTACAGCACGGCCTCCACCCGCTCGGCCGATTCTGGCGACAGGGCACCGGACCGGTTCAGGATGATGTGCAGATTGCCATCGGCAAGGTGGCCGAACACATAGGGCTGCAAATCGGGCTCGATCTCGGCCAGGCCTTGCAGCACATCGTCCACGTAATGCGCCAGACCGGACAGCGGCACGGACACATCGTAGGACGGCGCCGCCGGATGGACGCGGTACAGCGCATCCGTATCCTCGCGCAGGCGCCATAAATCCCTTTCCTGACGCGCCGAACTGGCAATGATGCCGGTGGCCTGGGGGTGGTGCTCCATCACCTGCCCGAACAGGGTTTCGAAGGCGTCCTGCAGGGCCGGCTCGCGCGCGCCACCGAGTGACAGCAGCAAGAAAATCGGCTGGTCCAGTTCCATGCCCGGCTCACGCCAGCGCAGGGCCTTGGCCGTCAATTGGATGTAGGGCTGCCACAGTGCCTCGGCGGCACGCAGGTGACCGGTTTCAATGTCCATGGCCCAGCGAATCGCATCCAGTGCGGCCTGGACCGAAGGCAGGCCCAGCAGCGCGGTCGCGCTTGCCGGCGGCAGCGGGTCGAGCTTGAGCACCACGCGCGTCACGATGCCCAGGCTGCCTTCGGCGCCTATGAACAGGTGCTTGAGGTCGTAGCCGGCGGAGTTTTTCACGACCTGGGTCAGATCGCTGTAGACCGAGCCATCGGCCAGCACCGCCTCCAGGCCCAGCACGCGGTGGCGCATGACCCCGTTGCGAAAAGCCATCACGCCGCCCGCGTTGGTGGACACCATCCCCGCGATGGTCGCCGATCCTCGGGCGGCCAGGTCTATGCCGGGTTCCAGGCCCTCACTGGCTGCGGCTTGCTGCAGCGACTCCAGCGTGACGCCACCTTGCACCAGCGCGATCCGGCTCACGGGGTCCAGGCATTCGATGCGCTGCATGCGCGTCAGGGACACGACGACTTCGCCCGGATGCGAGATGGCGCCACCGACCAGGCCGGTGCGGCCGCCCTGGGGAACGACGGGCGCGCCATGCAGGCTGCACAGCCGCATGACCTCGGCCACCTGCGCGGTGTCGGCCGGCAGCACCATGACGCCTGCCGCCAGGTTGTCCGGGTGCCAGCCCGGGTCCAGCGCCCGCACCTCTGCGCCGGTGCGCACATGGGCTTGCCCCAGGGCCGCGCGCAAGGCGTCAAGTAGTTCGACGGCAATCATGCGGACATCCTTGCCGAATGGCGTATTTGGGTGAGTGCCGCGATCAAGCGGTCATTCTCTGCAGGGCTGCCGATCGTGGCGCGCAGAAAACGCTCGTAGCCCGGCTCTCGCCACGCCTTGACGATGATGCCTGCCTGACGCAGCAAGGCATCCGCGACATTGGCGCTGCTATCCAGCGTGTCAAAAAACAGGAAGTTCGTTTGGGATGGGGCTACCCGCAAACCGAGTGCCTGCAGCGCCGCACACACCCGCACGCGCTCGGCCCGAAGCCGCGTCGTGGAGGCCACCATCCAGGCCTCATCGGACAAGGCGGCCAAGGCGGCGGCCTGGGCGGCCGCATTGACGTTGAAGGCGGTCTTGGCAGCGCCCAGTATCCGTGCAATGTCGGGGTGGGAGCACACCGCATAGCCCACGCGCAGGCCGGCCAGGCCATAGGCCTTGGAAAATGTGCGCAGCACCACGTAGTCCACGCCGCTATTGCGCAACATGTCGATGCCGTTGGGCATACCGGCGTCGGCGAATTCAAAATACGCCTCGTCCAGCACCAGCAGCGTGCCAGGGCGCACCGCGCGCACCAGGCGTTCCAGATCGGCATGGTCAAGCGCCGGCCCGACCGGATTCCAGGGCGACGACAAAAACACCACGTTCGGGCCCAGGGCCAACTCACGCTCCAAGCCCTCAAGGTCAAAGCCCAATTCGGCGCTCATGCCGATCTTGACGACCTTGGCGCCGGCGGCAAGGGGCTCGATTTCATGCAAGCCAAAGCTGGGGACCACGGTCAGTGCCCAATTCCCCGGTACCAGCAAGGACCGTGCGATGGCGGCAATCATTTCCTCCGAACCGTTGCCCACGACGATCTGCTGGGCTTCCACATGCAGGCGCTGAGCCAAGGCAGCGCGCAAGGCGTTGCATGCCGGGTCAGCGTATCGCCACGGCTCGTAGGCGGCCGGCTCCAGCGCCTTCATGACCGCAGGCGAGCAACCGTCAGGGTTTTCGTTACTGGCCAGACGTGCGATGTCCTTGTGGCCGCTGATGGCGCGCGCCACCTCCACGTTCATGCCGGCGTTATAGGGCGGCAGCGCCGCGACATGGGGGTTGAAGCGCAGGCCGTGGGAAGCGGTGTCGGAAGTCTTTTTTTTCATAAGGGCGGTTTGGAAAAATGTCAAAAATTCAAAGATCGAGCACCACGTTGCCCTTGGGTCGGGCGCAGCAGATCAGCACTTGCCCGGCGCCTGGGTCGTCGAGCGGGTCTTCAAAGTAAGTGATCTCGCCTTCGACGAGACCGGTCTTGCAGCTGCCGCACACGCCTGCGCGGCAGCTGAACTCGGGCGTCAGGCCGTGGCCCTCGGCGAACGAAAGCAGCGATTCGGAGCCGTCGACCCAACTGGCGCTGCGGCCGCTCTTGCGGAAGGCAACGGTGATGGCACCGCCGGCCTCTCTGGCGCTGGCGGGTGCGGCCTGCTTCATCTCGGCAGCAGGCGCGGGCGCCACGGCCACCTCATCGGGCTCGAGCACCGTCGCCGGTCCGAAGAACTCGTAGGCGATGCGGTCCTTCGCGACGCCGAGGCTGCGCACGAGGCGAAATACCGCCTGCATGAACGGCGGCGGCCCGCACAGGTAGAACTCGTAGTCGTCAAGGGGCAGCAAGCGCTGCAGCAGTTCGCGGGTGATCACGCCCTCGGCCTGGTGGCGCGCCGCGGCGCGATCGGCCTCGGTCGGAAAGCGGTAGACGAAATGCGCCTCGATACCGGGCCGCAAAGCCGCGAGCGCACGCACTTCGTCGCCGAGCGCGTGTACCTCGCCGTTGTCGCAGGCGTGGATGAAGACGGTGCGGCGGTCGCTCTGCTCGGCCAGCGCGTGGAGCATCGACACCAGCGGCGTCAGCCCGACACCACCGCAAAGCAGAACCACCGGCCGCGAACTCGCGCGGTCGAGATGAAAGTCACCACGCGGGCCGTCGGCCATCAGGATGTCGCCGACCGACACGTCGTCGTGCAGGTGACACGAGCCGAGGCCGTCGGGAATGCCGGGCTGTGGCGCCGTCTCGCGCTTGACCGAGATGCGATAGCGCCCCGGCTGTCCCGGCGCACATGACACGCTATAGGTGCGCAGCACATGGCCGCGCTCGTTGCCGGCCGGGAACCTGAAGACCAGGAACTGTCCTGGCTCGAAAGCGCGCCAGCCGCCGGGCTCCGTTGGCTCCAAATGAAAGGAAGTGATGACCTGGCTTTCACGCACCTTGGCCACCACTTTCAACGGACGCCAGCCACGCGCTGACCCCACCTCCGAACCCATGGGCGTACACATCAGGCGCTTGCCGCGCTGGCGCGCTGCTCGGCTTCAATCAGCTGGGCCAGGCGGCGGCGAAAGCGCAGCGGCCCGGCGTCGATCTTGAGATCGATATTGGGCGTGGTCTTTT
>CAZWDK010000292.1:0-3904 GCA_964633095.1 uncultured Polaromonas sp. | reverse complement strand
GACCTGTTCGCCAAGGCCCAGAGCATTGTGGACACGGTTGCCGACAAGGGCATCTTCCACAAAAACAAGGCTGCTCGCGATAAGAGCCGCCTGTCCGCCAAGGTGAAAGCCCTGGCCCTCAAGGCCGCCTAAACCATTAGGCAAATCGCCCGGACTGCTTCTTTTTTTAAAAAAAAGTCGTCCGCCGTTTTGTAGGGTGCGCTGCAAGCGAAATCAAAAAGCCGTCGAAAGACGGCTTTTTTGTTTTTCGTTTCAATCTCGGTCGGATGAGCCAGAAAGCGTAGCGAGCGGGTACGAGGCAAGACGCCCGGAGCGCAGCAACCGGAATGTACTCAGGTACATGAGGATTGCGAGCACCGCGCAACGCGGCATCGTGCCCGCACAGTAGCTTCATGGCTTATCCGGAACCAGGCAGGCCTCGGCCATCTGCAAATCATTGTCCTTGGCGAAATTGATGGCGAAATCCCAGGCCATGGGCTCGACCTCGCGCAATTGCGCATTGACGACCACGCATTTGATCCCGTTGACCACCGTGGGAACGCACCAGGGCGAGTAGGTCAGGTGGCTGCCGGGCTGCGGCCCGCCCGGGCGAAACGGGCTCATCACGCCGCACAAGCGGTCCGCCCAGTCGCTGGGCCGGAAGGTTTTGCCATCTCGGGTGATGCCCTGAATGAAGACTTCTTTGGCGGAATGAGTGACCATCAGGAGACCGTCGGGTGGAGGTTTTCGTGCGGGCCAAGGGCGAGGATATTACCCCACGCTGCACCGCACAAGTATTCTATCTTATATAAGACTCAGCACCTGTCATTCTGCTGTCTTTGGAATCCCGCCATCGGGCATGACTGTGATGCGCTATCGTCACGAAAGGCCGCAAGCTCTGCGCCTAAAATCACTTCAGGCCCCGCCACTTTATCGCGGCCACCTTCTTTTAGCCATGTTCCCCGGAGTTTTCGCATGACCGCTGCCCTGCCCCACCACATCGAAGCCGCCTCTCCCCACGTGATGAACACCTACGGCCGACTGCCGGTGGCGCTGTCGCATGGCCAGGGCTGCCGTGTCTGGGACGTGAACGGCAAGTCTTACCTGGACGCGCTGGGCGGCATTGCCGTCAACACCGTGGGCCACAACCATCCCAAGCTGGTGCCGGCGCTGCAGGAGCAGATCGGCAAACTCATCCACACCTCCAACTATTACCATGTGCCGCTGCAGGAAACGCTGGCGGCCAAGCTGGTGGAGCTGTCGGGTCTGGAGAATGTGTTTTTCTGCTCCACCGGTCTGGAGGCCAACGAGGCGGCCCTGAAACTGGCGCGCAAGTTCGGCCATGACAAAGGCATAGAAAAACCCGAGATCGTGGTCTACGAAAAAGCCTTCCACGGCCGCAGCATTGCCACCCTGAGCGCCACCGGCAATCCCAAGGTGCAGGCCGGCTTTGGCCCGCTGGTCGAGGGCTTTATCCGCGTGCCCATCAACAACCTGGACGCCTTGAAGGCCGCCACCGTCGGCAACCCGAATGTCGTTGCCGTGTTTTTGGAAGCCGTTCAGGGCGAAGGCGGCATCCACAGCATGAAAGACGAGTACCTGCGCGAAGTGCGCCAGCTCTGCGACGAACGCGACTGGCTGCTGATGATTGACGAGGTGCAGTGCGGCATGGGACGTACCGGCAAATGGTTTGCCCACCAGTGGTCCGGCATCAAGCCCGATGTGATGCCGCTGGCCAAGGGCCTGGGCTCGGGCGTGCCGATTGGCGCCGTGGTGGCGGGCCCCAGGGCCGCCCATATTTTCCAGCCCGGCAACCACGGCAGCACCTTTGGCGGCAACCCGCTGGCCATGCGGGCCGGTGTCGAGACCCTGCGCATCATGGAAGAAGAAGGCCTGCTGGCCAATGCCGTCAAGGTCGGCGAACACCTGCGGGCCGCGCTGGCGCGTGAACTGGCCGGCGTGGAAGGCGTGAAGGAAATCCGCGGCCGTGGCCTGATGCTGGGCATTGAGCTGGCCAAGCCTTGCGGCGAACTGGTCAAGCGCGCGGCCGACAACGGCCTGCTGCTCAGCGTCACGGCCGACACCGTGATCCGCATGGTGCCCTCGCTCATCATGAGCCCGGCCGAGGCCGACGAAGTGGTGGCTATTTTGTGCCCACTGATCAAACAGTTGCTGAAAGAGAATGCGTAATCATGACCAGCCCCCTGAAACACTATCTGCAATTCAGCGACCTGAACGCCAGCGAATACGCCTACCTGTTTGAGCGCGCCGCCCTGATCAAGAAGAAATTCAAGGCCTACGAAAAACACCAGCCGCTGATTGACCGCACCATGGTCATGATTTTCGAGAAGGCCTCGACCCGTACCCGCGTGAGCTTTGAGGCCGGCATGTACCAGCTGGGCGGCACGGTCGTCAACCTCACCACCGAAGGCAGCCAGCTGGGCCGCGCCGAGCCGATCGAGGACAGCGCCAAGGTCATCAGCCGCATGGTGGACCTGGTGATGATCCGTACCTACGAGCAAACCAAGCTCGAGGCCTTCGCCGCGCATTCGCGCGTGCCGGTGATCAACGGGCTGACCAACGAGTTCCACCCCTGCCAGATCCTGGCCGACATCTTCACCTACATCGAGCACCGCGGCTCCATCCAGGGCAAGACGGTGGCCTGGGTGGGCGACGGCAACAACATGGCCAACACCTGGCTGCAGGCCAGCGAAATCCTCGGTTTCAAGGTGCACCTGAGCACCCCCAGCGGCTACGAGGTCGACCAGTCAGTGGCCGGCATACGCTCCGCCGACAGCTACAAGGTGTTCAAGGATCCGATGCAGGCCTGCGCCGGCGCCGACCTGGTCACCACCGATGTCTGGACCAGCATGGGCTACGAAGCCGAGAACGAAGCGCGCAAAAAGGCCTTCGCCGACTGGTGCGTGGACAGCGCGATGATGAAGACCGCCAAACCCGACGCCCTCTTCATGCATTGCCTGCCGGCGCACCGCGGTGAAGAAGTTGAGGCGGATGTGATCGACGGCCCGCAGTCTGTGGTCTGGGACGAAGCAGAGAACCGCATGCATGTGCAAAAGGCACTGATGGAGTTCCTGTTGCTGGGCAAGCTTGAATGAAGTGCTGGCCGGTGCGGCTCACCGAGTTTGTTTGACACGCCGGCCCCTGCGCGCGATTCAACCGCAGTCTCAGGCCACGGTCTTGCCGGGCCGCTGGCTCGATTGGGCGCTCAGGCGCAGACAGTCCATCAGTTGCTCGCTGCTCGGCGTCAGTCGCCGCCCCCGCATGGTGATGAGCCCGATGGGCGGCAGCTCAATCGGCACCTCGATCGGTAAAACCGCCAGCAAGCCCTCTGTCTGAAAATGCAGGCCCACCGAGCGCGCCAGAAAACCGGCTGCGTCGCGCTCCTTGACAAACGTACTGAGCGCCAGGAAGGACGAGGTTTCGACGATGTCGACCGGCGGATTGAGACCATGGCGGTAAAAGGTCTGCTCGATCTTCACGCGCAGCGACGCCCAGGGCGGCGGTAACACGCAGGGCATGCCGGCCAGATCGCTCCAGCCCGGCTTTTTCTTGCGCGTGAGTGCGTGGCCACGCTTGACCACGGCCACCATGGGTTCGTTGAACAATGCTTCGGTCACCAGGTCAGGGGCGGCATAGCCGGGCTCCAGCCGGCCCACAAACATGTCCAGCTCCCCCAGGCGCAACTTGGGCAATAAATGCGTCAGGTCGCCCTCCTCAACCAGTACCGTCGCCTGCGCCGAACGTTGCTTGAGTAATTTGACCGCGCCAGCCAGCAGCACCGGCATGGCTACCACCATGGAACCCACGCGCGTGCGCCCCGCCGCACCGCTGGCCACCGCCGTAATCTCGTCGCGCGTGCGCTCATACTCGGCCAGCACCGAACGGGCAAAGCGGACAATGGCTT
>CAZWDK010000291.1:2062-3908 GCA_964633095.1 uncultured Polaromonas sp. | reverse complement strand
TGCGCCGCGGCGGCAAAACTCGCGTCAGGCTTGACGCTGCGCAGCAGTGCCAGCATGTCGGCCTCGATGCGGTGCAGCGCCTCCGGCGTATGGCCTTCAAAGCGCAGCACCAGCACCGGCGTGGTGTTGGAGGCGCGGATCAGGCCGAAGCCGTCGGGCCAGTCGACGCGCACGCCGTCTATGGTGGAAAGCTTGGCGGGCTCGGCAAAATGGGCGGCCTTGATCAGCGCCTCGACCACGCTGTGCGGTTCGCCTTCCCGGCAGGCCACGTTGAGCTCGGGCGTGCTGTGGCTGCTCGGCAGGCCGTTCAGCAGCAGGCCGGCATCGGGCACGCGGCTCACGATCTCCAGCAGGCGGGCGCCGGCGTAGGTGCCGTCGTCAAAGCCGTACCAGCGCTCCTTGAAGAAGATATGCCCGCTCATCTCGCCACCGAGCGGCGAGTCGATTTCCTTCATCTTGGCCTTGATCAGCGAGTGGCCGGTCTTGTACATCAGCGGCACGCCGCCGGCCGCCGCTATCTCGGGCGCCAGGCGCTGCGAGCATTTCACGTCAAACAGGATGGTGCCGCCCGGCACGCGCGACAGCACGTCGCGGGCAAACAGCATCATCTGCCGGTCGGGGTAGATGTTCTGGCCGTCCTTGGTGACAATGCCGAGCCGGTCGCCGTCGCCGTCAAAGGCCAGACCGAGTTCGGCATCGCCGCTTTGCAGGGCCTGGATCAAATCGGCCAGGTTTTCCGGCTTGCTCGGGTCGGGATGGTGATTCGGGAAGTTGCCATCGACCTCGCTGAACAGCTCGGTGACCTCGCAGCCCAGGGCGCGGAAAATCGCGGGGGCCGAGGCGCCGGCAATGCCGTTGCCCGAATCGATGACGATCTTCAGCGGCCGCGCCAGCTGGATGCCGGAGACGATGCGCTTGCGGTAATCCGTTTCCACATCGACTTTACTGACGGTGCCGCCCTGCGCGGGAAGCTTCCAGCTTTCTGTTTCCATCATCCGGCGCAAGGCCTGGATGTCTTCGCCATAAATCGCGCGCCCGGCCAGCACCATCTTGAAACCGTTGTAGTCCTTCGGGTTGTGGCTGCCGGTGACCTGTATGCCCGAGCGGGTCAAGGTGTTGGCCGCAAAGTACAGCATGGGCGTGGTGACGAGGCCGACGTCAATCACATCCACTCCGCTGGCGGCCAGGCCGCGCATCAGCGCCGCCGCCAGCGCTGGCCCGCTGAGCCGGCCATCGCGGCCCACGGCTACCCTCTTTTCGCCTTCGGCCAGCGCCACCGTGCCAAAGGCCTTGCCCAGGGCCTCGGCCATGTCTTCATTGATGGTGGACGGCACGATGCCGCGTATGTCATAGGCCTTGAAAATCGATGCGCTGACTTGCATTGGAAATATCCCTGGTCATGAAGTGAATTTTTGAGTCGGTCGATTGTAGGCGGCGGCCTTTTCCAACAACCTTCGGCAAGCCCCAGGGGCATGTCCGAAAACGGCCAGTCAACAGACCTGCCCGGCGTATCATTTCCCCATGACCCCCGCCAGCCCCCCATTCGCCGACGACGACTGCTACCTCGCCCTGAAGGCGCATGACGCCCGCTTTGACGGCCGCTTTTTCACCGGCGTGACCTCCACCGGCATCTACTGCCGGCCGGTCTGCAGCGTCAAAACCCCCAAGCGCGAAAACTGCCGTTTCTTCAGGCATGCCGCGCAGGCCGAAAACGCCGGCTTTCGCCCCTGCCTGCGCTGCCGGCCCGAGCTGGCGCCGCATTCGGTGGTCTGGTCGATCCAGGATGCGTCCTACATCCTGGCGCACCAGGCGGCGCGGCTGCTGGACGAGCCCGAGGTCTGGGCAG
>CAZWDK010000291.1:0-1962 GCA_964633095.1 uncultured Polaromonas sp. | reverse complement strand
AAGGCTGGCGGCGCGGCTGGGCGTCAGCGACCGCCATCTGCGGCGGATTTTCGAGGCCCAGTTTGGCGTCTCGCCCATGCAGTACCTGCAGACGCGGCGGCTGCACACGGCCAAGCAGTTGCTGGCCGACACGGCCTTGCCCATCACCCAGGTCGCGCTGATCAGCGGCTACGCCAGCGTGCGGCGCTTCAATGCGGCCTTTCTGGCCCATTACAAGCTCAACCCGACCCAGCTGCGGCGCCAGGGCCTTGAACCCGGCAGCCGCGCCAGCCAGGGCATCAGCATCCGCCTGGGCTGGCGCCCGCCGTATGACGTGCAGGCCATGCTCGGATTTTTCAGCAAGCGGGCCATCAACGCTATTGAATTCATAGCTGCTGACGCCCGTCAACCGGCGATGGGAAGGACGTTTCGCCTTGAATCGGGGGGCAAGGTGCATACCGGCTGGCTGCTCGCGGGTTTTGACGAGGCACACTCCCGGCTGGAGCTCAGCGTCAGCGACTCGCTGCGCGAAGTGCTGCCGCTGCTGATTCACCGGGTGCGCGCCACCTTCGACCTGGACGCCGACCCGGCCGCCATCAACAGCGTGCTGCACAGCCATTTTCCCGAAGGCGACGGGCTGCGTGTGCCCGGCGCGCTGGACGGCTACGAGCTGGCCGTGCGCGCCGTGCTGGGCCAGCAGATCACGGTGGCGGCGGCCCGCACGCTGGCGCAGCGCATGGTCGACCAGTTCGGCGAGACTATAGAAACGCCCTGGCCGCAGCTGACCCGGCTCTTTCCGGCGCCTGCCGTGCTGGCCGCAGCCAGCGGCGATGCGCTGGGCCGGCTCGGCATCGTCAAGCAGCGCCAGGCCGCCATCGTCGGCATTGCCCGGGCCGTGGCCGAGAAGCGCCTGCAACTGCACGGCGGTGCCGATGTGCAGGCCACGCTGGCCTTGCTGAAAGAACTGCCCGGCATTGGCGACTGGACGGCGCAGTACATCGCGATGCGCGCCCTGCGCTGGCCCGATGCCTTTCCGGCCGGCGATGTGGCCTTGCACAAGGCGCTGGGGGTGCAGGAACTGAAGAACCCGGCCAAACAGGCCGAGCTGGCCTCCAGGGCCTGGAAGCCCTGGCGCAGTTACGCCGTCATACGCGCCTGGAGCGGCACGCTGGGCAGCCAGCCTGCCGCAGCGCCGGCAGCCACTCCCGAATTGATAGCTAGTCCCACCCATCCGGCAAGGACAAAAGCTCTGAAACGCATGAAAAACCAAGCATCCAGTTCATCCCCAGCAAGCCAAGGTGACCCCCATGAAATTTGACTCCCCCCTGGTCCAGACCCGCTACCAGAGCCCTCTCGGAACAATGATCCTCGCGGCCAGCGCCAAAGGCCTGGCCGGCCTCTGGTTTGAAGGCCAGCGCCATCTGCCGGCCGAGTTGTCAGCCCCCGGGCCCGTCGCTTCGCGGCGCCCGGCGGTCTGGCCCACCGACGCCGGGCACCCGGTGCTCGAGCAGGCCATAGCGCAGCTCAACGACTATTTCGCCGGCCGGCGCAGCCATTTCGATGTGCCGCTGGACCTGAGCCACGGCACGGCCTTTCAGCAATCGGTCTGGCAGGCGCTGCTGGCGATTGCGCAGGGCGACACCGCCAGCTACGGCGAAATCAGCGCCCGCATTGGCAAACCGGCCGCGGTGCGGGCCGTGGGCGCGGCGGTCGGGCGCAACCCGGTCAGCGTCATCGTGCCCTGCCACCGGGTGCTGGGTGCCAACGGCTCGCTCACCGGCTATGCTGGCGGGCTAGCCAAAAAAAACGCATTGCTCAAGCTTGAGGGTGCACGCCAGGAGCATTTACCTTGAATTCCCAATCACCCGCCGGTGCCTCATTGCCCGCGACCGCGCTGTCCAGCCCCAGGAGCTGGGGCATGGATTTCATCTTGCTGGCCGCCATCTGGGGCTCCTCCTTTCTTTTCATGCGCCTGGGCACGGT
>CAZWDK010000290.1:0-3945 GCA_964633095.1 uncultured Polaromonas sp. | reverse complement strand
CGACACGCGTGGCGGCCGGTTTTGGGGTCACCAGCCGGCGCCTCGCGTCGCCCAGAGCCTGCAGACTCAGCGAGACGCCGTGGCGTGCCAGCTTGGCGGACAGCGCGGTGTGGCGCGAGTACAGCATCTGCCGGGTGGTCTGGTAGGCATGTTCGGCCAGCTCGCGGCGCTGGCGGTAGCTGAAGGTGTTGGCCAGAAACATCTCGGTATCGCGGGCATCGGGCTCCAGCAGCACGATGTCGGTGTCTGGGTAGACCTGCTCGTAATGCTTCATGCCCAGCGCCAGTGCGATTCGGGGCTTGCCAGAGGGCGCGCCCTTTGTCGCCGGGCTTGCGGAAGTCTTTGAAGAGGGCATGGCGGGAACATGTAGGTGGCGGCTTGGGCTATATATCAAGTAAAGCCCGTCGGCAAGAAATGGCGCCGACCGCAGCGACGGCCGGCCGCTACAGGCGTAAAAAAAGGGACATCGGGTCCCTTTTTTTTTTAAAGCACGCGGTGCTCAGGCCGTGGTGGCCGGGGTCTCTGGCTTGGTGGCACGCTTGGCGGCGGGGCGCTTGGCCGCAGCAGGCTTGGCGCCGGCCGGTTTGCCGGCTGCGGGCTTGGCCTTTTTGGCGGCAGGGGCCTTGGCGGCGGCGGGGGCCTTGCCGCTCATTTTTTGCACGTTCTTGTTGAGCTCGTCAATGCGGGCGATCAGGGCGTCCACGTCCTTGGCGGAGGGCACGCCCAGCTTGTTCAGGGCCTTGGCCACGCGCTCTTCGAAAATGCTTTCGAGCTTGTCCCACTGGTGGCCGGCCTTGGACTGGATGTCGGTCGCCATGTTGGCCATTTTGCTGGTGGCTTCGGAGATTTTTTCTTCGGCAACGGCTTGCGTCTTGCGCTGGATGGACAGGCCTTCCTTGACCAGGGTTTCAAATACCTTGCCGCCCTCTTCCTGCGCCTTGGAGAACGCCCCCAGGCCGGCCAGCCAGATTTGCTGGGCGGACTCTTTGACGGCACCCGACAGATGGGGGGCGGTTTTTTTGTCGGCGCTCATTTTTTGCAGTTTTTTGACCATGGGTGACTCCAGACAGTGGGGGGTGAGAGTTTGGCACAGGCAGGATGCCGCGCACAGTTGAAAATATAAGCGTTCCAGGCCGCGGCTTTTAGATGCCGGCTTCTAGAAGCTTACTTAGGGATGCCGCTCTATGGAAAGGCGAACGCCAACGCCCTGAACGCGGGTTTTTGCTGAATAGTGCGAGGGGCGCTTTCAGCAAGAATCGATTTTTTTAATAACAATTTTGCGCAAGACATAAGGACAAGGGCCATGCAGTATTTCGTCACCGGAGCCACAGGCTTCATTGGTAAACGCCTGGTAAAAAAACTCCTGGAGCGAAAAGGCAGCATCGTCCATTTTCTGATCCGCAAGGAAAGCGCCGACAAGGTGGCGGCGTTGCGCGAGTACTGGGGCGTGAGCGCCGCCAGGGCCGTTGCCATTCACGGTGACCTGACCAGCAAAAAGCTCGGCGTCGGCAGCGAGGAGATCAAAAAGCTCAAAGGCCAAGTCGACCATTTTTACCATCTCGCGGCCGTCTATGACCTGGGGGCCGACGAAGCCAGCCAGATTGCCGTCAACGTCGACGGCACGCGCAACACCGTCGAGTTTGCCAAGGCCATTGAGGTGGGGCACTTTCATCACGTCAGTTCGATTGCGGCGGCCGGCCTGTACGAAGGCGTGTTCCGCGAAGACATGTTCGAAGAGGCGGAGAACTGCGAACACCCGTATTTCATGACCAAGCATGAGAGCGAAAAAATCGTGCGCAAGGAATGCAAGGTGCCCTGGACGGTGTTCAGGCCCGCCATGGTGGTGGGCGACAGCACGACGGGCGAAATGGACAAGATAGACGGGCCCTATTATTTCTTCAAGCTGATCCAGCGCATGCGGCAGCTGCTGCCGCCGTGGATGCCGGCCGTGGGACTGGAAGGCGGGCGCGTCAACATTGTGCCGGTCGATTTCGTGGTGAATGCGCTGGACCACATCAGCCACAAAGCCGCCATCGCCAAAAAGTGCTTCCATCTGGTGGACCCGGTGGGTTACCGCATTGGCGATGTGCTGGACATTTTCAGCCGGGCCGCCCATGCACCCAAGATGAACCTGTTCGTCAATGCAGCCCTGCTGGGCTTCATTCCGCACAGCGTTAAAAAGAGCCTGATGGCGCTGGCGCCGGTGCGGCGGGTGCGCAGCGCCGTGCTGGCCGACCTGGGTCTGCCCGAGGACATGCTGACCTTTGTCAACTACCCGACCCGCTTTGACAGCCGCGACATGACGGCCGCGCTCAAGGGTTCAGGCATCGAATGCCCCAACCTCAAGGACTACGCCTGGCGTTTGTGGGACTACTGGGAGCGCCACCTGGATCCCGATCTGCACATTGACCGCACGCTCAAGGGCACCGTGGGCGGCAAGGTGGTGCTGGTGACGGGCGGCTCATCGGGCATAGGCCTGGCGGCCGCCCACAAATTTGCCGAGGCCGGCGCCACGACCATCATCTGCGGCCGTGACCAGGACAAGCTCGATGAGGCCTGCAAGGAAGCGAAAGCCAAGGGCTACAGCTTTGTGGCCTATCCGGCCGACATTGCCGACATGGCCGACTGCGACCGGTTCATCAAGCTGCTGGTAGACAACCATGGCGGTGTCGATTTCCTGATCAACAACGCCGGGCGCTCGATTCGCCGCGCCATCGAAGCCAGTTACGACCGCTTTCATGACTACGAACGCACCATGCAGCTCAATTACTTCGGCTGCCTGCGCGTGACCATGGGCTTGCTGCCCGGCATGGCGGCCAAACGCAAGGGCCATGTGGTCAACATCAGCTCTATCGGCGTGTTGACCAATGCGCCGCGGTTTTCGGCCTATGTGGCCTCCAAGGCCGCGCTGGACGCCTGGACGCGCTGCGCCTCCAGCGAGTTTGCCGATGTCGGCATCAGCTTCACCACCATCAACATGCCGCTGGTGCGCACGCCCATGATCGCGCCGACCAATCTGTACAACAACGTGCCGACGCTTTCGCCCGAAGAAGCCGCCGACATGGTTGCGCAGGCTTGCATCTTCAAGCCGGTGCGCATTGCCACCCGTCTGGGCATTACCGGCCAGCTCATGCACGCGCTGGTGCCGCGCATCGCACAGATCGCCATGAACACCAGTTTCCGCATGTTCCCCGACTCATCGGCCGCCAAAGGTGCCAAACCCGGCGACAAGGCCGTCAAGCAGCAACTGTCGGCCGAGGCTGTTGCCATGCAGCAGATGATGCGGGGGATTCATTTTTAAAGGAAACCTGTCAAAAATGACAGGGGGTAATGCTTGGGTATTACGGCCTTTCCTGTGACAGGATTTAACAATTGAGCTGGCAAGGGGAATGGGATAATGTGCGGTTGCAGGCGGGCAGCCTGCCTCACGCCAAGTGCCACTTCCCTAAAAGGCTTGCATGATTTTCGTCACTGGAGGCGCCGGCTTTATTGGTGCCAATTTTGTTCTCGACTGGCTGGCGCAAACTGATGAGCCGGTCGTCAATATCGATAGCCTGACATACGCGGGAAACCTGGAAAATCTCGCCTCCCTTCACGCTGACAAGCGTCATGTTTTTGTCAAGGGCGATATCGGGGATGCAGAGCTGATCGCCAGCCTGCTGGTCAAGCACCAGCCGCGCGCCGTGCTTAATTTTGCGGCGGAGTCGCATGTAGACCGCTCCATCCACGGCCCGGAAGACTTCATCCAGACCAATATCGTCGGCACCTTCCGCTTGCTGGAGGAAGTACGGTCCTACTGGAGCCAGCTTGAAGGCGACGCCAAACAGGGTTTTCGTTTCCTGCATGTTTCCACCGACGAGGTCTATGGCTCCTTGCGCAAGGAAGATCCTGCCTTTAGCGAAACCCGGCGCTACGAGCCCAACAGCCCCTATTCGGCCAGCAAGG
>CAZWDK010000289.1:0-3957 GCA_964633095.1 uncultured Polaromonas sp. | reverse complement strand
GCAGGACTTCCCGGTCCGGTCTGTTGTCAGGGGATCTGCGACCGACCCGGGAGGCGGCAATCCACGACGACATGGCTTGAGTATAAAAATTAGTTGACAATACTGTCAACATCGTTGTCAACACTTTAATTAGTGGTTTCCCTAGTACACCCAAGCGGACTGGCTTGCCAGACAAGGAGGCAGAGGGGCCGAGAAAACTTGAATGCGCGCACACGCTTTTCGAGGCTGTGGTTAGCGCGTCGGTTTGCTGCCGACACCCTACAGTCCCGGCCGTTCCGCCCGAAAAAGTCACAAACGCAACACCTGATTTGTGTAGATTTACTGACTAGGGTTTTCCCCTTCGGCGGCCTACAATCGCTGACCTTACAAAATTGACGGTCGCACCGACTGTTTTCGCTGGAGACCCCCTGAATGCCGACAACCGCTGCCGCAACGCCCGACAACCGTGAAGAAAAGCGCGCCGAACTGCGCCGCGCCGCCCTTGAGTACCATGAGTTTCCGACACCTGGCAAGGTGGCCATCGCCGCGACCAAGCAGCTGACGAACCAGCGCGATCTGGCGCTGGCCTATTCACCCGGCGTGGCGGCGCCCTGCGAAGAGATCGTGAAAGACCCGAACGCGGCCTTCAAATACACCAGCCGAGGCAACCTGGTGGCGGTGATCACCAACGGCACCGCCGTGCTGGGCCTGGGCGACATCGGCCCGCTGGCCTCCAAGCCGGTGATGGAAGGCAAGGGCGTGCTGTTCAAGAAATTCGCCGGCGTCGATGTATTCGACATCGAGATCGATGAAAAAGACCCGGCCCGGCTGGTCGACATCATTGTCGCGCTGGAGCCGACCTTTGGCGCCATCAACCTGGAAGACATCAAGGCGCCCGACTGCTTTTATGTCGAGCGCGAACTGCGCAAGCGCATGAAGATCCCGGTGTTCCATGATGACCAGCACGGTACGGCCATTACCGTCGGTGCCGCCATGCTGAACGCCCTGAAAGTTGCCAACAAGGATCCCAAACAGGTCAAGCTGGTGACCTCGGGCGCGGGTGCCGCCGCGCTGGCCTGCCTGGGGCTGCTGCTCAAGCTCGGCATTCCGCGCGAAAACATTTTTGTGACCGATCTGGCCGGCGTGGTCTACGAGGGCCGCACCGAGCTGATGGACGAAGACAAGATCCAGTTCGCGCAAAAGACGTCGGCCCGCACCCTGGGTGAAGTCATCGAGGGCGCGGACATCTTTTTGGGCCTTTCGGCGGGTGGCGTGCTCAAGAAGGAGATGGTCGCGAAAATGGCGGACAAGCCCATCATTTTTGCGCTGGCCAATCCCAACCCGGAAATCTCGCCAGAAGACGTCAAGTTGGTGCGCGATGACGCCATTATGGCGACAGGTCGCACAGACTACCCGAACCAGGTCAACAACGTCCTGTGCTTCCCCTACATTTTCCGGGGCGCACTCGACGCCGGCGCCTCCACCATCACCATAGAGATGGAAATTGCGGCGGTGCACGCGATTGCCGAGCTGGCCCAGGCCGAGCAGAGCGAAGTGGTGGCGGCCGCCTATGTCGGCGAAAAGCTGACCTTCGGCCCCGAGTACCTGATTCCCAAGCCGTTTGACCCGCGCCTGATGATGAAGATTGCGCCGGCCGTGGCCCAGGCGGCAGCCGACAGCGGCGTGGCCCTGCGGCCCATCCAGGACATGGCGGCCTACCGGGAAAAGCTGCAAAGTTTCGTCTATGCCTCCGGCACGGTGATGAAGCCCATTTTTGCGGCGGCCAAGACCGCCAGCCGCAAGCGCGTGGCCTATGCCGAGGGCGAAGAAGAGCGCGTGCTGCGCGCCTGCCAGATCGTGGTGGACGAAGGCCTGGCCCGGCCGACCCTGATCGGCCGGCCGGCCATCATCGCCCAGCGCATTGAAAAGTTTGGCCTGCGCCTGCGGGAAGAGCTCGACTACGACGTGGTCAATGTCGAGCAGGACCGCCGCTACCGCGACTTCTGGCAGACCTACCACCGCATGATGGAGCGCCGCGGCGTGACCGTGCAGATGGCCAAGATCGAAATGCGCCGCCGCCTGACCCTGATTGCCGGCATGCTGCTGCACAAGGGCGATGTGGACGGCATGATTTGCGGCACCTGGGGCACCACGGCGCACCACCTGGACTACCTGAACCCGGTGATCGGCAAGCGCGAAGGCGTCAACACCTATGCCTGCATGAGCGGCTTGCTGCTGCCCGGGCGCCAGGTGTTTTTGCTCGACACCCATGTCAACTACGATCCGACGGCCGAACAGCTGGCCGAGATCACCACCATGGCGGCCGAGGAAATGATGCGTTTTGGCATCATGCCCAAGGTGGCGCTGCTGTCGCACTCCAACTTCGGCTCGTCCAGCCAGCCCAGCGCCCTGAAAATGCGCCGCACGCTGGATTTGCTGCGCGAAAAAGCGCCCTGGCTGGACGTCGATGGCGAAATGCATGGCGACATGGCGCTGGATGCCCATGCCCGAGCGCTCATCATGCCCAACAGCACCCTGAGCGGCGAAGCCAATCTGCTGGTGCTGCCCAATATTGATGCCGCCAATATTGCCTACAACCTGCTCAAGACCGCGGCAGGCGGCAACATCGCCATTGGCCCGGTGCTGCTGGGAGCCAACAAACCCGTGCACATCCTGACACCTACCGCCACGGTACGCCGCATTGTCAACATGACGGCGCTCACGGTCGCCGACGCCAACGCCGCACGGTAAGGCCAAATTAGATAGCTAGCACTAACTCAAAGGGCCGCCAAGCCCTTTGACCAGTGCTTAAACATTCAGCAGGCACTTGCGTTTTTTGCCCATATGCGGCAAACTACCCCTCTTGAAATTTAAGGGTTAACCCGAGAAGTCGAACGGTTCCCCTTGGATTCAAGAAAGGTATTTTTTTCATGTTGCGCAATGGGATAGGGCGTTGGCGCGCGGCGGGAGCCGCTGCGCTGCTGGTTTTGCTGACCAGCGTTGCCGGGTTGGGTTCCAACGCGGTGCAAGCCAAGGGGCCGTCAGACAACCCGGCAGAAGTGATTGCCGTGGCCCAATTGCCCCCCCAGGGGCGAAACATGATGACGCTGATTTATCAGGGCGGGCCGTTCAGGTATGACAAGGACGGCGCGGTGTTTGGCAACCGGGAACGCATTCTGCCCGCCCAAAATCGCGGTTACTACCGAGAATACACCGTCAGGACGCCCGGCGAGCGTAGCCGGGGGGGCCGGCGCATTGTGTGTGGTGGCTTGAAACCTGCCGCCCCCGATGCCTGTTTTTACACCGATGACCACTATGCGAGTTTTCGCAAGATTGTTCAATAAATTGAAGACTTGAACTGTGGTTGTTATTTTTTGTTGACTTAAGAGAAAGAGTAGCGGAGATGGATACACCACTTCGTAAGGACGCCGAGCCGCCATTGAAGGGCGTGCGGAGCAATATCGTGCAGTCGATACGCGCATTCCGCGTCGCCGATCTGCAGGATGCCGCCACGCAACTGAACCAGCATTTCCTGTATGCCAACCTGGGCAACGCCCAGAGCAAGCAGGACATTCTGGACATGATTGCGGCGCAGTACACCTTTCCGGCCCATTTTGGCAAGAACTTCGATGCGCTGTATGACTGCATGACGGACCTGGTTCACAAATCAGGCCCGCAGCCCGGCTTCATCGTCGTGCTGGAGCAGATTCCCGCACATGCCAAGTTTGACAAGGAAGCGCGCGAGCAATTGCTCGACATCTTCCGGGATGCCGCGGACTACTGGGCGGATCGCAAGATCCCGTTCAGATGCTTCTATTCTTTTCTGTAGCCCGCTCCCCAGACATTGGCCAAGGGGATCGGGCGAATGAGGCCCAGCAAGCAGTCACAGAAGGCGAAGAACCCATGCCTACCGACAAACTGGTAGACGTGTCGCCACTGGCGCTGCGCATGAGCAGTCCGTTCAATTCGGGTTACTGG
>CAZWDK010000288.1:0-4045 GCA_964633095.1 uncultured Polaromonas sp. | reverse complement strand
AAGTCGGGCATCGAACCGACAGCAGGCGGGAGGCCCTGAATGCGCGGAACACCCGAGCGCTGTCAGCAGTTTTTTTTGGATTATGTCGGCGTCATGGCGGCGCTGTCTAGCGTGCGCAAGTGTTGAGGTCTTGGTCGGCCAGTTAACAGCCCTCAAGCGAGGGGTTGCGCCGCGTCTGCTATCAATAGGATAGCTGTTTGAGCTGCTGGCTGCTGGGCTGGCTGGCAGTTTCATGCACAAAATCGGCCAGGCGGCGCACCTGCCGACTGAGCCGCGTGGCGTGGTCAAGGCCTACCACTCCGGAGAACTCCGCAAGCTCATCCAGACCGGGTTGAAGGGCTCGGTGCTGGCCGGCTTCCAGGCGGGAGGACTGCATGCAGCCGCAGGCCATCCGGGCTGCGGCATTTTTACCGTGCCCCGTCACCGGGTCATGTCACCGTGTGATGCGCAAGATGGCCGATGCCAGTTTCACGAAGCAGTGTTTCAGCGCATTGGCGTCCACGGCGTGGCAGTACATGCCGACCGGCTGCCCGGCACCCGCAGCAACGCAGCTTGGCCGGGCATCGGCCGTGTTGGCCATGCACTTGAGCACGAGGTCGCCGCGCTCTCCATCCGGCCCGATTCCCGTCGGCAATTGCGCACCCAGCCCGAGCGTGAAGACATAAATGCCTTCGCTGCGCGCCTTGGCAGCCATCGCCTCCACCAGGTTTCGCGACGCCGGGTTCACATTGGCTGAGCTTGGCGCGCTGGTGGCCGGCCGTGGCCCTCCGCCAGCCGCACGGAATTCATCGAGGTTGGCGTCAGTTGCCGGATCCGCGTGCGGCGCGCCATCGGAAAAGAACACGATGACCCGCAGGCTGGAGCGGCTCGCTTGGGCGATGCGATTGAGTTGATCACGGGCATTCCGGAAACCCTCGGCCGAATTGGTTAAACCGTCAAAATTGAAATTGTCGATGTGGCTGTCCATGCTGCTTCGGTCAAACCCCCGCTGGACTGGCCGGATGGCGTCGTCTACCACGGCACCATGGGAAAAATGGATCAATGCCATCCGGTCCAATGTCGGGTTGAATTTCGTCAGGAACAGTTTTGCGTTGTCCCGCACCTGAACCCGCGATGGCTCCAGCGAGCCCGAGGTATCCACCACGAAGGCCATGTCGAGATGCCGCCTGATGGTTTGGCCGGATGCGGAGACCCTCAGCAGATTGAAGTTCAGCGGGCGCATGAAGTTGACGGGCACCACGGCGCTTGCCGTCGCATCAATGGTGACCTTGCCTTGGTCGAAGGTGATGGTGGGCTCATTGAAGGTCGGGGTCGAGCCCAGATAGCCTTCGGGGTAGTTGGCCGCGAAAAACTCGCGTGCCGCCTGCTGTGCCCTGGCGGTTTGTGCGGCCTGGTCCGTGCCCTGGCTCAGCGCCCTGGCCGCCGCAATACTGGCCGAATCGACGGCCGCGTTCAGCTTGGCCTTGATCATGTAGCCCAGGCCGGAGTTGATGGCCAGTCCGACCGAGCCGATCAGGACGGCCAGGGAAAGAGCGGCCATGGGGCGAACCTGTCCTTTTTGCTTCTGCGCTCTCATGGCGTCTCCTGCAAATCAAGCCATCAAAATATCGTCATCGCATGCAGATGGGGACTGAGTTGGGGGGTCGTGATGCCGAAGCCCAGATTCATGGCGCCAAACATGATGTTGGTGCGGTAAAAGCTCTCGACCACGTAAATCACTTCGCCGTCGAGCAGCTGGCTCGTCATCACATGGGCGGTCGGTGCCAAATTCGGGTCGGCAGAAAGACTGCTGCAGCTGCCGTCCCGGTTCCATGCACTACAGGTCCAGAGCGAACTGGCCGGCGTATAGCTGCCCGCGAGCCATCGATCCTGTTGCACGATCACATTCCTGATGGTGCCGCCTTCCCGGTTTCCCATGACCTTGGTGATGTAGATCATGCCGCTGCCACCCATGTCCAGAGGCGACGCAGTGGCGGTGATCGCATTCATGATGGTTTGCGGCGTCTCGGAGGACCGGGATGCCCGGTTGGCGCCCTCCCGGCTGATATGGATCAGGATCATGTTGGCCTCTATCGCCCTGACGACATCGAAAATCGGGATCGCCAGCAACAGCAGCAAGGGCAGAATAAAGGCGAACTCCGCCACGGCAGTCACGGCAGTCACGGCAGGCTTGCCAGCCTTTCTTTTTTTCAACAGGCCTTGTAGTGCTTTCATCGGAAGGCCTCATTACGCACGGTGGCGGCCACGCTGAAAGCGTATTGCTGCATGGTCAGGTTGACCCGAAACAGGAGGCCGAACTCGATGATGAGCAAGAGGAAGAAAAAAAGCGGCGCGATCAAGGCAAGCTCGACCACGGTGGCTTTTTTTTCAAGCCTTCTTTTTATCTTTTCTGCACCATGGCGCATGCTTGCAAACATGATGATCTCGCTGATTAGGATTCACCTTAAGGATCACTGCGATGGCTAACAAGTCTTCAGCCCGCTGCTGCTGCCCTCTCACCGACAGGCGCTATTTCTCCAGACGGGCTGGGCCTCACGTAAATATTGCTACTCGAGGTTTCGGCCCGCAATCCCCCAAATTGGGTATTTAGCGGTTTTGTTTTCAGGGCTCGTACCCATTCGGTGTTGCCTGATTCCGGTTGGCAGGATTTCAAAGTGCTTTGCATAATGCGTTTGGCCCTTTCATCCATGTCTGTCAACTTTCTGGAGAAGCTCATGGCTCAATACAAGATCGCTGTCGTCGTCGGTAGCCTGCGCAAGGATTCCTTCAACAAGAAGCTCGCCCAGGCGCTTGAAAAGCTGCTTCCGGCCGAATTCAGCTGTACCACGGTGCGCATTGACGATTTGCCGCTGTACAACCAGGACGATGACGGCAACCAGTCTGCGCAGGTGAAGCGCCTCAAGGGCGAGATTGCGGCGGCGCAGGGCTTGCTGTTTGTCACGCCCGAGTACAACCGCTCATTGCCCGGTGTTCTGAAAAACGCCATAGACCATGCGTCGCGTCCCTATGGCCAGAATGCGTGGGCGGGCAAGCCTGCCGGTGTGATCGGGATTTCCGTTGGCGCACTTGGCACGGCACTGGCGCAGCAGCATTTGCGCAACATCCTGGCCTACCTTGATGTGCCGGTATTGGGCCAGCCCGAGGCCTTCATTCAGGCCAAGGAAGGGGTCTTCAATCCGGACGGCAGCATCGGGGAAGGCAGCAAGAAGTTTGTGCAGACCTGGCTGGACCAGTACGTGGCCTGGGTGAAAACGCACGTTTGATGCCGCGCCGATGTCATTTTTTGTCACTCAATCAGGAGCTTCCCACTGGGGATTCCACACCACCTCCCAGAGGTGCTGATCGGGATCCTGGAAGTAGCCCGCGTAGCCGCCCCAGAAGGTGTCTTGCGCCGGCTTCACGATGATGGCGCCGGCACTCTTCGCCTGCGCCATCACCGCATCGACTTCGGCCCTGGATGAGACGTTGTGGCCCAAGGTGAATTCGGTGGGATTCGGGCTTGTGGCCGCAAGGCCCGAATCAAGGGAGATGCTGGTGCGCGGCCAGAGCGCCAGTTTCAGGCCCGGCTGCAGCTCAATGAACACCACCGCGCCGTACTCAAACTGCTGGCCGACAATGCCTTGCGTTTTCATGCCCAGGCCGTCACGGTAGAAGCGAAGCGATCGCTCCAGTTCGTCAACGCCCAGGGTAATAACCGTGATGCGAGCCTTCATGGGGGATCCTTTCCATTGCGATAAAACCGAGACCCAGGCAAAAAAAGCCGGGCAGCACCCCCGGTCTCATTCAGGCGTCATTTTCTTCCCTGTCAAACGCTGCAGCAAGCTGAGCTGCTCCTTCTGGATGGACAACAGTTCGCCCCACTGCTCCTCCCGCAGCAGGTCCAGTTTCTCGTGCAGCAGCAGGATTTCGAGTTCGGCCTTCAGGTTGACTTCGTAATCGTGCTCCGCATTGAGCCGGTCCTTTTCGGCCTGCCTGTTCTGCGACATCAAAATGATGGGCGCCTGCACGGCGGCCAGCATCGAGAGAACGAGGTTGAGCAAAATAT
>CAZWDK010000287.1:1512-4054 GCA_964633095.1 uncultured Polaromonas sp. | reverse complement strand
TCGCGTCCGTTGACCTGCTCCACCAGCAGCCGTGCCGGCGTCATGTGGCAGCCGCCGCCAAAGAGCACGTAGCGCACCGGCGACACCGGCTCGGCCACCGACAGCATCCAGGCCAGACGGCGTGCGCGCTCCAGCTGATAGACGAAATAGCGCTGCAGCACCGGTGCGTCGGCGGCGGCGGCCAGGCCGGGCGCGTAGACCGACCAAGCCATGCGCTGCCAGGTTTGGGGGTCGAACAGGTCGTCGTGGCGCGGCTGGCCCTCAATATCCACCAGCCAGTTGTTGAGCGGGTGCGGAAACAGCTGGTAGCCGCTGGGAAAGGTGGCCAGGGTGCGCGGCGAAATGCGGCTGACCCCGATCTTTTCGCCGCCGATGAAAGCATGCAATGAGCCGACCGAACCCAGGTTGGGCGTGCCCAGCAACACCAGTTTGCGCACCCGGTCCGCCCCCGCCATGGTCACCTGCTGGGGCGCGCCGTCCAGCACCTCGCGGGTACCAAAGCGCAGGTAGTAGCGCGCGATCAGGCCGCCCATGCTGTGCGCCACCACATCGACGCGCAAGGTCGGATCGGCGTAGTCACGGCGCACGGCCTCGATCAGGCGGTCCAGCTCGCGCACGCTGTGCAAGGTGTCTTGGCGCCAATCGTAGGACAGCACGTAGTAGCGCCGCTCGCCCTTGCGCGCCGGGGTTCCGGGCTGGGCCCGGACATAGCCGCCAAACTGCGTGAGGGTTTGCAAAATGGGGCGGTAAAAGTCGCGCCGCAGCGCCTGCTCGGCAATGCCCGAGGCCTCCAGGCGCGACGGCCGTGGCGCATTCGTGGCCGGATCGATGTCAAGGGCCAGCTCCGGGTAGGACGAGAACAGAATGCGCCACCACGGCCCCGGCCAGATCTCTTCGCCGCTGACCCGGTCGCGCAAGCGGCTGCCAAAGGCGCCCGGGATCAGGATCACCGGCGCGGCTTCGGTCCCGCTGGCGCTGAGCTGGTAGAGCCGCTTCAGGTCGGGGCGCGGCGACCCGCCGCAGCCCAGCAGGCCCGCCAGCAGCAGCACCATGCAGCATGCCTTGATTCCGAGCTTGTTCGCCAACGGTGTGCCAGAGTAGCCCGCCATGCCTGCGCTCCTGTTAGGCCTCATTATGGCCAGTTCAAGCCGTGCGCGATAGCTCGACAAGGCCGGCGATCTGTCGGTTCCCTGCATCCCCGTGATGCTATGTTTTTAATAGCAAATCACGCCAGTTTCATAGGGGTTAGAGCTCATTTTTCTTAAAACCTGGGGCCGGGCTCGTGCTTCAGAAGGCGCGGCGCGGTGAAGCGGTCCAGCGCCCACGGGCCGCTGCCATAGATGGCCAGCCCCGCCAGCAGTGCGCCCCAGAACACATGCTGCTGCAGGGCCGCCGGGGCAATGTCGCTCAGTGAGATGACGGCCACCGCGTTCACCACCGACAGACCCAGCGCGGCAAAGCGTCCGCCCAGGCCCAGCACCAGCAGCACCGGTAAAGCCAGCTCGCCCGTGGTGCCCATGGCCGCCGCCAGTGCCGGCGGCAGCAAGGGCACATGGTATTCGTCGGTGAACAGGGCCACCGTGGTCTCCCAGTCCCGGGTCTTGGTCAGCCCCGAGAGGAAAAAGACCTGGGCGAGGTAGAGCCGGGCGGCCAGCGCCGCCGGCGGCTGCAGGCGGTCTAGCGCGCGGGTGAGGGCGCACCAAAGCGCCAGTGCGCGGTGCAGCAAGCTATTCATGGCGTGCCTCCATTCACGGTGACGGCGTTAACAGCCACAGCGGCCAGCAGCAGGCCGCTGTGCACGGCCTGGCTTAGCCAGAGAGAGAAGTCAAGCGGGCCGGCCTGATCCAGCGCCGCCGCCAGGGGGGCGCCTCCCTGCAGGGCCGCCACGAACGCCGCCTCGCCCGGCAGCGCGGTGCGCAGACGCGGCTTGAAGCCCTGGCGCCAAACCAGGGCCGCCTCGCCCAGACCAGCGCGCAGGCGCCGGCCGGCCTCTTCCAGCGTGGGGTTGGCCTCCCGGTGCGCCGTGACGATGCTCGCTACCGGGTAAGCGCTGGCGACCACGGCCGTGCCGGGCGCCAGCCGCAGCGCCAGTTGCACGGGCCGCTGCGTTGTCAGCAGCGCCAGCGTGGCGAGTTCGGGCTCGGCGTCGGCCGCGCTGGCCGCACGGTGCAGCGCCCATTCCACGCGCGCCACATCGGCCAGGTAGGGCTCGTCCGCCAGCTGCGCGCTGGCCGCCACAAAGGCCGGCAGGCTCTCGCCCCACAGCGCCAGATCGCCGCGCCGTGGCGGGTCGGCATGCCAGAGCGCGCAGGCCAGGGCCTCGAAGCTCTCTGGGCCCAGCAGCTGGGCCAGCACCGGGTAGGCCGCCTCCAGGCTGCGCCGGGCCAGCGCATGGCCGTTTCCTTGATAGGCGTTCAGGCCTCTGGCCCAGTTCCCATGGGCGTGGGCAGCTATTGATTTGCTAGCATCCTGCGATGCGCCGAACAGCGCGGCCAGCAGGGCCTGCTGCTGCCGGGCGAGCGGGGTCGCATGGCCCCCACGC
>CAZWDK010000287.1:0-1412 GCA_964633095.1 uncultured Polaromonas sp. | reverse complement strand
GCTCATGTCGCGGCCTCCGGCTCGGCCAGCGTGCGCTCGATGCGCTGCGCCTGGGCCGCCTCGTCCAGCAGCACATCCAGCGCGGGCAGGTCGGTGTCCCACTCGATCAGCGTAGGCACGGGGCCGAAGCGTGCCAGCGCATGGCGGTACAGGGCCCAGACCGGCGCTATCACGCGGCTGCCATGGTCGTCGATCACAATGTCGCCGCAGTCCCTGTGGCCGGCGAGATGGATTTCGACCACGGCCGTCGCGGGAACCGCGTCCAGCCAGTCGCGGCAAGACGCCAGCGGGTCGACGGCCGCGTTCTGCAACCGCGCATTGAGCGCATTCACATAGATGTTGTTGACGTCCACCAGCAGGCCGCAGCCGGTGCGACTGGCCAGGTTGCCGAGGAATTCGGGCTCGGCCATCTCGCTGTCGTTCCAGGCGATATAGGCCGAGAGGTTTTCCACTGCGATAGGGCGCTTCAGGCGATCCTGCACGCGCTGTACATTGGCGGTCAGCACATCGAGCGCCTCGCGGTGAAAGGGAATGGGCAGCAGGTCGGCGGCATGGATGGTCTGGCCGCCATCAATGTCCAAATGCCCGCGCGCAAAGCAGGCATGGTCGCTCACGCGCAGCGGCTCTATGCGCTGTACCAGGCGCGCCAGCTGCTCCAGATGCCAGGCATCTACACCGGCCACCGAGCCCAGCGCCAGGCCGACGCCGTGCAGGCTCACGGGGTAGTGCGCGCGGCCCTGTGCCAGCACGGCCAGGGCCGCGCCGCCTTCGGCAAAAAAGTTCTCGGAGTGGACCTCGATGAAGTCCAGCGCCGGCCGCTGCGGGCCCGCGGCCCGCTCCAGCAGCTCGCCGTAATGCGGGTGGCGCCAGCCTATGCCTGCCATGGGGAGCCCCGATCAGGCCTTAGCCTTCATCGAGTCGACCTTCTTCTTGGCTTCGTCGGCCGTGAGCCCCTTCATCTCCTTGCAGGTGCCCTTGGCGACGTACTTCCAGTCCATGGGCGACATGTTCTCCTTTGACTGGCCGGCGCAGGAATGGCTGCCAAAGATGTTGGCGCAATCGTTCTGGCCTGCTGCGGCAACGCCATAGCATTTTTCCTTGCCCTTTTCCTGCGCGGCGACGGGCGAGGCGACCAGCAGGGTGGTCAGCAGGGAAGCCGCTGCAGCGGCAACCATAGCTTGTTGGTTCATTTTGAAGTCTCCTGTTAATTCGTCAAAAATGAAATCAACCAGGGCAGCATATTTCTGTCTGGTTGCGAATTAGTATGCACCGCGCCGGCTTTCTTACAGGCCTTCTTTGTGCGGCACAAAATTTCGCCGACCATGCACGCAAGCCGCACGGCTGCCGGTAGACTGCGCCCCATGCCGACCTTTGAAGAGCAACTGGTGGAGCACCGCAGCTACCTCATCCGT
>CAZWDK010000286.1:0-4062 GCA_964633095.1 uncultured Polaromonas sp. | reverse complement strand
TCGCTCAATGGCCGCGGCGCGCTGATCCACACGCGCAGCATGGAAGAGGCCTGCGCCATCAGCAACCGCATCGCGCCCGAGCACCTGGAGGTCTCCAGCCGTGAGCCGCAGCTCTGGGAGCCGCTGCTCAAACATGCCGGCGCGATCTTCCTTGGTGCTTACACCAGCGAATCGCTGGGCGACTACTGCGCCGGCCCGAATCATGTGCTGCCGACCAGCGGCACCGCGCGCTTTTCCAGCCCGCTGGGCGTGTACGACTTCCAAAAACGCAGCAGCCTGATCGAGGTCAGCGAGCAGGGCGCCCAGTCACTGGGCCAGATCGCCGCCGAACTGGCTTACGGCGAAGGCCTGCAGGCCCATGCGCGCGCCGCCGAAATGCGTTTGCACACCGTGCCCGATATGAGAGTGAACAAATGACCCTGCTTGACCCCAAACTCCAACCCCTGATACGCCAGGACGTGCAGTCCATGCACGCCTACGCCGTGCAGGACTCGGCCGGCATGCTCAAGCTCGACGCCATGGAGAACCCGCACCGCCTGCCGGCCGAGCTGCAGGCCAAGCTGGGCGAACGGCTGGGTGCGGTGGCGCTGAACCGCTACCCGGATGGCCGTGTCAACGAGCTGCGCCGCGCGCTGGCGGCCCACGCGGGCATGCCCGCAGGCTTTGACATCATGCTGGGCAATGGCTCGGACGAGCTGATCTCGCTGCTGGCCATGGCCTGCGACGTGCCCGGCGCCGCCATCCTGGCGCCCATGCCGGGCTTTGTGATGTACGGCATCAGCGCGCAGCTGCAGGGCCTGAAATTCATCGGCGTGCCGTTGACGGCGGACTTTGAGCTCGACGAAGCCGCCATGCTGGCCGCCATTGCAGAACACAAACCATCGATCACCTACCTGGCCTATCCGAACAATCCCACGGCCAATCTGTGGGACGACGCTGCGATCGAGAAAATCATAGAAGCCGTGGGCCGGCAGGGCGGTCTGGTGGTGATGGACGAGGCCTACCAGCCGTTTTCCAGCAAGAGCTATATCGACCGCATCACCCGCCACGGCCATGTGCTCCTGATGCGCACCATGAGCAAGTTCGGCCTGGCCGGCGTGCGCATCGGCTACATGATGGGCCCCAAAGCCCTGATTGCCGAGATCGACAAGGTGCGCCCGCCCTACAACATCAGCGTGCTGAATTACGAGTGCGCCCTGTTTGCGCTCGGCTATCAGGAGGTGTTTGCGGCCCAGGCCCAGGATATCCGGGCGCAGCGTGCTATTGTTTTTGAAGCGCTCAAGGCGCTGCCCGGGGTCAAGGCCTGGAACAGCGACGCCAACATGATTCTGCTGCGGGTGCCCGATGCCGCCAAAACCTTCGAAGGCATGAAGGCGCGCAAGGTGCTGGTGAAAAACGTTTCTAAAATGCATCCATTGCTGGCCAATTGTTTGCGCCTGACGGTTGGCACCGCGGATGAAAACGCGCAAATGCTGGCGGCGCTTGAAGCATCCCTATGACTACCCCCACCACCGCTCCCCTCATGGCCCCCCGCGTGGCCGAGGTCTCGCGCAACACCGCCGAGACCAAAATCACCGTCAAGCTCAACCTGGACGGCACCGGCCAGGCCAGGCTGTCCACCGGCATCGGCTTTTTTGACCACATGCTGGACCAGATTGCCCGCCACGGCCTGATCGATCTCGACATCCATGCCGAGGGCGACCTGCATATCGACGGCCACCACACGGTGGAAGACGTCGGCATCACCCTGGGCCAGGCGGTGGCCAAGGCGGTGGGCGACAAAAAAGGCCTGCGCCGCTATGGCCACGCCTATGTGCCGCTGGACGAGGCCTTGAGCCGCGTGGTGATTGATTTTTCGGGCCGGCCCGGGCTGGACATGCATGTGCCCTTCAAGAGCGGCATGATTGGCACCTTCGACAGCCAGCTCGCCTACGAATTCTTCCAGGGCTTTGCCAACCACGCTTTCGTCACGCTGCACATCGACAACCTGCGCGGTGAAAACGCCCACCACCAGGCCGAAACCGTCTTCAAGGCCTTTGCCCGCGCCCTGCGCATGGCGCTGGAAATCGACCCGCGCGCCGCCGGCGTGATTCCCTCGACCAAGGGCTCGCTCTAGGCGCGGGGCCCGCCATGGCTGCAGTTTTATCTTGTTTTTGGCCGCTAGCCCCTATAGAGTGTGCGCAAGCAGCTATTGAATTAATAGCAAAACAAATCTGAATGTCTAATCTGAAAAGAATCGCGGTGGTCGATTACGGTTCGGGCAACCTGCGTTCGGTGTCGCAAGCCGTCAAGCATGTGGCCCAGGGCAGTGGCTACGAGGTGGTCGTCACCTCCGATGCGCAGGCCGTGCTGAACGCCGAGCGCGTGGTGCTGCCCGGCCAGGGCGCCATGCCCGACTGCATGCGGGCGCTGGCCGAATCCGGCCTGCAGGACGCGGTCATGCATGCCGCAGCGAACAAGCCGCTGTTTGGCGTCTGCGTCGGCATGCAGATGCTGCTGGACCAAAGCCATGAAGGTCTGGCCGGCGCGCCCACGCCCGGCCTGGGCCTGATCCCCGGCGAGGTCGTCAAGTTTGAGCTGGCCGGCCGGCTGCAGCCCGACGGCAGCCGCTACAAGGTGCCGCAAATGGGCTGGAACCAGGTGTACCAGCGCGGCACGCCCGTGCATGCCTTGTGGGCCGGCGTGCCCGACGGCGCGTATTTTTACTTCGTGCACAGCTTTTATGCCCGTCCGTCGGATGCGCGCCACATTGCGGGCGAGGCGGACTATGGCGCGCGCTTTACGGCGGCGATTGCACGCGATAATATTTTTGCGACCCAGTTCCACCCCGAGAAAAGCGCCGAGCACGGGCTGGCCCTGTACCGCAACTTCCTGCACTGGCAGCCCTGAGCGCTGCCGACGCATCAAGTGGCCATGCTAACCGTTCCTGCCGACCCTTCATCCGTTTCCTTTCGTTTTCTTTTTGACGCAACATGCTACTCATTCCCGCGATTGACCTGAAAGATGGTCACTGCGTTCGCCTGAAACAGGGCGACATGGACCAATCCACCATCTTCAGTGAAGATCCGGCCGCCATGGCGCGCAGCTGGGTTGACCAGGGCGCGCGCCGCCTGCACCTGGTGGATTTGAACGGTGCGTTTGCCGGCAAGCCCAGGAACGAGGGCGCGATCAAGAAAATCCTGGCCGAAGTCGGCAACGAGATCGATGTGCAGCTGGGCGGCGGCATTCGTGATCTGGACACGATAGAGCGCTACCTCGACGCCGGCCTGCGCTACGTCATCATAGGCACCGCCGCCGTCAAGAATCCCGGCTTTCTGCAGGACGCCTGCACCGCCTTTGGCGGCCACATCATCGTCGGGCTCGATGCCAAGGACGGCAAGGTCGCCACCGACGGCTGGAGCAAGCTGACCGGCCACGAAGTGATAGACTTGGGCAAGAAGTTCCAGGACTACGGCGTCGAGTCCATCATCTACACCGACATCGGCCGCGACGGCATGCTCAGCGGCATCAACATCGAGGCCACCGTCAAGCTGGCGCAGGCGCTGACGATTCCGGTGATCGCCTCGGGCGGCCTGTCCAACATGGCCGATATCGACGCGCTGTGTGCGGTGGAAGATGAGGGCGTGCAGGGCGTGATCTGCGGTCGCTCGATTTACAGCGGCGACCTCGACTTTGCAAAAGCCCAGACCAGAGCAGATGAGTTAAACGGATGACCGCAGCAGCTACGAATGGCGGACTTGCATGCCAGCAGGGGCCGCGGAACCGGCTTAGCCGGGCCGCAGGCGCAGCGGCCCCCTTGGGGGGCAGGAAGCCACACATAGTGGGCGGCCGTGGGGGTCATTAGCATGCTCGCCAAACGCATCATCCCCTGCCTCGACGTGACCGGTGGCCGCGTCGTCAAAGGTGTCAATTTCACCCAGCTGCGCGATGCCGGCGACCCGGTGGAAATCGCCGCGCGCTACAACGAGCAGGGCGCCGACGAGCTGACTTTCCTGGACATCACGGCCACCAGCGACGGCCGCGACCTGATCCTGCCCATCATCGAGGCCGTGGCCTCGCAGG
>CAZWDK010000285.1:0-4090 GCA_964633095.1 uncultured Polaromonas sp. | reverse complement strand
AACTTCACGCCTTCCTCGGAAATCTTGCGCATCTCGCCCAGTGACCAGACCTGGAAGCCGCCGCTGTCGGTGAGTATGGGTTTGTTCCAGGCCTCAAAGCGGTGCAGCCCGCCAAACTGCTTCATCACCTTCAGCCCCGGACGCATCCAGAGGTGAAAGGTGTTGCCCAGGATGATCTGCGCGCCCATGTCGTGCAGCGACTGCGGCATCACGCCCTTGACCGTGCCATAGGTGCCGACCGGCATGAAGATCGGCGTCTGCACCACGCCGTGATTCAGGGTCAGCTTGCCGCGCCGGGCATGGGAGCCGAGGTAGGAGCCCGCGGTGTCGTCGGTTTTCAGAACTTCAAATTCAAGCATCTTGTGATTGTCGCAGGTGTGATTTTGGCGCTAGGGCGCGGTTTTTCGCGCCAGCAGCATGGCGTCGCCATAGCTGAAAAAGCGGTAGCGCTGCGCAATCGCGTGCCGGTACAGCGCCATGATGTGTTCATAGCCCGAGAACGCGCTGATCAGCATCATCAGGGTGCTTTTGGGCAGGTGGAAATTGGTCAGCAATATATCGACCACGGCAAATTCAAAACCCGGCGTGATGAAGATGTTGGTGTCGCTGCAATCCGGGCCGAATTTGGCGCTGGACTCCAGCGCCCGCACGGTGGTGGTGCCCACGGCCATCACGCGGCCGCCGCGCGCCTTGCATGCGGCAATCGCCTGCTGCGTGGCCAGCGGCACGTCAAAGCGTTCGAAATGCATGGTGTGCTCGGCGATGCTTTCGGTCTTGACCGGCTGGAAGGTGCCCGCGCCCACATGCAGGGTCACGCTGGCGCGCGCTATGCCGCGGGCCTCCAGCCGCGCCAGCATGGCTTCGTCAAAATGCAGCGCGGCCGTGGGCGCCGCCACCGCGCCCGGATTCTTGGCGAAAACCGTCTGGTAGCGCTGCTCGTCGTCCGCCGAATCGCTGTGGGTGATGTAGGGTGGCAGCGGCACATGGCCATGCTGTGCCATCAATGCATAGGGGTCGCCGCTGAGCGCCAAGCGGTACAGCGGCCCGTCCTCGTTCGGCCAGCGTCCCAGCAGGGTGGCGCTGAAGCCGCCGTCCATCTGCAGCACCGCGCCCGGCAGGGGTTTTTTGCTGACCTTCAGGTGGGCGGCGACCTCGTGGCCCGAGTCGGCATCGGGCGACAGCACCCGCTCAATCAGCAGCTCCAGCCTGCCGCCGCTGGCTTTCTGGCCAAACAGCCGCGCCTTGACCACCTGGGTGTCGTTGAACACCAGCAGGTCGCCGGGCGCCAGCAGGCCGGGCAAGTCGGTAAAACGGCGGTCTACGGCCAGCGCCTCGCGGCCATCGAGCAGGCGCGAGGCGCTGCGCTGGGGGGCAGGGTGCTGGGCAATGAGTTCGTCGGGTAGCGTGAAATCAAAATCACTGAGGCTGAAATGCGTCTTCATGAAGGCACAATTGTCCCATGTTGACACCGGCTGCCCTTGCCCCCAAACCCGTTGCAGCCCAGAGGCCGTCCGGGAACAAGGCCGCCGCCAAATCCCCGGCGCAAAAAGCCCTGGAAAAACTGGGCCTGCGCCGCGACATTGACCTGGCCCTGCATCTGCCGCTGCGTTACGAGGACGAAACCCGCATCGTGCGCCTGGTTGACGCGCGCGACGGCGACATGGTGCAGATCGAAGCCCAGGTGACGGCCAGTGACATCACGCTGCGGCCGCGCCGCCAGTTGCGGGTGACGGTGGACGATGGCACAGACAGCTGCGTGCTGCGCTTCCTGAATTTCTACCCTTCCCACCAGAAAACGCTGAGCGTGGGGGCCCGCGTGCGGGTGCGCGGCGAGCTGCGCTGCGGTTTTCTGGGGCGCGAGATGGTGCACCCCAGCTTCAGGCTGGCCGGCGGCGAGCTGCCGCAGTCCTTGAGCCCGGTGTATCCCGCGGTGGCCGGCTTGCCGCAGGCCTACCTGCGCAAGGCGGTGCTAGGCGGCCTGGCCCGCGCCGACCTCAACGAAACCATTCCCCTTCAGTTTTTGAACAAGAACCTGCCGCAGCCCTTGTCCAGTCTGCGCGAGGCGCTACAGTTTTTGCACCACCCGACGCCGGACGTGGTGCTGGCCACGCTGGAAGACCGCAGCCACCCGGCCTGGCAGCGCCTCAAGGCCGAGGAGTTGCTGGCCCAGCAGCTGTCGCAGCTGCAGGCCAGGCGCGTGCGGGCCGCCATGCGCGCGCCCGCGCTGGCCGGTCCGGCGATGCGCGGCACACAGTGCACCCTGCACGACCAGCTCTTGGCCCGCCTGCCCTTTAGGCTCACGCCGGCCCAGCAGCGCGTCTGTGCCGACATCGAGGCCGACCTGCGCAAAAACATTCCCATGCACCGGCTGCTGCAGGGCGATGTGGGGTCGGGCAAGACCGTGGTGGCGGCGCTGGCGGCGGCCCGCTGCATCGATGCCGGCTGGCAATGCGCGCTGATGGCGCCCACCGAAATCCTGGCCGAGCAGCACTTTCGCAAGCTGGTCGCCTGGCTGGAGCCGCTGGGCATCAAGACGGCTTGGCTCACCGGTAGCCAGAAAACCAAGGAGCGGCGCGGAGCGCTGGCGCTGATTGAAAGCGGCGAGGCCGGCCTGGTCATAGGCACGCATGCCGTGATTCAGGACAAGGTGAGGTTCCGGAATCTGGCGCTGGCCATCATTGACGAGCAGCACCGCTTTGGCGTGGCGCAGCGGCTGGCCCTGCGCAGCAAAATGACGGACGGCAGCCAGATGAGCGATGACGGCCAGGAGCCGCATCTCTTGATGATGACGGCCACGCCGATTCCGCGCACCCTGGCCATGAGTTATTACGCCGACCTCGATGTCTCGACCATTGACGAGCTGCCGCCGGGGCGAACCCCCATCGTCACCAGGCTGGTGAACGATGCCCGGCGCGATGAGGTGATCGAGCGCATACGCGGCCAGTTGGCCGAGGGCCGGCAGATTTACTGGGTCTGCCCCCTGATCGAGGAGAGCGAGTCGATCGACCTCGTCAACGCCACCGAAACCCATGAAGCCCTGAGCCGCGCGCTGCCGGGCGTCGGGGTGGGCCTGCTGCATTCGCGCATGCCGGTGGCCGAGAAAAAAGCCGTCATGAGCCTGTTCATCGACGGCGTGATGGGCGTGCTGGTCAGCACCACCGTGATCGAGGTGGGCGTGGACGTGCCCAACGCCTCGCTGATGGTGATCGAGCATGCCGAGCGCTTTGGGCTGAGCCAGCTGCACCAGCTGCGCGGCCGGGTCGGGCGCGGCGCGGCGGCCTCGGCCTGCGTGCTGCTGTATTCCACCGGCGACGCACCAAGGCTGGGGGAGGTCGCCCGGGCGCGCCTCAGGGCCATGGTGGAGACCCATGACGGCTTTGAAATCGCCCGGCGTGATCTGGAGATACGCGGGCCGGGCGAGTTTTTGGGGGCGCGCCAGTCGGGTGCGCCCTTGCTGCGTTTTGCCGATTTGACGACCGATGCCGAACTGCTGGCCTGGGCGCGGGAGGTGGCGCCGCTGATGCTGGACCGGCATGCCGGGCTGGCGCAGCGGCATATTCAGCGTTGGCTGGGGGGGAAGGCTGAGTTTTTGAAGGCTTGAGCTGTGGTTTGGCGTTCAAGTGACGGGTTCCCCGATCCCGATTTCCTTGCCCCAAACCCGGCCTGGTCGTGAAGGGCAAAACGACAAAATCAGAAACGACCTCAACCATCGCAGCTTGTCATTCCCCAGCGCGAAAAGCAGGACAATAAGCCCATGACGCTGACCGAACTCAAATACATCGTCGCCGTGGCCCGAGAAAAGCATTTTGGCAAGGGGGCCGAAGCCTGCCATGTCTCGCAGCCCACGCTCAGCGTCGCCATCAAGAAGCTCGAGGAAGAGCTGCAGGTCAAGCTGTTTGAGCGCAACGCCAATGAAATCACCGTGACGCCGCTGGGCGAAGAGATCGTGCGGCAGGCGCAAAGTGTGCTGGAGCAGGCCGACAACATTCGCGAAATTGCCAAGCGCGGCAAGGACCCGCTGGCCGGCGCGCTGCGGCTGGGCGTGATCTACACGATTGGCCCCTACCTGCTGCCCGACCTGGTGCGCCAG